>JAZURW010000038.1:0-12977 GCA_045606405.1 Candidatus Ornithospirochaeta sp. | reverse complement strand
ACTCCATGGTTATCTTATATTAAAGTAAATAGCCTGTGAAGAGAGGAGGCAGTCTTTGTTTTCTTTCAATGGTCTTTGTGCTAATCTATTTTAAAGAGTTAATTGAGGATTTATGAAATACCATTCGACCCCGTCAACGATTATAATCTCGATATTTGTCGTCCTTTTGTTTGTTGGGGTTTCTTTTTTCATTCTCTCTCAGCTCAATCTCACAAGCCCCACGCTTTTAGTGACTAATATTCTCTTTGATGAATTGGAATCCATTGAGAGTGATGTTGGTATATCATTTTCATCTATTGAACGAAATTTGCGAGATGGCATTAACATACACGATATTCGGATAACGTACAAAGATCATGATCTTCTGTATTTTGAGAATCTATCTATCAATAGGGGTCTTTTCTATCTTAGCTCATATATTTTGACAGGCTCTGGCAGGCTAGGTGTAGTCGCTGAGAATGGTTATTTCGAGCTGCCATCAGGAATTCTAGGTGAATCAGGAATGCAAGACTCTTCAATAGATGGGGATGGCTTTTCGCTCCAGGTTCCTGAGATACTCAATAAGTATGGCTTTGACTTGTCGATTGTGGACCTCGATGTATCTCTTTTGGATACCATTGAAATCAACAATTGCAACGTGAACGTAATATGGAACAATGGTATAGCTGGATCCTCTATCAAGGCTGATGTGCCTTCCTTTGAGCTTGATCAGTCGCTTTTAAATGCAAAGCTAAGCAATTTCTCTATATCCATTGTTGAAGATGAAGCTCTGATGGCTGGACTGGTGTTTGATGACCTTTCTATCAAGGTCAGCGATTTTGATATTGAGTCCTCAAAGGGAGATATGACCTTATCACTTTCCTCCTATAAGAACATTAAACTCGATGATATCTCAATTGCCCTTGCGCTTAAGGATTCAAGGATCGATAGCCAGGCAGTCTACGCAGATGTTGATGAGATCAGCTTGAAGGCGTCAACAAGCCAAGGCTCCCTTTCCTTAAAAGAGTCCAGGCTTGGCTATGGCAGCTTTGATGGCCTTATTAAGGATATTGAGATCAATACGTCCAACTACAACGACTTTGCATTCCTCCTATCTAGCACAAGCATTTATGAAAATGGCCATGGTTTGTTGTCAATGGAGCAGCTTGAAGCGGACTTTGACCTTGAGAATGGATTCTTACGCATGGATACACCAAGAATTGCTTCAGGAGATATTGAGAAGTACTCTAATAGCTATCTCTCGAAAGCTGAACTTGAGGATTTGGATCTTGAGCTTACACTAGAGGATGGATTGATGCTAGCTCTTTCCTTCTCCGCTGCCTTTGAAAGCCAAAACTCCTTACTCGATCTTTCAAGCTTTGATTTAAGTCTTGATGTTGACTCCAACTCAGATAATATGGATTTCCTGCTTAAGATTGATGATTTCATCCTCCCTGATCTCTATAGTCCTCTCTCATTGTCGTTATCAGGAGAGGATGAGAGATATACTCTTGGCTTATCACTATCTGATGATATTACAGCTCTTGCAGAATACGATGGAGATATTTCTCTTAACCTGGATTTCAATGAGTTCAAGCTTAGCCACCTTGGATATCTTATTGATCGATTTACTCCTGCATTGACTGGATATATTTCAGATAGGACAGCCCTAAATGGAGATGTGAAGCTAGAGCTCCATGCCTCAGAGAAATCTGAAATCGGCTTCAATGGACCTGTTGATTACGATCTCATGATATCTGATATCAGCTTCAATGATGCATACTTCAATATCTCATCCACCATGAAAGCGGAGTTTGATGATAGCGAGCTCGCAATTAATGAGATGGATATTAACTCCAATTGGTTTGATATTGTATATGCAGGTTCACTAAGCTATTCCCAGCTGCTGCCAGAGGGCAACTTTGTAGTTCTATCCTCTGATAGAACAAGCAATTATCTTAGTGTTGATCTATACTTGTCTGATTACAAGGAATACACCTTCTTCTCAAATACATCCCTTCTTAGGGATACGAATATATTCGGCAGCGTGAACTTCTCTGAAGAAAAGCTGATATCCTCTGAATTCCAATTCAATATATTCGGAAATTCCTTCCCACTTGATCTGAACCTTGATCTTGGGTCTAGTAATCTAGCTCTGTCTAATGAGAGTATCGATCTTAATGTAAGCTGGGAGGATATTCTCAGCCTGTCATTGGATATCGATAGATTCACCCTCTCAAATGAGACACCGGAGTTTGTGCCTAGCTCACTCTCTGCGAAGATATACCTTTCATTCGATTTCGCTGAGCAGCAATTCCTATTGGATATCCCTTATATCGATATGAATGATATCTTCAGGCTCCCAGGAAGCCCAAGCTTCCATCTGACTGCATCAGGCAACAATGATGAAATATCAATTAGCGAGATTGAGCTGGCTTCAGAAGATTACCCAACTTTATCAGGCCGTGGACTTATGGATATCAGGAACAAGAGCTTTGCTTCCTCATTCTCCGATCTCAGTGGAACTGGAAAGGAAAGCATTCTTATTTCAGTCATTAAGTATGAGGATGAGTTTGTAGGCTCGATTAGAGGCAATGAGATACTTCTATCTAGGCTCGGCCTTGATGGCATGATAGGCAACTTCAATCTCGCAGGACATGCGCTAAAGCTTGAAGATTTTGCCTTCTCAGGTCTTTTCAATGCAGTTTCCGATGATATAACCAACGACTTCAGAAAGATTTACGGCAACCTCTACATTGACAATGAAAGACTTGCCCTTACCGATTTGTTCTACTCAAATGATACTATTTCTTTCAGCATCCCAAGTCTTGGCTTCGATTCTGTTTCTGGAAAGCTAGGTTTGGATAATGGCTCAACAGTTTTGACCTTGACTCACGATGATGGTCCATTCACCATCGATGCAAATCTCTCATTTGAGCTGCAGCTTCCATCAACAGGCTCTATAATCTCGTCTGTTACTGAGGTGATCTCAAGAAAGGGCAGGGGAATTTCCTTCAGTGGCACCCTTGAAAGCGCAAGCCTCGATGAGAAGCTCTTTGCTCCTAGTCGTAGTTTCGAAGGAGAATACGATGGATCCAGGATAACTGTCAATGGCGACCTGCTATCTGGATATTTCGCTCCTCAAGAGGGAAACCTTGATCTAAGGCTCAATATTGATCCTCTTATAGATGTGCGCTTAGTAGGCGATGTTAAGGTTGATGGTGAATATGATTTTAAGGCTGAGGTCAATAAAATTGATGTAAGCTTCGTTAACTACATCTTTACCCAGCCAGTTGTCCAATTCATTCCTAATCACTATCTCTATGGAGAGCTCTATATCTCTCCAAATGATGATGGGTTCTCCTTAAGAGGAAACATGAGCTCCGATTATGCTGAGATTGAGGTGTTCTGGCTTCCTGATCAGAGAGTGTTGCTTCATGATATCAACTTCCTGGTTTGGGATAATGACTTTGAGAATGTTCTTTGCAATGCCACTGTTTTGAATCTCAACACTTATGAAAGAACTCCTATCGATATCAGGTTTGGCATAATGTTTGATGACTCATTTGTATACGAGTCATGGGATCTTGATGTATATATCCCAGAAGATGAATTTGTTGATTATAGAATGGCTATGCCTCAGACAAACATCGACATTAAGGGAAAGGCAAGTGGACATCTCAATATCTTTGGACCTGGAATGGATGTTGCTATCTCTGGAGAGGTTATAGCTAAGGACTCAACACTTTCTTTGGGAATGAATCCACTGCCAGATTGGTATAATCCAACAGCCAAGACTGATATATTGCTAGATGTGCATATGTTGGACAATATAGAGTTTGTATTCCCTCTCGGCCCTAATCCTATTGTAAGGGCGAATATCGCAAACAACAGCAATGTCAGATTCGAGCTTTCAAATGGTGGCATCAGCGCAGGTGGCGAGATTCCTCTCAGAAGCGGAGAGATATTCTACTTCCAGAAATATTTCTATATTACAGAAGGTAATATTGAACTTAGAGATGGAGCTGTTGGTCTTGATCCAGTCTTCAATTTAAGAGCTGTTCTCAGAGACTTTGATGAGAATGGAGAGCCTATTGATATCTATCTTGTGCTTAGAGAGGCAACGCTTAACAATATCTCCCCAACTCTTGAGAGCTCACCATCCAAGACTGTGAATGAGCTTTTGTCCATACTTGGCCAGTCGATCTTGCCAACCACGACAACTCAGAGCACCTCAAGTGTTGAGACAGTTACTTCTCTTGCTGCCGCAAGCGTTGACATTCTTCAGAAGTTTGGCTTCATTGGCAGTGGTGATGGCGGAATCGATAATGCAATCAGAGGCGCACTCTCCCTTGATACCTTCTCAATCCATAGCAATATCGTCGCTAATCTCTTGACTGACACAGTTAAGCTTGCAGGGTATTCCTCATCATCCCCATTCTCTCCTATGGCTAGATACCTTGATGGAACTACCTTGCATTTGGGCAAGTACCTTTCACCTGACTTCTATTTGCAGGCGCTTGTGCATCTATCTGCAGATAGGGGAAACAGCAAAAACGGATTTGCCTTCATTGCTGATGACCTTATCCTCGACACTGAGATATCGCTTGAGTGGAGCAACCCTCTATTGAATGTGACATTCTTCACTAAGCCGTCCAATCTCACGCTCTTTGAGCTGATTGACAACTTCGGCTTTACCTTCTCAAAGAGGATTTTGTTCTGAAAATGAAAACTACATCAACTTCACATATTGAATAACTATTTCATTTGCTTATATTTAAGTAGAATATCCTAGTAAAAGCACATTAATGATGCATTTGTGCTTGTTATGGCATTTATGGTACAATACGAATCCGAGGTTTAAATGAGAAAATTCAAAAGTCTATTATTCGTAATCGCTTATTCATTGTTGATGACCTTGTCTCTATTTGCGCAAGATGAGTGGTATGTGGGCAAAACTATCACAGACTTTAGGTATTCTGGGCTTCAGAATGTCTCAGAGAAAACCATTGACTCAGTGCTCTCTCCATATGTTGGCCAGCAGTATTCAAATGAGCTTTTCAATGAAATAACAGACATTTTGTATTCACAGCCTTGGATGGAGTGGTTCATTGCCGAGGCAAACGCAGAGGGAGAGGAGTCCAATCTCGTAATTGATTTGGAGATTCACGAGGCACCATATATAAGCAAGGTCTCTGTTGAAGGCAATGACAAGATGAGAACCTCAACGCTCCTTGAGCTTCAGAATATCAAGACTGGTGATTTTTTCAACTATTCAACTCTTTCTGCCAATGCTTTATTGATTGAGGATGAATATCTATCCAAGGGATATAGAGATGCCTCTGTCTCAGTCAGCTATGATATTGATGAGGAGACAAACAAAGCAGAGATTCTCTTCTCGGTAAATGAGGGTAAGCAATATAGGATAAGAGAGATTCTCTTTGAGAATATCAATGCTGTTTCCTCAAAGGAGCTCAATAAGCTTTTGTCAACAAAGGCAAAGTCCTTCTTCAACGCTGGTAATCTTCAGGAATCCACAATTGTTGCAGATGAAGCTGCAATAATCGCTTACTACGCAACAAAGGGATATCCTGATGCTAGGATCCAAGAGGTCAGGATTGAGCCCACAGGGGAGGAGAAGGATAACATTGTATATATGAACGTCATCTTCTCGATTTACGAAGGCGATAAGTGGACTATTGAGGAGATAACATTCAAGGGCAACACTGTGTTCTCAGATGAAGAGGTCAGCAATACAATCGACATCAAAGCTAACTCCATCCTGAACCTTGAAGAGGTTGCTTTGATGCTTCAGGAGCTTACCTCTCTATATTATGACAATGGATATATCAGGGCATATGTGAACCCTATCGAGACTAGAGATGAGGAGAATCACACTGTTAGATATGACATAGATATCGTTGAAGGACCTCAGTCTGTTATTGAGGAGATCATCATATCTGGTCTTACAAAGACAAAGCCTTATGTTTTTGAGAGAGAGCTTAGCATGAAGGTTGGCGATGTTTTCTCTAGAGCTGATTACATCAAGAGCCAGCAGAACCTAATGAACACTGGACTTTTGAAGGGCATTAGCGCAGAGCTTTATGCTTCAACCTCCTCAGATGGCGTCATTGTTGAATATATTGTGGAGGAGGGCAACCAGATGGAGCTCCAATTCGGAGCAACCTTCGGAGGAACTGCTGATGGCTTCCCTGTATCAGGGTTCCTGCAGTGGTCTGACAAGAACCTCTCAGGCACAGGTAGAGATCTCTCTGTTGGCACTACATTAAGTCCAACAACCCAATCCTTATCACTCTCTCTTGCAGATGATTGGGTTGGTGATAAGAGATGGTCCAATGGCATCTCTGTATCTATTGAGAGAAATGTTAGAACTGGCGCTCTTCAGAAGGGCATCGGCTCAGATTTCTTTGATGGACGAGATAGCGATAGACTCACATATCCTCTTGGCTATGACAGCCCATATGATTGGTACAGCACTGATGCTACACCATCAAGCGCATACCTGATGGATTACGACTATTATAGAATCGCATTAGGCTATAACACAGGTTATGCTTTTGTTTGGAATCCAGGCACTTTGTCTGTAAGCGGTGGAATCTCAATTGGTCTTAACCATGCTGTTTATGATAACGATAACTTCACTCCATATGAGCTTTTGATCAAGAAGTACAATGATAAGTGGCAGTTCTCCAATAAGCTCTCATTGTCACTTTCATGGGATGGTAGGGATCTAAAGGCAAACACAACTCGCGGGTATATCGTATCTCTTGATTACACTTATGCAGGTGGAATCCTCCAGGGCCTTTCAAACTACAATAGGCTAGGCATAAACGGAGCTGCTTATCATTCACTTCTAAAGCATGTTGATGATGAAGGAAAGGAGAAGAACCTTGTCCTTTCAGGGACAAGCAACCTTTCTTTGATGCTTCCACAGTATTGGAATAATGAAGAAGATGGAGGTTGGGGCTGGCATGCACCTCAGAAGGGCGCTACAAAATATGAGATGCTTTACATCGATGGCATGAACATCGGAAGAGGCTTCAATGTCATCTATGACCAGTCGTTCTTATGGCACAACCAGCTTGATCTTAGCTATCCTTTGGTTTACCAGGTGATTGCTCTTGAAGCGTTCGCATCAGCAAGTGGCGTCGTGCAGAACCTTGAAGCATTCGATTCCTTTGGCGACATAAACTGGTATTATGCGCTAGGTGCTGGAATCAAGATGCAGATTCCTGGCTTCCCACTTGGACTTTATCTTGTAAAGAATGCTACAATGAACTCACTAAATGGATTTAATTGGGACAGTGGTTTCATCTTCAACTCAAGCAATAGACCTGGTTCTGGTTTAAAGCTTGTGCTTGCGATCACAACTTCTCTTTATTAAGGGATAAGATGGGAAACGATAGTGAGAAATTGACGCCGATGATGCGTCAATATACAGAGATTAAAAAAGAGCACCAAGACAAGGTGCTCTTCTTCCGTTTAGGTGATTTCTATGAAATGTTCGCAGAAGACGCATTAGAGGTCTCGAAGCTGTTGAATCTAACATTGACGCATCGTGGTTCGTCTCCTATGTGCGGCATACCATACCATGCGATGAAGAACTATTTGAAGCGTCTTCTCGATTATGGCAAGAAGGTTGCCATATGTGAGCAATTTGTGGATGTTGACAATCCTAGAGAGCTTGCAAAGAGAGAGGTCACGCAAGTTTATACGCCAGCAACTGTTGTTGAGGGTGAGTATCTTGATAGTCTTGCATCAAACTACATTCTTTCAATTCATGTAGATAGAAAAGGTACATATCTATCATGGTCCGACATTTCCACAGGTGAGTTTTATATAAGGACCTTACTGGAGGATAAGGGCTTTTCCAGTTTGGAGAATGCTCTATCGACAATAGGGCCTAAGGAGATTCTGGTCTCTGATGATTCCTATTTCTCCCTAAAGGAACTAAGGAGGGTAATAGACGGCACGAATGCAATCCTCACTAAGCTTCCCAGCTGGTACTTCTCCATAAAGGATGGAAAGAAAGAGGCTATGAAGCAGTTCTCTGATAACGTCCTTCGTTTGATTGGCCTTAGCGAAAAGGACCCTATCCTTGCTTGTATAGGTGCTCTTCTTTCTTACTTTGGAGAGACTGCGAAAAGCGAGCTTCCCCAGTTAAGATATATAGAGAAGGTGGAGAGCGAGACCTACATGTCTTTAAATAGCGCAGCTGTGAAGAACTTGGAGATTCTCACTTCCCTTACTAATGAGAAAAAGGATGAAGGAACTCTATTCTCCTCAATCAATAGGACTAAGACCCCATCTGGTGCGAGGTTCTTGAAGCATGCACTGATCCATCCTCTTGTTAATGTTGATGAAATCAAGAAGCGCCTTGATTGGGTTGATTATTTTTTCAATGATAAGAGAGAGCTTGAGAGAGTAAGGCATTTCTTGAGTGAGACTTCTGATCTAGAGCGCCTTGCTGTAAAGGCATCGATGAGAAAGGTTACACCTCGTGATATCCTTGCAATTAGCGAGAGCATCTCATCTTTTTTCTCTATTGTCTCCGAAAAGCCTCTGTATTTGAATCTTTCCCAGGACTTCACGTCATCCTTTGAATGTCTTATAGACTTTGCTTCCGAGGGAGTTAAGGCAATTAACAGAGAGTGCACCAACATCCAAAATGAGGGCACAATCATCCTTGACTCTTATGATGAGAAGCTTGATGAACTTAGGCAGTATCTTGAAAACGGCTCAGCTAAGCTAAGTGAGTATGTTGAGAAGCTGAAGCAAGAGACCGATATAACTGTGATGAAGTGCGGCGAGAATAGAATCATAGGCGCTTACATCGAGGTTTCGAAGGGACAGCTTAACAAGGTTCCTGACTACTTCATTAGAAGACAGACCCTAGTTGGCGGCGAGAGGTTCACAACCCCTGAGCTTGAGCTTATAAAAGATAGAATCACATCTGCCTCAATTGAGGCATCAAAGAGAGAGCTCGAGGTTTATAAGTCGTTTGTCGATAAGGCTGAGTTCCTCTATAAGGACATATCAAAGATGTCCAGCATCATTACTTTGCTGGATTTCTATTCTTCTCTTGCTTATTTGGCGTTGGATAAGAACTATTGCAAGCCTAATATCATCGCAGAAGGGGAGCTTTCAATAATTAACGGAAGACACCCTGTTGTAGAGGATCATACAGACAGGAGCAACTACATTGCAAACTCCTTCTCGACCTTAAAATCAAGGTTTTCCCTGATCACAGGTCCTAATATGGCTGGAAAGAGCACCTACCTAAGAGAGATTGCGATAATCGCTCTCTTATCTCACATTGGTTCCTTTGTGCCTGCTCAGAGTGCTGATGTGCCTATTATCGATAAGATCTTCTGCAGAGTTGGAGCAAGTGACAACCTCTCAAGAGGCGAATCCACCTTCCTTGTTGAGATGTCTGAGTCAAGCCAAATCCTTCGCTCTGCAACCAATAGAAGCCTTGTGATCATGGATGAGATTGGTAGGGGGACAAGCACCCAGGATGGCATGAGCTTGGCTTATGCGATTATGAATTACCTAAGAAAGCTGGGTTCAATCACTCTGTTCGCAACCCATTATCATGAGCTTACTCTCCTCGATACCTCTGGCATGCAGCTATTGCACATGGCTGTTAAGGAAGAGAAGAACCAGATAATCTTCCTAAAGAAGGCAATTGAGGGCACCGCGGGCTCATCTTATGGCATACATGTTGCGCGCTTAGCTGGTCTTCCTCGTGCTGTTATAAATGAGGCAACATCCTTCCAGAAGAAGCATTTTGCCGATTATTCAGCCTTTGATAGTTCTCAAGGCGATCTCTTTTTGCAGGAGGACTGCAAAGAGGATTCGAAGGACGATGAGATAATCAGGAGAATCGATGAGTTTGATCTTGAGGGATCCACTCCTTTGGAGGCTCTTCTGTTTCTCTCCGAGCTGAAAAAAAGCATATGATGCTTTAATTGCCGTATTTTCTAAAAAGCTTTAATTGATTATTGACAAAGCCTTTGCTTACAATTAAATTATCTATAGTTTCATTAAAGCAATTTAAGGGACCCACAGACGGTCCCTTTATTTATGACTGGAGGCACATGCTAACAAACGATGCTAGCTCAAAGGAGCTGTTCAAAGACGTTTCATCTCTTATTGAGAGTCTTGGATTGAATCTTGTCGAGACTTCCTTGAACAAGGTTGGTCTATCCAATCAAATGAGGGTTGTCCTCTCTAAGGAGAATGGCGAGATCAGCACAGACGATTTGGAAATGGCTTATAACATAATCTATCCACGTTATGAGGTAATGCTTGGCGATAGGGACCTTACAATGGAGGTCACAAGCCCTGGCATGCAGAGGAATTTCAAGGACATCCTCGAATTCAAGGTTTTCAGAGGAAGGGATGTGAGAGTTTATTCAACTGTCTACTCCTGTTATGTGGTTGGAAGGATAGATAGTGCCGATGAGGGCAAAGTTATATTGACCGACTACCTAATCGAGGACAAGAACGAAAGGGGCGACTCCATTGAATTGAACTATAAGGATATTGCAAAAGCAAAACTTGAATACAGATGGGAGGGCAAAAATGCTTGATTTGACTTTAGAAATCAATGAAATGATCAATGAAAGAAAAATGGATGATGAAAAAGTGCAGTCATTGATCAGAGATATGCTAAAAAGCGCATACAAGAGAAAGACAGGCACTGATGAGAACATAGTCATTAAGTTCATTTATGAAAACAATAAGAAGTTCGTTGAGATCTATGCTCAGAAAGAAGTTGTTGAAGAGGAGAATTGGTATTCAAGTGTAACTGAAATCCCACTTGATGAGGCAATTGAGCTTGCTGGCAGCGATATCGAGCCAGGCGACGTTCTTGAGATTGTCCTCGATCCAAAGACCTTCGAATACTCAGCTGTGCAGTCTGCAAAGCAGAGAAGCCAGCAGGTTGTAAAGGAATATAACACAGACAAGATTTATGTCGATGCTAAGGCAATGGAAGGCAAGCTGGTATTTGGCGAGATCAAGAGACAGAATAGAAACAGCGACTTCATGGTCAATCTCAATCTTGAGGGAACCGATGCGCTCTTCCCAGTTAGAGGACAGAGCCCAAGAGAGTCATACAACATCACTGACAAGAGAAAGTTCTTTGTTGAGAAGGTCGATCGCGGTGATGAGATTGAGAAGAGAGGCAGAGACAATCACCAGGTCAAGAAGCAGAGAGGCGTCAGAATCCTCCTCTCCAGATCCTCAAAGGAGTTCATCAAGGCCCTTATCGAGCATGAGGTTCCAGAGATTGCATCAGGAGACGTTGAGATCAAGTCAATCGCAAGACATGCCGGAATTAGGACAAAGGTAGCTGTAGATACTAAGAAGACCGACATCGATCCTGTTGGCTCAACAGTAGGCAAGTCCGGTACTAGAATCCAGACTATCATGACTGAGTGTGAAGGCGAGAAGATCGACGTTGTAAGATATGATGAAGATCCTTTGGTATTCATCGCTAATGCCCTCATCCCTGCACAGGTCCAGAGAGTAGTGACAATCGATCCTTCAACAAAGCATGTTGTCGCGATTGTTGATGACAATCAGCAGGGAATCGCAATTGGACAGGGCGGCGTCAATGTAAAGCTGGCAAAGATGCTTTGTGATTGGAATATCGAGGTGAAGACGCAGTCACAGTTCGAGGAGATGGAGCAGACTCAGCAGATTTATCAGAATGTCAACTCTCTCTTCAAGAGCGAGGATGATGAGGAATATGAGGAAGATGAGCCAATCATCCTGACAAATGAGCAGATCGGTATTGCGGAGGATGAGACTCCTATCAGCGATATTGGTCTTCCTTCAGAGCTTGTTGACAAGCTTCATACAGTTGATATTTGGTCTATCGAAGAGTTCTTTGACTATGAGGAAGAAGAGCTATTGGATATGGGTCTTGCAATCGAGGAGATCGAGATTGTGAGAAATAGCGTTGTAATCAGCGAAGAAGAGGAGACAGAGGAGTTCGAGTGTCCTATCTGTCATTCAATCCTTCCAGCTGGTACCTCTGTTTGCCCATCTTGCGGTGCAGAGTTTGAGTTCGAGTGAGATTTAGTTTAATTATCCAAAAAGGTTCGTATGTCTGAAGAAATAAAGAACGAAGAAAAGAAAACCAAAGTTAATGTCATCAAGAAAACTGTAACTCCTCAGCCGGTTAAGACCGCACCTGCTAAGAGCGAAGATTCCACTCATGAAGTTGAGAAGAAGGTTATCGTCCTTAAGAAGAAGACTGTTGTCAAGGTCAAGGAAAAGGAGCCTGAGCCAGAGGTTCAAAAGCCTGTTCAGAAGACAGCTGACAAAGCACAGGATAAGAGCAAGGAGAAGCAGGACTTTTCCAATAAGCAGAATCCTAAGCAGCAAAAGCCTCAAGCACAAAGGCCTCAGCTTTCCAAAGTGCAGCCAACTCCAATCAAAAAAGATGGCGTAAGGGACAATGTCATTGCTGGCAGAAGCTTCATGACAAATAGCGCTCAGCCAGTCAATAACAGAATCCAGTCACCACTTCACAATGGACCTGTCATCATCAAGACTGCAAACCTTCCACCTGTACCAGGACAGAAGGTGGAGCAGGCTGAGACAGCTTCCCCAGCCAGACCAAGGGTCGCTGGCATTGTCGGTGGTAGACCAACTGGTGGATACAAGGGACAACAAAACCAGAGAAACCGCCAGAGTGGCAAGGATGGGCAGAATAGGCCTCCTTTCAATAAGGAAGGCAGAAGCAATATGCCAAAGGCAGGCCAGAGCTATACTCCTGGCTTTAATAACCAAAACAGAGAGGGCGGCTTCAAGCGTGACGGCAAGCCAGGCACTTTCGCACCACGTGGTCCTAGACCACAGCAGCCTGGAACTGGCGCAGGAGCCCCACAGAGCTTAGAGCTAAATCAGAAGAGCAAGGGCAAGAACTTCAACCCAGGTGGAAAGAAGAAGGATAGAGAGTC
>JAZURW010000037.1:0-5652 GCA_045606405.1 Candidatus Ornithospirochaeta sp. | reverse complement strand
TCTCTCTTACCTCGTCTACAAGAAGGTTGGAGATGATTTTAAGAAGGCAACTGTTTATGCAATTGATGAGATACATCTTGATGAGGAGAACAACCTTGTGAATGACCATAAGAAGTCACAGGTTTCCCCTTACATGGGAATCGTTGGATATTTCATGTCCTCTTTATCCCATTTAGTGGGCGCATCAGTTGGCAAAGAGGGTGTGGGTGTCCAAATAGGGCTTTCTGTCGCTTCCTTCGCAAAAAAGGGAGAAGAGAGGCTGCTTAAGAAAAAGAACATTGAAAAGGACTACTTCCTTATGAGTGGCGCATCCGCTGCTTTCTCAGCTCTCTTCGGCTCTCCAGTCGCAGGTGTTCTGTTCGGCACTCAATTTGCTTCCCCTGACATCACAAGGCTTGATGCCTTTCTTCCTTGCCTAATATCATCCTTCTCATCCTATTTTGTATCCTCAGCGCTCTCGATACACATACTCCATATCCCTGAGTACGTCCTTCTCTCGCCAAGCGTGGCAAACGCACTCAATGTCGCCTTGTTCGCCTTTATCATAGGAACGCTTGCAAAGGGATTCTGCATTGCTCTGGAAGGATTTAAGGAGCTTCTTTCCAAGAAGTTCAGAAGCAAGGTATCAATTTCCATATTTACCTCGATTATAGCCACCTTGATAATCGCTTTAAACTACCTTTTAGCAAACAACTTTGACTACAACGGTCTCTCCACAGGTCTTCTATCCAGATCCATATCAGGAGAGGTTCCTCTATATGCCTTTATAGTGAAAGCACTTCTGATTTTCCTATCAATAGCAGCTGGCTTTGTAGGTGGAGAGGTCGTTCCACTGCTTGTGCTTGGTTCAACCTTTGGGTACGCATATTCTTCCCTCTTAGGGCTTCCTACTGGAGCCTTTGCAGCTTTGGGGGCTCTTGGAATGCTCTCAGGCGGCACTAATCTTCCTGTCGTCTGCTTTGCTCTTGGGCTAGAGCTCTTCCATTATAATGAGCCACTGATGCTCTTCATTTCTGTCTCCATGGCATATATTGCTTCTGGAAATGAAAGCATATATGCCCATCAGCATAAAAGAATATCCTAAAGCATCGATTGACATAGCTATGCCTAATATTTAATATATGAACAGATATTCATATATTAAAGTGAGTTGCCATGGATTTCAAAGAAGCAAGAAAAGAGATAAAAGTTGACTTGTCGTGCCCTAATTGCTCAAAGAAGATCGAAAGACGCCTCAATGAGTTCAATGACATAGATGAGGCAATTCTTGACTTTGAAAATCAAATCCTTTACTACAAAGGAAATATAAGCGAAGAAATTATCAAAGCAAGAGCCCTGGGAATATCTGATGAAATATCCTTCCCTTCAAATGAAAGAGAATACATCTTCAACGTATCCATTGATTGTCCTAATAGCGCCAAGAAAATCGAGAATAACCTAAATAGCGTCAACGAGATAAGCCAAGCTGTCCTTGATTTCAATAATGGAATACTAAAGGTGAAAACCACACTTTCCAAGGAAAGCGTTATGATGCTTTCAAAACAAGCAGATGATGAAATAGTATTCTTATCGGATGACATGGATAAAAGGGAAAAGGATCCAGCGTTTTTAAGGATTGTCCTCTCAATTGCTTTATTGTCGCTTGGTCTTATTCTCGATATTCCCCTTCTCCTGATAGCTAGCTATTTGACTTCTGGATATGATGTGATCTTAAAGGCCATCAGGAATGTATTTAGAAAAAGATTCATCGACGAGAGCTTTCTGATGACAATAGCGACAATAGCGGCACTTGTAATCTCTTCCTATGAGGAGGCGACTGCAGTCATGCTGTTTTACCAAATTGGAGAGTATTTCCAAAGAAAGGCCACAGCAAAATCAAGAAAATCAATATCTAGCCTATTTGATCTGACGCCGGAGTTCGCAACTCTCCTTACAGAGGGAAAGGAGAGCCTTATCAAAGCAGAGGAGATAAGAATTGGTGATGTCATCCTAATAAGACCTGGCGAGAAGGTGGCAATAGATGGTGTGGTCATAAAGGGCTCCTCCTTTCTTGACACAAAGGCCTTAACAGGTGAATCAAGAGAGAAGAGGATAGAAAGAGGAGATGAGGTTCTCTCAGGATCAATCAACCTTGAAGGCCCTCTGGAGATCAAGGCAACTCATATATATGAGGAATCAACTGCCTCTAAGATCATAAAGCTCACCAGAGAAAGTGAAGGCAGGAAGGCAGAAAGCGAGATGTTCATCACAAGATTCTCAAGGTATTACACACCTATCATAATCGCATTGGCCATTCTGCTTGCCACTATCCCTCCTCTTCTCAAGCTGAACACACTAACAGATTCCATTTACAGAGCATGCATGCTGCTAGTCATCTCATGCCCATGCGCTCTAGTCCTATCTGTGCCTCTTGCATATTTCGCTTCAATCGGTAGCTATGCGAAAAATGGAATTCTCATAAAGGGCTCAAGCATCATTGAAAGTCTTTGCCATGTCGATGTGGTTGCCTTTGACAAGACAGGCACCCTGACTGAAGGTGATTTCTCAGTAACAGGCTTCAGGGTTTTATCTGACGAAGTTGATGAGGAAAGAGCAAAAGAACTAGCCTATGCACTTGAAAGGTCATCCTCTCACCCTATCGCAAAAGCGATATTGCGATACGTCGGGCATGTTGATAAGAAAGCCGACAAGATCACGGAGATGCCAGGATTGGGAATCAAGGGCGAAATAGATGGCATAAGCTATAGCATAGGTAGCATCAAGCTATTGAAAAACCATGCATCAGATAACTTGAATAAGACAGCTGTATTCCTTTTGAAGGGTGATGATGCACTAGCTGTGTTCTATCTATCCGATAAGATAAAGAAGAAAAGCGCTGAGGCAATAAAGAGACTCAAATCGTTGGGCATAGAAAAAACCTATATGCTCTCAGGCGACAGAAGAGAGGCATGCGAGGATGTTGCCAATGAGCTTGGGATAGATGAGATACACCCTCTTCTCCTGCCTCAGGATAAGATGGGCATAATTGAAGAAATAAGAAAGAATCACCATGTAGCATTCATAGGTGACGGCATAAACGATGCGCCTTCCATGCAATGCTCTGATGTTGGTTTTGCCATGGGCGGCATTGGTGCCGATATTGCCATAGAGGCAGCTGATGCTGTGATTCTAGATGATGACATAAACAGAGTCGCAATCTCATTGAAGCTTGCGAAAAGAACAGACGCCATCGTGAAGGAGAACATTTTCCTTTCACTTTCCTTTAAGGCGCTTGTTCTCATGCTTGCCTTCTTAGGAAGAGCCGATATGCTGATAGCTGTCCTTGCGGATACAGGGGTTGCGCTTATTGCCGTATTGAACTCAATGAGAGCCCTAAGAAGCGTGCGAAGTTGATATCTCCTTTATAGGGCTTGATTAATTTTGCCAATATTGAAGCTATTCCAAATTGTATAAAGAATAACCATGTGATATATTTTCCTTGCTATGGACGATAAACTAATCCGAAACATAGGCATCATGGCACACATTGATGCTGGTAAGACAACTACAACTGAGAGAATCCTCTTCTACACAGGTGAGAACCATAGGCTTGGAGAGGTAGATAATGGCGAAGCAACGATGGACTGGATGCAGCAGGAGCAGGACAGAGGCATCACTATAACCTCTGCAGCAACAACCTGCTATTGGAAAGACCATCAGATAAATATCATCGACACTCCCGGTCATGTTGATTTCACTGCGGAGGTTGAAAGAAGCCTTAGGGTCCTCGATGGAGCTGTTGGCGTATTCTGCGCAGTGGGTGGTGTTGAGCCTCAGACTGAGACAGTATGGCGACAGGCAGATAATTACAATGTCCCAAGAATCGCCTTCATAAACAAGATGGACAGAATGGGAGCGAACTTCTTCTCTGTTCTTGAGCAGATGGAGAAAAAGCTTGGTGCGAACCCTGTCCCTCTATTTATCCCTATTGGGTCAGAAGGCGATTTTTCAGGGGTAATCGATATCATTAGAAAGAAGGCTCTTACCTTCTCAAAGGACAACCAAGGAAAGGATATCATTGAAACCGATATTCCTTTGGACCTTCAGGATCTTGCAAATCAGTGGTATGAGAAGCTCATTGATGCAGTCGCATCCTTTTCCGATGAAATCACAGAGCTCTATTTCGAAGGCGAGGATATTCCTGAGGATATGATCAGAAAGACTCTGCGTGAATGCACTCTGTCAAGAAGCCTTCTGCCTGTATTTGTGGGTTCCTCACTTAAGAATATTGGTGTGCAGACAGTATTGGATGGAGTTGTTGACCTTCTCCCTTCCCCTCTTGATCTTCCTCCTGTAGAGATCATAAATGCCAAAAATGGCAAGACACAGGAGCTAAAGCACGACTCAAATGGTCCTTTGGAGGCTTTGATCTTCAAGATTCAGGTTGACCCTCAGGCAGGACCTCTTTGCTTTGTGAGAGTTTACTCTGGAACGCTCAAGAAAGGCGTTGCTGTCTATAACATAACAAAGGGCAAAAAGGAAAGAATCAACAGGCTTTTCAGAATGCATGCAATGAGAGAGGAGGAGATATCTGAGCTGAAAGCTGGTGATATTGGTGTGATTGTGGGCTTTAAGCTTGCCCAGACAGGAGACACAATCGGAGCGGAAAACCATCCATTCTTAATGGAGAAGATGATATTCCCTAATCCTGTCATCTCTATTGCAATAGAGCCAAACACAACAAGTGACCAGGACAAGCTGAAGAAGGCACTCGATACTCTTGCTATGGAAGACCCAACCTTCACATACAAGGATGACGAGGAGACTGGTCAGCTTGTAATATCAGGAATGGGAGAACTACACCTTGATGTTCTGGTGACAAGAATCACAAAAGAGATGAAGATCGATGCAAGAGTTGGAAATCCTCAAGTTTCGTACAGAGAGTGCATCAGAAGCGAGGCATCAGGAAGAGAGACATTCTCGAAGACCATTGCGAACAAGGAGAACAATGCAGAGCTTGAGCTTAAGGTAAGACCACTTGAACCTAAGAGTGGCAATATCCTCAAGATATCGGCAAAGACAAGAGAGATCCCTGAACAGATCATTGAGGCTATCAAAAGCGGTATTAATGGAGCTTTTTCCTCAGGTATTCAATTTGGGTATGAATGCACAGATATTGAAGTTGATGTCACTGATATCGTTTACGATGAATTGACCGGTACTGAGATGGCATTCACAAGCTGTGCTGCAATGGCATTTGATAAGATCTGTACAAAGGCATCCCCTATGATGATGGAGCCAATAATGAAGGTGCAGGCAACAGCTCCAAGTGAATACATTGGAGATGTCATCTCAACTTTGACAGCAAGAAATGGAATAGTCCTTTCCATGGAATCAAGAGTTGGTGCAGATATCGTAACTGCAGAGGCTCCTCTTGAGAAGATGTTTGGATATACAACCATCTTAAGGTCAGCAACCCAAGGCAGAGGTAATTTCTCAATGGAATTTGACCATTATGCTGAAAAGTCCAGATAATAACTAAATCTTTGCTCTAAAAAGAATAATCCACCTATAAACGGTATAACGCAGTGTTATACCGTTTATGTTTTACAATCAAAAGAACTTTTGAAAATGTAGAATTAGCATAATTGCATTTGGAGTGCTTCCATAAAT
>JAZURW010000036.1:0-8032 GCA_045606405.1 Candidatus Ornithospirochaeta sp. | reverse complement strand
GAACGACATGGCTACGATCCGACTTGGTGGAGATCACTAACAGAGTCAAAGAGATATTGAAGGAGTCAGAGGCTGAGACGGATGGTGCTATAGAATACAACATCATCAGCGATGACAGCGCACTTGTAGTGAACTCCATGAAGACAGTCATATTATCAGGCTTGCTTGGAGTGCTTATTGCTGTTGTCATCATATTCGCGTTCCTTAATGACAGGAAAGCGACTCTTGCAATCGGTTTATCCATACCACTCTCAATCTTCTTCACATTCATTGGAATGAAGCTTGCGGGCATTACGATAAACCTTCTGTCCATCTCTGGCATTGTTGTTTCACTCGGTTCTATAGTCGATGCTTCGATTGTAATCATCGATCAGGTTTATAGACATTACAAGAATGGGGAAAATGGAAGGACACTTAGCGTCACTGAGTCGATTCTGAAGGGAACGGACACAGTTGGAGCATCTGTGCTTGGCTCCAATTTGACAACGGTCATTGTGTTTGTGCCTTTCCTGACGATCTCTGGGATAATAGGTTCTATTCTATATGATGTGTCGATGACTTTCATGATCTCAATTCTAGCATCTCTTGTTGTTGCTCTTATATTCATGCCATGGCTTTTGAAGAAATTCCTTAAGGAGGGTGATGATAGGACAATGGGAAAGGAAAGCATCATAGTTCGTTTGACTTCAAGACTAGAGCGTTCCTTCTCACGCTCACTTGATTATATGTTGAAGCACCCTATGTTCATCCTTCTTCTCGCAATTGGGCTTTTGGCAGTGACTGTATACACAATACCATTGCTGCAGGTCTCCTTCCTTCCATCCACAGACAACAACGACTTCTATGTATCCATAGATTTCCCTAACGGATACTCATTTCATGAGGCAGAAAAGGGAATGCTTAGAGCTGAGGAGATTCTAAAGGAAACGATAAATAACGACGATATAAAAACCTATGTTACATATATAGGCAAATCGGTTGACGCCATGTCCTTTTCGGATAAAGCCAATGTAGGAGGTTTTCATATAGTCCTTGTTCCAGTTTCTGAGCGCGACTATGATATCCACTTCGCTATAAGAGAGCTTCAGTATGCCCTTGAGAAGGAACTGCCTGGTGCAAGCATTAGAGTTAACAATGGTGGTTATGATAGACTTGTTGGCTTTATATCCGGTGGTGGCGGATATGGCCTCAAGCTGATTGGAAATGATGAGGAGGAGCTGTATGAGGCTGCTCTTGGAATAGAGGAATACATCAAGAGTGATCCGGAGGTTATCTCGACATCTATAGATGCCAACTACGATAACACCAATGCCACGATAAAGATGATGACTGACCAACTCTCATCCTTAGGCTTCACAAGCTATGAGTCAGGTATGAACATGGCCATTCTATTCAATGGAATGGATCTTGGTGCAATAACCGATGAAGCTGGCAATAGGTATTCGCTGCATCTGTCATCGGATATTAAGGAGCTAGGGGTCAATGATTCATCCCTGTCAATGATCAAGCTTGTTTCGCAAAGTGGAAGCAAGGTCTCGCTTCCATCTCTATCAGAGCTTGAGGTCAAGAACACGTTATCGCAGATAAACCACTCAGATAGAGCAAGGACAATAACAATCTCTGCTCTTTTGACAACAGAGTCCCCCACAGGAGTGACTGAGAGAGTCGAAAGATACCTAAAGGAGAATCCTCTCCCTAGCGGCGTCAGGACAGATGCGGGCGGCATAGGAGAGCTTGTATCTGATTCTCTGGTTCCTATTGCTTCGGCTTTGATGATTGCCATCTTCCTTGTCTATATGGTCATGGTTGTTATCTTTGAGCGTTTCAGACAGCCTCTGCTTGTCATGCTTACTGTGCCATTCTGCTTAATTGGTGTCATAGTATCGCTAGTGCTCTTCGGCTCAACATTGAATCTTGTCTCAATACTTGGCATAGTCTCGCTTGCCGGAATGCTTGTTAACAACGGAATCATAATGGTTGATTACATCAACTATCTAAGAGATAGTGAAAGAAGGGAATGTGCATCAGCATTGGCTCTTGATACTGCCTTGATGACAGATTCAGAGCTTGTTGGATGTCTTGATTACGAATATGAGAAGGAGATGCTTTTCAGGACCACAAAGGAGGGGGCAGCATCAAGGCTGAGACCGATTCTCATGTCATCTCTCACAACAATCCTGGGTGTCATTCCAATGGCAATGGCAACAGGAGAGGGTACTGAGATATATGCACCTCTTGGTCAGGTCATCATGGGCGGCCTTGCAACATCCATGGTGATAACGCTGTTTATCATGCCAGTATTCTACTACATGTCTGAAAAGAGAAGTCTTTCAAGAATATACAGGAAAAGGGAGAAGAGAAAATGAATAGATCCAGGATTCTGATATTTTCCTTGGCATTGCTCTTTTGTTTAACTAGCTGCAATGACGTCTTTTATTCTGCGATCTCTGGTCGCTTGGTTGATCATGATACGCAAAATGGGATCTCTGGCGTGAATGTTTTTGCATATACCTCAGAAGAGGATAGGGATAGGGCATATTCTTCCTATGT
Source organism: Candidatus Ornithospirochaeta sp. (assembly GCA_045606405.1). GTDB lineage: Bacteria > Spirochaetota > Spirochaetia > Sphaerochaetales > Sphaerochaetaceae > Ornithospirochaeta. The sequence goes on along the minus strand of JAZURW010000036.1, from coordinate 5,482 downwards.
TGATGGGACTCTCTTTTTTGACAATGATTGCAAGTTCAGAGCTACGACTGACGCTAACGGAAGCTTCACTATATCAAAGATCATATGGAAGACGAACAAGCCTCTTTGGAGCGAGGATTTCGATAGTGCTTATGTATACCTCATTCTGTTTTCTGAGGACTATGGACTGAGTAAGCAGGGACCTGTTGCGGTTGTCTCAGAGTCATCCAATCAAAGCGCCGTCACTCTGAGTCTTGAGAGGAAGGTGGAGAGCTCAACCTTGGAGTTGAGTTTCAAGGACTCATCTTCTGCAGGAAAAGCAAGAGATGTGGAGGATATGTTGAGCTTCACTTACTCCTATTTTACCGGATATAGAATGATACAGAGGGATGTGTCGACACGCACAGGAAGCTATTCAATCGCAATCAACCATCCAAGGGGAGAGAGTGTCGATGTCAAGATATCTTCAATCACGAGCCCTGACTTTAGCTGGTCAGCCTCAGAAAGCGAGTATCTTTTCACAGTCGACAGACCTAGCTCTGCTGAAAGCATCGAGTTGAGGAAAGAGAAGCACAATCTTAAGGATGGCATCTACGGCACAGTGCTTCTGAATGCTAGTTCCTATCCAGTTTTGACAGACTCTGAGGTGTGCCTGAAAATCGGGGAGGATGAATATAAGGCTTCTCTTTCGAATGTCGAGTTCATAGGGCCTGAGGCAAACCCTTCATATGCGAGAGCATCCTTTGCTGGGCTTGCAAGCGGTGTCGTGATTGATGCAAAGCACACATCCGATGGTGCCATTATATCGGAACTTCTGGTTTTGGAAGCAAAGGACAGCGATGGGAATGTGATTGCAAGAGGTGAGCTTGATCTTGCATTTGCTGATTCGCTCATGTGCAACCTCAAGTAGGCGATAGATGAGAAAGATCATAGTTCTATTACTACTTACACTCTCAATATGCACAATCGCATCAGAGCCTATAACGCAGCAGTACGATATATCTGAGCTTATAAGCAATATGCTTTCGAATAATGCTGATATCAGAAATGCTGACCAGGATATCTATGATTCTGCATTGGATGTGAAGGATGCAAAGGCTAAGCTCTATCCTACAATAGACCTTACCTTGAGCGGAACATATATGGTTGAACCACCGATAAAAAGGATCACTGTATCTAGCGATGAGCTTTTTTCCTCACTTCCCATTCAAAATGTCCCAGGATTGCAAAATGGAGGGTATATGACCATCTACGATGGGATGGATGATACCCTTTACAGCGCATCTCTTTCAATGACGCAGGTTGTGAATAGCTGGGGGAAGCTGAATTTAGCGGTTGATTTGTACCAGACTGTCGAGAATATCCAGGGAATAAGGAGAAATGACATTGAGAGACAGCTTCGTGCTGAGCTGATGATCAGACTTTTTGTGCTCGATAACCTTGGAAAAGCAAACGAAAGACTTCTTGAGGCCCTATCGATAGCAAACGAGCTGGTTTTGATTGCAGAGAAGAGCTACCTGGCTGGGGTGATCCTTGAATCAGATTACATAGATGCAAAACTTGGTCTGCTTAATCTGGAGATGAGAAGGGCTGAGCTTGAAAAAGAGAATAAGAGCAACCTAAGCTCACTTAGCATCCTAACCGGCATCTCTGACTTGGAGCACGATCAGCTTGAGCTTGATCTTGACGAGAGTGCATTGATGAAATATAGGGATGTTTCCTATCTAGAGCTCAAGAATCTCGCACTCTCTTCCTCAAATGATTCTCTGCAGATGATCAGTAAGCTTAATTCTGTCCATCTTCTTCAAGAGAAGATCGCAAATAGAAGCATGTATGGCATTCCTGACATGGCGATTCAGGTAAGCGCTGGTTATAGCACTCCTCGATTCCCTGCCCTGGAGGCGGGTTGGAGAGCGGAGGATAGTTTCACGCTCAATATCTCATTTGCGCTTCAAACCAACCTATGGGATGGTGGAGAGAGGCTCAACGATGTGAAAAGGGCTCAAAGCAGCCAAATCAGGGACGATATCTCATATAGCGAGGCACTGTTATCGATTGAGAATGTTCTGAGCGAGAATTACTATTCAATGCAGAATGCAATAATGAAGCTTGAAGTGCTTGAAGAGAAAAGCACTAATCTTGATACTATTTTAAGGAATACAGAGTTATCAGAGGAAATTGGGCAAAAGGGCAGAAGGGATGTCCTCTCAGCAAAACTTGAAATCATTGAGAATGACATTGAAAAGCTTCTTGCTAAATCAAATCTCGCCTCTAATGTCTTCATGATCTCCTATTTGATAGGTGTTGGCCCTGATAGCTACTAAACTCTTTGCTAGGAGGATTTATGGATTTTGTCACTTTGGGAAGAACTGGCATAAAGGTTAATAAAAATGGATTCGGAGCTTTGCCAATCCAGAGAATCTCAACAGAGGATGCTGTCTATCTTCTAAGGAAGGCTTTTGAAGGTGGCATCACCTTCTTCGATACTGCAAGAGCATATTCAGATAGTGAGGAGAAAGTTGGCATCGCATTTGAGTTCATAAGAGAGAAGCTCTACATCGCAACAAAGACCGCAGCTATTGATGCAGCAGGGTTCAAGAAGGATCTTGAAACATCACTAAGGCTGCTGAAAACAGATTATATTGATATCTATCAATTCCATAATCCATCATTCTGTCCAAAGCCTGGTGATGGATCAGGACTTTATGAGGCAGCCCTTGAAGCAAAGAGGGAAGGGAAGATCAAGCATATTGGAATAACGAACCATAGACTAAATGTTGCAAGAGAAGCAATTGAGAGTGGTCTATATGATACGCTGCAATTCCCTTTCAGCTATATCTCCGGAGATGCTGAGCTTGAGCTTGTCAAAGCATGCAAGGAGCATGATATGGGCTTTATTGCGATGAAGGGACTTTCTGGAGGGCTTCTATCGAACTATGAATCATGCTACGCATTCGCTTCTCAATTCGATAACGTGCTTCCAATTTGGGGTATACAGAGAGAGAAGGAGCTTAATCAATGGCTTAAGTGCGTCGAAAATCCTCCAAGGATGAACATGGAGATTGAAGACGAGATTGCAAGAGATAGAAGGATGCTTTCAGGTGAATTCTGCAGAGGATGCGGTTACTGCATGCCATGCACAGTCGGAATTGAGATCAATAACCTTGCAAGAATGAGCCTTATGATGAGAAGAAGCCCCTCTGAGCAATACTTCACTCCTGAATGGAAAGAGAAGATTTTCAAGATAAAGGATTGCATCGATTGCGGACTATGCAAATCAAAGTGCCCATATGGCTTGGATACTCCTGAGCTTCTTAGAAGGAATCTCGAGGATTATGAGAACGTCCTCGCAAACGGTGTTGATACAATATTGACTAAAGATTCAAGAACTTGATAATTTGCTGTAATAAAAGAATTTATGCTGATTCGAGCAAAATCAGTGAAAAAGTTTTGTAAATCATGTTGACTACTTTTCCTAATTTTGCTAAATTCTCGTTGTTGCATATGGGCCGCTAGCTCAGTCGGTAGAGCAACGCCCTTTTAAGGCGTGGGTCACAGGTCCGAATCCTGTGCGGCTCACGTATAATGTCTCCTTCGTCTAGTGGTTAGGACAACGGGTTTTCATCCCGTCAACGGGGGTTCAATTCCCCCAGGAGATGTAGCACCTTCAAAAGAGGGTGCATTTTTTTATCTGAATGGCTTACTAATGGTTCTTATTTTAAATTCAGCTCTATCTTCTTGATGAATTTGCTGCAAACGAAAGGAAGCACGAATCCTGCGCCTATCCATGCAGCAGGAGATGCAAGGCATATTCCTAAATATCCAATAAGGCCAGGTAGAATCATTGCCGCAATCACTCTCAGAGAAAGCTCAAGAATGCTGCTGAGCATAGGGATTGAACCTGAGCCAAGACCTTGGCTACCTGTTCTGAAGATGAAGATCAAGCCAAGAGGGATGAAGAAATACGATGCGATTGTGGTATATTGCACAGCCATATTGATGACATTAGGATTGGCAGAGTTCTTATCTACAAACAAATATGAAAGAGGTTCTGAGATGAATCTTACGGCAATGGACGCAATAATGGCATATAGAATCATGATGATAGTTGCTGACTTAAAGCCATTTCTGATCCTCTTAATCTTTCCTGCTCCAAAATTCTGACCCGCGAAAGTCGAGATCGCAATGCCGAGGGCAGGGAAGAACTGTGTGACAATATTCTCTATTTTGCAACCAACAGAGTATGCGGCGATTGCATCTGAGCCAAAGCCGTTGAGGAAGGCTTGTACAACGATGACTCCAATTGCGCATACAGAGAATTGGATAGCACCTGGAATGCCAATTGCTAGAAGCCTTTTGCAAATTGCCTTGTCGATGCGCCAATAGGACGCACTGGCCCTGAATACAGGGTATTTTGCATATATATAGATGTAAGAGACGATGGCTGAGATGAATTGAGCAATGACAGTTGCGATGGCAACACCCTTTGCTGCCAGAGGTATGACGATAACAAAGAATAGGTCAAGAAGAATATTCAGGACTGAAGAGAGCAGCAGAAAGAGAACGGGGCTCTTGGAGTCTCCGAGCGCTCTAAGAACAGATGAGAATAGGTTGTAGAAAACCGCAGAGTTCAGGAACAGATATATAATGGATATATAGTCTGTTGCCATATCTATAATGTTATCAGGAGTCCTAACGAGTCTGAGCATCGGCTTTGCGAGGAAATAGAAGACTATGGATATCAAGGTGGTGATAACAAAAGCGCATATTATGCTTTGAGTATATGCCTTCTTGATTCCCTCAGGATCCTTAGCTCCGAATCTTTGGCTAATAAGGACTGAGAAGCCTTGTGCAAGACCTATGGAAAATCCAATTAGCATGAAAGAGAAGCCTCCTGTAGCGCCAACGGCAGCAAGAGCCTCGACTCCGACAAAGCGTCCTACGATGATTGTGTCAATCATTGAATATAGCTGCTGGAATACATTGCCAATGAATATAGGTATAGCGAAGGAAATCAGGAGCTTGTATTGATTTCCTGTTGTCATGTCTTTTTCCATATTAGTGATTATATGATTAATGCATTATCAGTCAATTGTCATAATCAATGCCTTTTGCATATGAAAATAAAAAAAACAAAAATTTTCTTAAACCGCTTTACAAACTTTAACGACTAGTTTATATTACCATTCGTTGGCGCGATGCGCCGGCTGCGAAAGGAAATGAAAAAAGAGAAAAAAGATGCCGGAGAGAGTTGACAAGGCGAGCGGAAAGAATGTAAGCTAGCAGAGTCGCTTGAGGCGGCAGGTTTTTTATGAGCATGAGCGAAGGGAAAGGGAGAGAATGAGAAAGAGGCTTGAGAGCCTCTGTCAATTCACGAACACGGACAGGTTAACGAGAAGGAAAGCCAGTTCGGAGATGAGAATTAGCAGGAGAATGGATTTGAAATCATCCCGTGCTTGCACGGGGCTTAAATGACGGAGAGTTCGATCCTGGCTCAGAACGA
>JAZURW010000035.1:0-6238 GCA_045606405.1 Candidatus Ornithospirochaeta sp. | reverse complement strand
GCCGGAGGATTACATACCCTATAGCGATAGCATATGGGAGTTCACCATCCTGAAAACACCTGGACATACAATGGGATCCATCTGCCTTCTGTCTGAAAAGGATGAAGTCCTGTTCTCAGGTGATACCCTGTTCGAAGGCTCAATCGGAAGAAGCGATCTAGGAGGCTCCTATTCCCTCCTTATGGAAAGCCTCGGGATAATGAAGACACTCAATAATAGGATTGTTGTCCTTCCTGGCCATGGCGGATTCACCACAATAAGCAAAGAGCTCGAAAGCAATCCATATTTGAGATGAGGATGCATAATCCTCTCCTCATTCGTTTCCAGCTGCAAAGTCAATCTGAAAAAGATTTGCATGGCTCTCGCTGTTCTTTCTCCTCTTTTCTGTATCCATGATTGCAATGAAGATAGCAAAGCACAGCAAATGCCTAAAAAAGCAAGACAGCATGGCAATAACCACGCTGTCCATAAAATGAAATCGATTTATCTTGGGAACGTGCTGTTTCTATCTTAGCATTCTCTCGTTCTCGCTCTTGCATTCAACGCAGAGAACAGAGGATGGAATCGCTCTAAGTCTTCCCTCTGGTATCTTCTTGCCACACTGAAGGCAATAACCGTATTTTCCCTCGCTGATTCTCTTCAAGGCATTCTCTATACCCTTTAGCTTTCTTGCATCCATTGCATTCAAGGCTTCCATCTTCCTATATGCGCCTTCATCACTTGCAAGGTCGCTTGAATCCCCACGCCCTGATGATACCATTGCTTCATTCCTGAAGTTATCTTCCTCACTATTCAGCTTCTTTAGTAATGCTTCTCTTTCCTCGAGAAGTCTTGCTTTCATTTCCTGGGTAAATGCATCCATTTCATTTCCCCCCTTTTTTTGTATGTTGGAAAGAGAATGAACATTATTTGAACTCTTGTCAAGTTTTTTTCTCCATATAACGTCTTTGGTGTACGTGGCAGAGGATATCCACACAAGGAAGGTGATAATGTAACATAGATAGAGAGGCAAAGCATCCTCTGTAAACCAAAACACAGATTGAAAAAGGAGGGTGCAAGCCCCTCCTACTCTCATCCTTCCACGAAAGCCTTGATTTCCTTCAAGAACTCCTCATAGGTTGTGCAAAGAGCTAAATCCGGCTCCTCCTCCAATATGTTCTTAGGAGCTCTGAAAAGACACCCCTTATCTGCCTTCCTGATCATCGAAAGATCGTTGTAGCTATCACCGGCGGCAAAGGTTCTGAAGCCCATTGATCTAAAGCCCTCTATTGCCTTGCGCTTTCCGTCTTCCTGGCGCATTGAAATGCCGATTAGCATATCGTCCTCATCCACTACCAGGCTATTGCATAGAATAGTTGGCCATCCAAGCTGCTTCATCAAAGGCTTTGCGAACTCCGAAAAGGTATCTGAAAGAATGACTACCTGAGTCATTGACCTCAACTCTTCCAAGAACTCCCTTGCGCCTTCAAGTGGCTTGATAGTCGCAATGACGTCCTGGATATCCTTGAGCGACAAGCCCTTCTCTCTAAGTATATCCATTCTATAGTTCATGAGTTTATGGTAATCCGGCTCCTCTCTTGTGGTTCTCTTAAGAGCCTCGATTCCCGTCTTCTCTGCAAATGCAATCCAAATCTCAGGCACTAAAACGCCTTCTAAATCCAAGCAAACTATTTCCATATTGCCTCCAATGCCATTATCTTCTATCGATAAAGATTGTGCAACCTGCTATAGTAAGCGACATGAGCAAAGAGAAAAGAAGCACATCCTTCATAAGCTATCTCATGGCATTCATCATAGGAGCAGTGATCTCAGTGATGGTTGTATGCAATACAGAGCTAGGTCTTCGCACATCAAACAACATCTCGATTGCGACAAACCAGCTTGTCGGCATAATCTCCCTTTTTGTGATAATGCTTTGCACGAGAAGCAGCAAGACCCTGAATCCGCCAAGGCAAAGCGCACCACTTTGGAGATGGTTTGGAGGTCTTTTCGGGCTTGTGATCCTCACGATCAACTACTTTGCGGTCTCCAGAGCCGGAGCTACGATAGCAATGGCAGCAGCTGTCCTAGGGCAATGCGTGATGGGCTTCATCTTCGATGTAACTGGCTTCATGGGCATGGAGAAAAGGAAAACAACAAGAAAGAAGCTTCTCTCGCTCTTAATCTCCTTTGCAGGAATCATGATAATGCTCCTCTTCTCAGGGGACGAGAACCTACTTGATATCCTATTCTATGCGCTGCTATCTGTGCTTGCAGGCGCAACAACAATGACCCAGATGGTCTACAACTCCGGCTTCGCAAAGCTTAAAGGACCTCTCTTCTCAGCAAGACAGAACGTGATATCTGGCTTCTGTGGAATCCTGATCTTCATTGTGATATTCAACCTTAAGGGCGAGATGGAGGCGGTAAAGGGATTACAGGAGCTTACGTTGGTTGAAATAGTGGCAGGAGGCTTGTTAGGTCAGATTGTAGTCGTTGGCTCCAATATCGTGATACCAAAAATCCCTGGAGCCGTCTCCTCCATATTGATGTCCGCAGGCCAGATAATCACTGCAGTGGTCTTGGATTACTTCATGTACTCAGTCTTTGAGCCATCCTTGATAATCGGAGCGCTTCTAATGATTCTCGGCATAATGCTTTCCGAATAAAGCATCATCATTTTTTGCTGTTCTTCTCTTTATTGTATTGGTCTACCTGTATCTTTCCTGTGGAAAGCAGAATAGCCACTGGCTTTAGGTTCTCACTGCTTGCGCAAACAATCTGCAGAATCGATGTAAGAGGAACTGCAAGGAACATTCCAAGTATTCCCCATACGTATCCCCAGATAGCAAGGGATATCAAGATCACAAGCGGTGATATATTAAGCTGGACGCCTTGAAGCTTTGGATCCAGGATATTGCCCAATATCATCTGTATTGAAATGAACAAGGCTCCTGCGATAAGGACAATGTCCCAATTTGGCAGGAACTGCACAATCGCCATCAATATGGCGGAAGCGGTCACCACAATAGATCCGATAGTTGGAATGAAGTTGAGGATCAAGGCAAGAACACCCCATACAAGAGGGAAATCCATTCCCACCAAGACTGCTGTAAGATAGAAAAGGAGACCTGTCGCAGAGCTGATTATTATCTTGATGAACAGATATTTTGAGATCAGCTTATTCATTCTTCCCACCATCTCAGCAAGCTTTCTGCCTCTATCCTTTGGAAGCGCAACCACTATCTTAGGGAAGATTGTCGCACGTTCAAGGATGATGAACATCAAATATAGAAGAACGAGCATGCAGTCTCCTATTATATCAACGAACTTGGAGCTAGCTGATGTAAGGAAGGATGTTATGATCCCAAACCAGTCTATATTAAGCCATGCTAGGATGCTGAAGCTCTGGCCTTCATCCACATCAAAGAAATTCCTCAGCTTATCAGAGAGAAACACATCCAAAGCGTTGACCTTTGAGACATATTGCGGAAGCTGCGTCATCAGTGTATTGACCATCACAAAGAAAACATAAGCAAACAGGAAGAAGAACGCTATGACAAGAGCCATTGCGATGACCATTGATATTATCTTAGGCATCCTCAGCTGATCGAACTTGCTGAGAATTGGATTGACAAAGATAAACAGGAAGAATGCAACCACTACTGGAAGGATCTCATTGGCAAGCGACTTCATTAAAAAAAGTCCCAAAACACATGCTCCAAATGCAAGCGAATATGTTGTTATCTTTGTGTATCTGTCGGCTCTTAGCTGTTCCATGATACAAGAATACCATTCTAACGCGAAAGGTAGCAATAAGAATAAATCAAGATTAGCTCCATTTTAAACATTGCAATTCTTTATGGCATAACATGATTGAGCGATTGCTGATGACTTATGCCGGGATTTGGATTATCATACTTTTAGCAAAAAAGGGAGGAGCCTTACATCTAGAGGAAGGCTTAGGAATATAATATGCAGGTCAATGAATACCTAAATAGAGTTCAGATTGTCCTTGTAGAGACCCAAGACGGCGCAAATATTGGGTCTGTTTGCAGAGCCATGAAGACAATGGGCCTTGAGCGCTTGGTCATCGTAGGCGATAGGGAATATGATGAGAACAGAGTCAGGACTCTTGCACTCCATGCCTCTGACTTATATGAGAACGCAATCAGGGTACAAACCCTTGATGAAGCATTAAAAACCTCAATTCTATCTGTAGGTGCGACAAGAAGACGCGGAAAATTCAGGAAGATGAGCGCCTACTCCCCTGAGCAGCTGGCAGAGAAGATATCATCAATGCCTGAGGGACTCATTTCCATCGTATTCGGAAGGGAGTCCGATGGGCTGAGGGACGATGAGGTCAATAAGTGCGCTTCGATTGTCACTATACCTACTTCAGAGAAATTTCCTTCACTTAATCTATCACAGGCTGTGCAGATCATAAGCTATGCGCTTTTCCAGCATGCGCTTCCATACAAGCAGGGCATGACTGCGATCGATAAGGACAGAATCCATAAAGGAATAGATGATATCTCAACGCATCTCTCTAATATTGGTTACTACAAATGGGATGAAGAGGAGAAATGGACTAGGCAGTTCCTTTCTGACCTTGTTGAGAGAGCAGGTCTCTCAGAGGGAGAGATGCAGAGATTCGAGAAGATATTCAGAAAGGCAGAGAATATCGTGAAATACAAAGCAAGAGAGGAGAAAGCAGATGAAGTTTAAGAGTTTTCTGGATCCGCTTCCAAGAGTTGTAGCGCATCGCGGGGACAGCGCAAATTATCCTGAGAATACAATCCCGGCATTTATCTCTGCGTCCAGGATGGATATCGATATCATAGAGACAGATGTACACCTTACAAAGGATGGAGAGCTTGTAATCTGGCATGATGACACTCTCGAGAGAAACACAGATGGAACAGGAACTCTTGAATCAAAGACATTGGAGGAGCTTAAAAAGCTAGATGCTGGATACACCTTCACAAAAGATGGCGGCAAGACCTTCCCGTTCAGGGGAAAAGGCATCAAGCTCTGCACTCTCGATGAGGCTCTCAAGGCATGCCCTGACGCCAGATTCAACATCGACCTCAAAAGCCAGGAAGAAGAGATTGCCGAGGTCTTTATCCGCATCATAAGAGAGAATAAGGCAGAAAAGAGAGTCTGCTGCGCTTCATTCCACCTTGAAAACCTGAAGAGAGTCAGAGCTCTAGCTCCTGATATCCTCACATCAATAACAACTGCAGAGGTTATTCCTCGCGTTCTCTTTAGGCCCTTCTACTCGAATAAGCCATCCAAGAGGAAGATTATCTTCCAGGTTCCTGTAGCACAGGGGATTTTCAAGGTCATCACTCCAAAGTTCATTGAGAAGTGGCATAAAAAGGATGCAGTGATCATGGTCTGGACAATAAATGAGGAAGAAGAGATGCGTCGCCTATTCAAGCTTGGCGTCGATACTGTAATGACTGATAACCCTTCCCTTGTGATCAAGGTTGCTGAAGAACTCGGCATAAGATAGCGTAAAGAAGTTTACATTACTGGGTCAGACTGATATCTGGCCTTCTGTTTTTATAAAGATATCTCCCTATTATTTTTATATCTTTTAGTTCATAGACATCCCTGCTATACTATTTTCAGCCGTAATAGCAAGGAGATATCTCAATGAAAAAAACTTTGACACTCATCAGCTTATTGATCATGCTCTCAGCTTTATTCGTTTCCTGCGAAATAGAGCCAGAGCTGAATGCTCTCGATACCCTTAAAAACACCGATATCATCAGCTCAGTCGAGATAGTAGAGGCAACAGATCTTGATGAAGAGATTACGCATTATATGCTGGAAATCTCTTTTGACGAAGAAGGTAATATAAGCCCAGTATCAGGTGGCACAATTGAAATGAAATCAAAATCTGTCGATGGCCTGAAACTGAATACGTCTTTCATTTTCACGCCAGCATACGAATCATTGGCTAAGCAAGAGGCAGACCTCACATTTGAGGTTCTAGGCGAAAACAAGGTAAAAATCACAGGAACAATCAAAACCGAGGATTATGCTTTGACTCTTAATGGCATAGTCCCGCTCATGAACGCAATCCCAGAGAGTTATACTGAATATGAATGGCTGCGTGTCTTGGATAGCGGAAATGTAAGCATTACAGAGATTGGAAGCCCATATTTCATTTTCCCTGTTGAATTTACTGGAATAGAGCCGATTCATTTGAAAGCAAAACAGGAATTGTTCAAAGACGGAGACTCACTCG
>JAZURW010000034.1:0-12990 GCA_045606405.1 Candidatus Ornithospirochaeta sp. | reverse complement strand
GATCAGCATGGTACTGCCATCATAGCATCAGCTGGGTTGATGAACGCCTCAGAGATTGTCGGGAAAAGACTTGAGGATATGAAGGTTGTCGTAAATGGGGCAGGGGCTGCTGGCATTTCATGTGCCAGGATGTTCATCTCCTGCGGAATCAAGAGAGAGAACCTCATCATCTGCGATTCTAAGGGTGTGATCTACAAGGGACGCGAGGGCCTTACAGCAGAGAAGGCCTCGCTTGCTCAAGACACTTCCAAGAGGACTTTGAAGGAGGCGTTGAAGGGCGCTGATGTGTTCATGGGGCTTTCTGTCGCAAACTGCGTGTCAAAGGAGATGCTGAAGTCCATGAACAGGGACCCTATTGTCTTTGCTATGTCAAACCCCAATCCTGAGATATCTTATGAGGATGCAAAGGAGGCAAGGGAAGATGTGATCATGGCAACAGGAAGGTCTGATTATCCAAATCAGATCAACAATGTCCTTGGATTCCCATTCATCTTCAGAGGAGCCTTGGATGTAAGGGCCTCCAGAGTGACTGAGAACATGAAGATGGCAGCTGCTAAGGCACTTGCATCCCTTGCTAAGGAGAAGGTATGCGATGAGGTTTGCAAGGCATATGGCGGGGCTAGCTTTGAGTTTGGCAGGGACTATATCGTTCCTAAGCCATTCGATCCTCGAGTCATTGAATATGAGGCAATAGCTGTTGCAAAGGCTGCTATCGAGGATGGCGTTGCAAAAGCACCTATAGAGGATTGGGATGCATATAGAGCATCGCTTAGAAAGCGAATGGAGAGATATTGGAAATAGAGGCTGTATGGCCTTCCGGTATTGTCATTTGAACCCCTGGGCAGGATTGCCAAAGGGGTTCATTCATTCTTGTCTCTTATGAGATGCAGGCCTTTAGCTGCTCCTTTGCTTCGCTTAAAGTGGAGTTGTATTGCTCATCCAGGCGTTCAAGGTTCTTTTTGAGCATTTCCAGGAACTCCTTGTCCTGCTCGAGGGAGAGATGGATGCTCTCGCCATACTGTTCTTTCATCTTGGCTTCTTTCTCCCTAAGCAGAGGCTCAAACTGTGCCTTCATCTGCTCGATAAGCTGCTTCTTATGCATTGGATACTGCATCAGAAAGCCCGCTATTTGGCCAAAGAGCTCCAAGGTGTCCTCTCTGTTTGCAATCAAGGAGATTATGAAGGATAGCCTTTGATATCTGTCATCATCCACCTCCTCAGAAGGCAGGGAGAGCTTGTTTATGACAAGAGATGAAAGAGCCTCTCTTAGATCATCGATTGGATATTCTGCAAGCTTTTCCCTAAGATCCTCATTATCAGCTGTCTCCTCAACTAGATAGGAACCTGCTGCTCTCCTGATTTTGTCCAGACTCTCGTTTCTTCTGATTCTATCGTAGTCGATCTCGATGTCGTCTGTTCGCTCTAATGCGATTTCCCATGCGCTTTTTATTCTACCCATGAGAATAATATATTCCTTTATTGCAATTTCGTCTTTAGTTAATTGGCTTAGAATGGTTTTTGATTTATCCTAAAGCCATGCAGAACTCGATTCTTTACTGGCTTGATATATTCGGCACCTTCATCTTCGCGCTCTCGGGAGCCATTAAGGCAGTTAAGAATAGGCTGGACTTTCTTGGAGTCATTGTCTATGCCGTGACAGTTGGATGCGCAGGTGGCATTATTAGGGATACAATGCTAGGAGCTACGCCTGTTGGTGTTTATAACGATGATCTATATGTCATTGTATGTGTTTTTGCAGCCTTGATCGTGTTCTTCTTCAGCAAGTTTGTGGTCGGCAGATGGGCCTTGATAGTCTATTGCGATGCCATTGGCCTAGGCGTTTTCTGCGCATTAGGGTGCAACAAGGCGTTGGCGATGGGTGTTGATGAGATAGGGATAATCATCTGTGGCATTCTATCCACATCAGGCGGTGGTGTTCTCAGAGACCTCTTCTCTAGGGAGATCCCGATGATCTTCACATCAGACTTCTACGCCTCTGCAGGCATAGTGGGAAGTCTTTTGTTCGTGCTTCTTTCAAAGACAGCCTGCCCTGAGATGGTCATGATGTGGTCTGTGGCTGTTGTTGTCACGGTTTCGAGGATAATAGGGTATAAATGCCACCTTAAGCTCCCTGTGGCTACGGTTCCTGTGGAGGTTGATAATCAATGAAGACTGAGATTCTGTTTTACGATGATGCGTATTCAAGAAGCATAGATGCGACTGTTCTTGAGGTGAGGGGCAACGCTCTCATTCTCGACAGGACAATATTCTATGCAGAAAGTGGAGGCCAGCCAGGTGACAGAGGCTTTTTCGGGCCACATGAGATAGTGGATACCCAGAAGGACAAGGATGGTGAGTTTCTTCATATCCTAAAAAATGGCGCAGAGGTGGAAGTTGGGCAGCGCATGACTTTATCGCTTGACTGGGACCATAGATATAAGTACATGGTTGAGCATAGCGCACAGCACCTTCTATCTGCGACAATGTTCACCTATAAGGGCATTGGCACTGTCGCAGTCCATCAAGGTGAGGAGATCCTCACCATTGAGACAGATGCAGGTGAGATAGCAGACGAGGATCTTCTTTTGATTGAGGATATCGCAAATGGAAAGATCCGCGATGGCTTGAGAATCTACCAAGAGGAGATGTCCCATGAAAGGGCAGAGAGCTTGGGCATGAGGAGATCCATCAAGGTTGACGGGGATGTGAAGGTTGTTTTCATCGAGGGCCTGGATGCAGTTGCATGTGGAGGGGTCCACGTCAGCTCAACAAAGGAGATCAAAGAGGTTGTTTATCGCGGCAAGGAGATGATTCGTTCTCACGTTAGGACGATTTGGTCCTGCGGGGATGCCTCTGTTTCCTACAGAAGGGAGAATGAAAGGCTTCTGAAGGGATGCTACAAGCTGCTGTCTGCCGATAAAGAGACGATACTGAAGGATGTTGAGAGAATAATAAGAGATAATAATGACCTCTCTTATGAGATCAAGCGCCTTAAGAAGAATGTGGCAGAGAGGGAGCTTGAGGATGCTCTCAGGCTTTCAAGCACACCTTCCTTGCTTGCCTTCATAACAGAAAGCAATGTTGAGGATTTCCAGGAAGCAGTCTCAAGGTCAGGCAGGGAGGTCTTGATCCTCGAGAGGGAAGGCAAGAAGGGATTCATGTATTTTGGCACAAAGGAGAGGTTCTTGAAGCTGAAGGGAGAGATCAGCTTGAAGGGCGGCGGAAAGGATATTCTTTTCCGAGGAGCTTATCAGGGGGATGCAGAAGAGGTTCTGTCTATTTCTATGAGGCTTTTGGGTGAGCGAGGACAAGAATAAGCTAAAGTGGTCTAAAGTATTCCTCATTGGATTTTGCAGCTTGGTTTTGATGCTGCTTATATATGTATTGAGTATCAAGGAAGTGGGGCAGGATAGATATGCAGCGCTTATATCCTGGATAAACAGCCACTTTAGTCTGCGTCTTGGCATGTTTCTCTATGCCTATTTGGTAGATACCTTGATTTTGCCGATCTCGCCGGATCTTGTTTGGGTCATAGGCGCAGGAATGGCATGGCATGAGGCAATCCTCATTGTCGGTCTTGGCTCTGCATTAGGCGGAATCTCATCCTATGGGATTGGATTGTTTGCCGATCGAATACCCGTTGTCAGAAGGTTTGCAGATAGCGCAAACAAGAAGTGGGGGCCATATATTAATGCATATGGGGTCCCCTTAATAGTCGGCTCTGCAATCTTCCCGCTTCCCTTCTCCACGCTTTGCACTGTGGCGGGAGTCATGGGCCTGAGCTTCAAGAAGGTAGCATTGGCAAGCACTCTCAGACTATTGCATGCGGCAATCTACTATGCGCTTTTCAGAGCGGGGCTGCTTTTGATATGAGAAATGGGGGCGAGCCCCCATTTTCTAGCTGATATAGAAGGTGAACGAATCCTCGTACTTTATTCTTGCGATCTTGTCATTGTGAGGCATAGCTCCCCATGAGTTGTCACCACCAACACCTGTTTTGGCTTTCAATAGCCTTACTACAGTCTTCTTTATTGGAGGAAGCTCATAGTGGTGCCTAGCACTTTCAATTTCCTCAGGAGTCCAAGGCAGCACTGAGAGAATCATGTCACTCTCTGCAGTGAAGGTGATATCTCCGACCTTTGCCCATTTGACATCGCATCTGCCTCCAGCCTCTTGTGGGATTGAGTATGGAGTGAGATTCTCTGTGGCATTGAAGCTATGGATTCCGAATATGGCTCCTTCCTTCCTATCGACCTCATTTTCCTCTGGTCCAAGTCCAAGGTAGGTGACATCCTTCTCGCTTTGTATAATTCTCATCAGCAGTCCAAACTCAGGTATGATGGACTCCCTTCCAAGGTATTTGATTGTTAGTCTGACGCCATCCTGGGAGAAGCCATGCTCAATTGTGTAATCATCGTTTGTCACAGAGAGCATGAATAGGGAGTTTACGACAACTTCATTCTCCCTTTGTTCCACTGTGCACCCCATAGGACGTGTGTAGAGTCCCTCTGCAGACCATCTTCCAAGCTTTGATGTGAGATTGGAGCCTTTATCATTATCGACAGGAGCTCTCCAGAAGGATGGGTATGGAGTTGATTCTATATACTCCTTGCCATTCTTCTTGAAGCTGGTAAGCATTCCAGTTCTTCTATCGATGCAAGCTGTGTAGTTCTTCCCCTTGAAGCCCCAACAATATGCT
Organism: Candidatus Ornithospirochaeta sp.; assembly: GCA_045606405.1. Taxonomy (GTDB): domain Bacteria; phylum Spirochaetota; class Spirochaetia; order Sphaerochaetales; family Sphaerochaetaceae; genus Ornithospirochaeta. Next base: position 8,291 of record JAZURW010000034.1, on the reverse strand, counting down.
CCCACTATCAATTCTGCAGGCCTTGAGTTCTCTTTAAGCTGCGTCTCCTCAATGGAGAACCACTGCCCATGAGCGATCTCGAAGTCCTTCTTTGCCCAAAGCGTGTCTTCCTTCAGCTTGATGGAGATGGTGAATGCCTCATTACCGCCCTTCCTTTCAAAAGGGATATCCCTTGATAAGGATTCTCCAGGTGATAGTGGTCCTGAGATATCCTTGATTGCAACACTTTTTCCATCAATTTCATGTGAGATTGTGGTCTTGAATTCATTTAGGTCAGAAAAGAGATTGAGGTTCTTGATTGAATAGGACTCCTCAGAGATATCTATTTCAAAGCCTTGATATGCGAACTTTACCTCTTGTAGCTTTGGAGAAGGTGTTCTATCTGCAAAGACGAGACCATTTGCTGAGAAGTTCAAGTCATTAGGTCTTTCTCCGAAATCCCCTCCATAGGAGAGTATTCCATCTTTATAGAGCATCTGGTCTATGAAGTCCCATATGAAGCCGCCCTGGTACTGCTCCTCGCGTCTTTCAAGCCTGATGTAATCCATGATATCGCCATTGCTGTTTCCCATTGAGTGAGAATACTCAGAGAGGATGAAAGGCTTGTCGTAGTTGTGCTTCAGAAATATCTCAACATCCTCTGCAGGAGTGTACATCTGGCTCTCGACATCGCTTGTCTCGTCGGAGTATTCCCTGTCATTGAATACGCCCTCATAGTGCACTATCCTTGACTTATCCATCTTGTGGAAGTAGGCAGAGGCTTTTGCCAGAATCTCTCCGCCTCCTGACTCATTTCCAAGCGACCACATGAGGATGCATGGATGGTTCTTGAAGCTCTCATAGTTTGATTTCGCCCTATCTAGGACAGCTGGAAGCCAAATCCTGTCGTTTCCAGGAATCTGCTTATCCATATCCTTTCCTGTGATACCCTGCCAAGAGCCATGTGTCTCAAGATTCGTCTCTGAGATGACGTAAATGCCATATTTATCACATAGATCATAAAAGGCTTTCTCGTTGGGATAGTGGGAGGTTCTCACAGCATTGATGTTGTTCCTTTTCATCAATATGATGTCCTTCTCCATATCCTCATAGGAGATCGTCCTTCCTGAATGAGGGTTCCACTCATGCCTGTTGACGCCATGGAATACAATGCGCCTGCCATTTAGCTTCATTACGCCATCGACGATTTCGAATCTTCTGAAGCCCGTGTATCCCTCAACCTTCTCAATGATTTGGTTGCTTTCGTCCAATGCTATGACAGAGTATTTGTAGAGGAATGGGTTTTCAGCAGACCAAAGCTTTGGCTCTGAGAGGAACATCATGATCTCAGTTTGAGGACCTGAGCAATCGGACTCAACAACCTTCTTGCCAAGCTCAACCCTCAGTCTCTTCGCTTCGGTTTTGACAATGAAGCTTATGTTGCCCTTCTTGTAATCAGGCGACATCTTTGTCTTGACATCCAAGTCCCTTATGAAATGCTCTGGTCTTTGGGAGAGTTCCACTTTTCTGAATATGCCTGAGAGCCTCCAATAGTCCTGATCCTCTAGATATGAGGCAGTGGAGTATTCGAATACTCTAACAGCAATCCTGTTATTTCCCTTCTGTATGAACTGTGTTATATCAAACTCGGATAGGGTGAAGGAGTCCTCTGCATAGCCTACAAAGTCGTCGTTCACGAATAAATCGAATGCTGTCTGGACACCATAAAAGGATAGAAAGAATCTTCCTTCGGTGCTCTCTAGCTCTACATCCTTCACATAGAGCGATGTCCTGTTTCGCTTGACGGGGATATTTGGGGGAATGACCTCTTCCTTTCCATCCCAAGGATACATGAGGTCTAGGTACCTAGGCTCTCCGTAGCCCTGAAGCTCCACAGCTCCAGGCACTGTTATATCTGCCCAGCTTGATACGTCCGTCGACCTTTTATAGAAGCTCTCAGGCGCATCCTCAGGGCATTCGTATGATGCGAACTTCCACGTGCCTGACAGGTCAAGGATCCTTCCTCTTGTAAAGGAAGGCGTGAACAATGAATGTACATCTTCTCTACCGACTGCGAAAATCTCTGGTTTATCTAAATATGGGTGCTTATAAGACATACTTTAAGTATAAGCTACCATTTCACTTTCTAAAAGATAGAAGTCTTAGTTACCATATCTGATTCTTTCCCAGACATCATTATATAGCTCCAGCGCTTCTCCAAGGTCATCCTTGACCTCTCCATGGATTATCATATCCTCTGTGTAGTAGGGCTCAGACTCCATATATTGTCCAGCTTCTGTGTTTGTTGTTGAAGGAAATCCAAAGTAGTCGAGGAAAAGAGCATAGTTATGAGGTTCGATCATGAAGTTGATGAACTCGTGGGCAAGTTCCTTATGTCTTGCGCCCTTTGGGATGACCATTGAGTCGATATACAGGGAACACTCCTCTGGAATGAAGAAATCTATCTCATCCCACTGTGACTCTGGAATCTCCTCATAGAAGGATTCAGCATACCCATGTGCGACGATGTACTCTCCTGATGCGAATGATTTCGCAAACCCCTCGGCATCGAACTTCGCAAGATTGGGCTTCCACTCATTATTGATGTATTGATATGCAGCCTCCAGCTCATCAGGATCTGTTGAATTGCAGGAATAGCCTTGCACTTGAAGTGCGGCCCCGATCACCTCTCTAAGGTCATCTAGCATGCACATTCTTCCCTTGAGGTCCTCTCTTGAGAAGAGCGACCAATCCCTTTCATAGTCCTGCAGCTTTGTCTTGTTCACAGCAATGCCTGCAGCTCCTAGGTAGTATGGGACTGAGAAGTCCATGTTCTGATCGGAGGTTGATTTCTCTCTTGCAAGAGGCGTGATGTATTTGAGGTTGGGAAGAAGCTCATGATCCAGGCTTTCTAGCATGTCGAGCTTCTTCATGATTGTAACATAGTCGCTTGAGGGGAATACGATATCGTAGCCTGAGGATTCACCTGTGACCATAAGCTTTGCGAACATCTCCTCGTTTGATGCGAAATAGTCCATTATCACATCACAATTGAATTCCTCTTCAAATGCCTCTATGACCTCATCAGGGGTGTAATAGGACCAATTATAGACATATAGGACATCTTTCTGCTCTCCACAGGAGGCGAGAAGCAGAACCATCAGAAGAACTAGGATAAGGGAAAAAGCACGTCGCATAGCAAACCCCCTTAGCATAATATGGGTATATGCCAACGGCACAGGATTCCCATGTGATTATGATGGGGGTTAACTCGGTATTGGTCAATTGTTTTCTGCTAAATGTTATTTTCTCAGGTGCTTTTTGTACCTTTTGTTTCTATATTTATCAACATCTCTTTCCAACTCTGAAATAGAGGCGCTCTCTTCCATGCCATCTCTATTGAGTCTTGTTTCCATGCTGTTTTGCGCTGCCTCTTCAGTATAATCCCTTTGGTAGAGCATCCACTCAGTATCTATCTTCTCATCAATGAGATAATCCCTTTCCCTGCTATCGCGCTTTTCAAGGTCCTTCTCTAGTCTGGATGCGAGTCTTTGGTCCTCTTTGTCCATTCTCTTAAGTTCTCTTTGGAGTTTTTTTTCGCTATCCTCATGCTTCATGGTCTTTATTCTGTCTCCTATGGCATGAAGATAAGGCAAGAAGGGCAAAAGGTAAGCGTAGTAAAGAAAGCAAGCCCTATTTTTCCATGATTTTTCCTTCATCGGTCAATATCATGGATATCTTGGCATTAAGGAAGGTCCCCAACTCATCTAAAAAGAGCTTGCACTTTTCAGGAAGATCATCCCAGCGTTTTATCTTTGCGGTGTCTTCCTTCCAGCCCTCGAACTCTGCGTAAATGGGTTTTGCCAAGGAGAGTTTCCTTGTCTCCGGGAGAATAGGATAGTACTCGCCCTCAATCTGATAGCCAGTGCATACTTTGAGTCTTTCAATCTCATCCAAGGCGCTTAAGCCTGTGATGCATATCTCATCAACTCCGTTGATATAGCAGGCATATTCAAGTGCGACTGCATCTATCCAGCCTAATGCATCCTGTTTGTCATCTTCTCCCTTTAGCCTTGTTGGAAGAGGTGTGCCCACTTCAGTCTTAGGAAAGGCGTTCATCACTCCCAAGGTCCTTGTCACTGCCTTTGGCGGTATCGCCGCTCTTTCAAGCGATGACTGCACTGAGCAGCCTTCATATGCTGTATAAGGATAGGATGACCAGCTGATATCTCTCATGAAGCCATCTAATGCCTCCACTAGAACCTTTTGGTCCTCCTTGATGGCATATTTGACAACTGGAACGGTGTCGATGATGTAATTTGAGAAGGTGAGCTTCCACGCCCTGCATTTATCAAGAAGCTCCTCAAGGCAATCCAGCCTGTTGTGAAAGCGCAATAGATTGCTCAATGATAAGCAAAGGGCTCCATCATCTAATAGATCCGCAGCCCTGAGCCCAAGTCCTTTTCTCTTCTGCTCTTCTGCATCAAAGCCTGGAAGTGCTATGTGGCATCTTTCATCGATGAAGAGATTGTCAACGGTGATCCCTTTTTTCTCTAGGACCTTGAAGTCTGAAAGGATTGCGTCTAGATTTGCGATCGCACCTCCTGGGACAATCACCATCTTGTCATTTTTCAAAATGGCAGAGGATAGAGAATGAAGAGAGATCTCTCCCTCTTCATCCTTCACCTTTGCGCCTTTTAGGCTGGTTATTATTATTTCCGCATCTTCTGAAAGGATTGAGGCTGCTTGTTCTGCATTCTCATCTCCCCACTGCAATGCTGCGATAAGGGTGACATCAGCCATTATTTCATCTCTTCAAGCATCTTCTTCTCACTCTCGGTATGCTCGTCTATATCATCTGCATCCCAAGGATACTTGATCCACATGTCACCAATCTCAAGTGCTGGGTAGTACTTCTTGATCTCTGGTGGGAAATCGACATCCTTCTTCTTGAGCTTGTTATGAAGCACGAGGACAGCGATCTCCTCTGGCTGGTAAGACAGAAGCTCGCCAACGCAATATGCTAAAGTCGCTCTGGTGTCATCAACCTCATCGATGAGCAGAACCTTCTTGCCTCTGAGCTGCTCCTGCACCTCATCAATCCATTGGATCTTAGTAGGATGGCTCTTATGCTTTCTGTCAACGCCATAGTAGGAGATTCCAACAGCATAGATAGGCCTGTTGATGAAGGTCTTCATGATTCTTGCAGGGATGAATCCACCTGAACCTATTGCGACTATGACATCTGGGTCAAAGCCCTCTGCTTCTATTTTCTTTGCAAGCCCCTTGATCAATTTGTGGACTGTGTTGTAGCCAACATAATACTTATCTGACATATAATCACCTTATTTCTTAGGGTACATCTCTGCGATATAAGGAAGTGTTCTATATTCCTCCTTATAGTCCAATCCATATCCGACTACCCAAACATCTGGGATCTCGAAGCCAAGATATTCGATATCGACAGGGACCTCATGTCTAGCTGGCTTATCAAGGAAAACAGCAGTGGAGACACTCTTTGTGTTTCTTGCTTTGAATGTATTGATGAGATAGGAGAGTGTATTGCCGCTGTCTAGGATATCCTCAATGATGAGGACATGGTGGTCTGAAAGGTTCTCTCTGGTATCCATCAGCATTCTTACCTCGCCTCTTTTATCACCCTTTTGACCATAGGAAGAGATTGCGATGAAGTCCACAACATGTGGGATCGTGAGTCTTCTGCATAGGTCTGCAAGGAAAATAAAAGAACCCTTCAAGACGCCGACTAGCATCAAGGGTTCTGTGATATCCTTATAGTTGTTGTTGATTTTCTGGGCAAGCTCATCAACTCTGCGTGCGATTGTGTCAGCATCAATCAAGACTCTTGCCAAGTCCTTTGTCAAAGGTGGGATTGATAATGATGGTGTCATTTGCATACTCCGTCTGTGAAGATACCCATAGTTTATTTGAAAGATAGTGATTTGAAAAGCAGAAATATAAAAACATGAATAGTCATTGAAATAAAAAAAGCGACGCCTGATTGAAAACCAAGCATCGCCTTTGTCGCTCCTTCTCCTTCTGTCCTATAGATGCCTAGTCTCTATAGGAGGAGCAAGCTAGAGCTGGATCAATATGCTGCGTTGAGCCATGTGATTCCATCGATGTTCTCTACAAAGTATGGAGCTGACTGGTGGTATGACTCGAGATATTCGCCGTCAACAACTGCTTCTGCTGTATCAGCTGTGAAGTCGCCGTTTGTGTCAAGTGCGAATGCGTGTGTGAGCTTCTGTCCGCCATTTACTGTGAATGTGGATGTGTCGAATACCTTGATTGAGCCGTCTGCGAGACCTGCGATAACCTCATCCATCTTAGCCTTTGTGCCAGGAGCTGCGATTGCTTCGTTGAGCTCTGTCATGACAACAGCGCCTTCGCCCATGCCCTTACACCAATCCTGAGCCATCTCTTCACCCTTTACGTGTGCTCTGATGAATTCTGAGAAGTATACTGCCCAGTCAATTCTTGTTGAGATGAGAGAAGCTGAAGGAGCTACAGCTGTCATATCAGCATTGTAACCTGTGTGGAAGATGCCCTTGCTCTGTGCTGCTGTTGCAGGAGTTGTGTTGTCTGAGTGCTGTGAAATCATTACGCATCCCTGGTCTGCGAGTGCGAGAGCTGCATCTGATTCCTTAGTTGCATCTGACCATGAGCCTACGAATGAAACCTTCATTGTTACTGATGGGCATACGCTCTTTGCGCCAAGGTAGTATGCTGAGAAGCCTGAGATAACCTCTGCGAATGAATATGCGCCAACGTATCCGATGACTGCTTCTTCTGGCTTGATCTTTCCTTCCTCGATCATCTGGTTGAGCTTCATGCCAGCAACAACGCCAGCTACGTATCTACCTTCGTAGATGTCAGCGAATGCATTGTATGTATGGTCGTATGCGTCAAATGCTGATGCGCAGTTTGTGCAGCCAACGAACTTGATGTCTGGGTAGTCAGGAGCAACCTCAAGCATGTATGGCTCAAAGCCATATGAGTTGTTGAAGATAATCTCACAGCCTTCTTCTGCTGCCTCGATGTTTGCGTCCAAACATGTTGAATCTTCGCCGATGTTGTACTTGATGACCCATTCTACGTCGATGCCTTCCTTAGCAAGGATCTCTGTGGCTTCCTTCTGTCCCTGGATGAAGTTATATGAATAACCCTGGTCATTCTCGTCTCCGATGCACAAAAGACCAACCTTGATCTTGCCTGAATCACTTGGTGCGCCTTCTTCTGTGGAACCATTAGCAAATACGAATCCTGTAGCGAATAACAGAATCAACATAACAATAGCGAGCTTTTTCATAAGCAAACTCCTCTTTTTCCCCATTTCTTGGGGAGCTTCTGAACCCTTCGGGTGACCCGAACCTCATATTTCCTATTTCATTTTACATTAAAATCTGTAGAGATAGGAACATTTATCTATCTTCTCTGAAGTAATTGAGACCCAAGGATGCAGGTGGCTGCTTCTCCTTGTTGTTTCTCATGCTAGAGAGAATAAGCACTATGACTGTGACTAAATAAGGCAGTATCTTATATAGCTCTGTAGGAATGAATGGGACTATGACTCTGAGATACATGATCATCAAGGCACCAAAGAGGATTGAGCCCCATATTGCATTGAGAGGTCTCCAAAGACAGAAGATAACGAGTGCTACAGCAAGCCAGCCTACGCCTGAGAGACCTTCGTGGTTCCAAACGCATCCTGCTGTTGTCATGATGTATACCATTCCGCCTACTGCAGAGATTCCTCCACCTATTGTCGTTGCAAGGTATTTGTACTTTGTGATGTTTATGCCTGCAGCATCTGCTGTCGCTGGTGATTCACCAACAGATCTCAGGTAAAGACCAGTCTTTGTCCTTGAGAAGAAGAGATGCATGATGATAGCGACCAGGATAGCTAGATAGAAGAAAGATGTATGGGAGAAGAGAAGCTTCCCCAAAACTGGGATGTCCTGCAGGAATTGAGGGAATATCGAGGCATTGAACGAATCCTTAAGTCCATTGCTGAGTGCTACATAGCCACCCTCCTTGACTCTCATGAGCTCTCCTGTGAACTGGCCAACGCCTGTTCCGAAGATTGTGAGAGCAAGACCTGTTACGTTCTGGTTTGTCCTTAGTGTGATTGTCAGGAAGCTGAAGATAAGGGATGCGATTGCGCCTGCAAGGAATGCTGAGATTATCGCAATGAGGATCGCGACAGCTCCGACAGATGCGTCAACACCTACCAGCTTCTCGTAGTAGAAAGCACCTGCAAGGCCAAATGCGCCACCCATATACATGATGCC
>JAZURW010000033.1:0-7364 GCA_045606405.1 Candidatus Ornithospirochaeta sp. | reverse complement strand
GGAGCACGCTAGTCTCAATGCCGCATGCTGAGATTATTGGAAGGGCAACAGTCAATGAGCACTGTCCCACACACGATATATCCTGGATTGTCAAAATGCGCTTGTATTCCATTTTATGTCTCCGACTAGGTGTTTTTTTTGCTTTTATAGTGTAAATTTACACTACAAACTGACTATATTAAATAATCAGAATAGCAAAAAGGAATATGACCAGATGAACTATATCCTTGATCAAGAAGACGGGACACTTTATCAAAGGCTATACAGAAATCTACGTGACGATATCATATCGGGGACATATAAGCATGGCTCTAGGCTCCCCTCAAAGAGGATGCTGGCCGAAGAGACAGGGGTTAGCACTATTACGGTTGAGCATGCATATGAGCTTTTATGTGATGAAGGATATGCTGAGGCTAGAGAGAGAAGCGGATATTTTGTGATCTTCAAGGAGAAAGATGGCTTTGCGTCCTCTGTTGCATCAAGAACGGCTAGAGAGACCATGCACTCTGCTGGTTCTGCTCTCAATTTGCCATTTCCAGTGCTTTCCAGGGCTATGAGAAGGGTTCTCTCAAGCTATGGGGAGGTCCTTTTGTCAAAGACAGATAACAAGGGATGCCTTGAGCTAAGATCCGCCTTGAAGAACTATCTTGCACGAAATCGAGGGATACATACATCAGAGCAAAGCATTGTGCTTGGCTCTGGCTCTGAGTATCTCTATGGGTTGATTGTAGAACTTTTAGGAAGGGATCGAGTCTTCGCCATTGAGGCTCCATCATATAATAAAATTGAGCTGGTTTATGCAGCCTCTGGTGTGCAATATGAGATGCTGCCCCTCAAGGAGGATGGAATAGATAGTCTAAGCCTCGCGAACACAAAATCTGATATTCTTCACACAACGCCTTATCGTAGCTATCCAAGTGGAGTCACGGCATCAGCGTCAAAACGCCATGAGTACATAAGATGGGCAAGTGAGGGTGGCAAATATTTGATAGAGGACGACTTTGAATCTGAGTTCTCAGTCTCAACAATGCCCATGGAGACGCTCTTCTCCCTATCAGATATGGATAATGTGATTTATCTAAACACGTTCAGCAAGACGATATCACCCTCTGTCCGCGTCGCCTACATGGTTCTTCCAAAGAGGCTTACAGAGATCTTTGACAGACACCTGGGCTTCTATTCCTGCACTGTGCCTTCCTTTGAGCAATATCTTCTCTTGGAGTTGATAGATAGCGGCGAATTCGAAAGGCATATAAATAGAGTCAGAAGAGGCTTAAGAAGAGATAGGGGACAGAAGACATTAAGCTAAGGATAAGATGAGTATCCTAGTGCCGATGATAATCAGTATCAAGCCTCCTAGCATTGAGGCCTTGCCAGATATTCTGGTGCCGAATCTCTTTCCTATCCCAACTCCTGCAAAGCAAAGCCCTAGTGTTATGATGCCAATGAGAGCACAGGCGACGATTGCAGCTTTGAAGTCGTAGTCAGAGATCGTGAAGCCAACAGATAGCGCATCAATTGAAGTGGCTATGCCTTGCATGAGCAATACGGAAAAGCCAAACCCTTTTTCGCTTTTCTCCTCACATTCGCACTCTTTTCTTGCCTCAAGGAGCATGGAGACGCCGATGTAAGCAAGAAGCGCAAATGCAATCCAGGGTATGAAGGGTTCGATTTTCGTGAATGTCTCAACCATCCTAGATACGAGAAACCACCCTATAAGGGGCATTAAGAACTGGCAGAAGCCGAAGACAGCTGCTATCTTCAAGGCCTTAAGCTTGTCAAGGCAAGGGTAGTTGAGGCCATTGGCAAGGGATACTGAGAAGGCATCCATTGCAAGAGCGAACGCAATCATGGCATTAGTTATGAAAAATGAGGCACCCAATACCACCTACCTTTGAGAGCCCATAAGGCAAAGCTCATTTGATATTTACGACGATTTTAAAGCAATTTGGTGTTTATTGCTACTTGTAGAGGACTTCAAAAATCATGCAGATGAGGAGACTTATGCAACATAATTTAGACACTAGGTGTATTTCGTGGTGTTTTTTTCTTGCTATTTGGTGCAAAAAGAGATGAATTGGTGCTAAAATTAAATCAGTCGCAATGCTAAATGGAGAGTGGTGTTGCACTACTAATTGCAAAGGAGCGCATGAAATCCGGAAGGAGTATTTGCGCTCTATGGTGAAAAAGATTCTTATTGCGGATGATAATGAGCTGAATGCCAGGATACTCACAGATATTCTGTGTCTTGAGGGATATGAATGTGCAGTCGCACGGGATGAGATTGAGGCCTTGAATGCTTTTTCTTCATCCTCTATAGGTGAGTTCTCTCATATTTTGATAGATATCCAGACTCAAGTAATCGATGGGTGGTCAGTTGTTCGTCGGATAAGGAATCTCGAAAGGTCAGACTCGTCATCGGTCGTGGTGTATGTGCTTGCGGATTCCACCTTCAAGGAAGATCTGGAATATGCTCGCTCAAAAGGGATAGATTCGTTCTTATCCAATCCCATAGATGTTGAAGAGCTTCTGATGAATCTTGATAAAGATGCCATATGAAGTAAGTACCCTTTGCCTTAAAAAACGCAAGGGAGATTGCTTTGTCCAAAATAACTAAGAAAGCTTTAGAGAAAGCATTGATTGAATTGTTGGAAAGACAGCCACTGTCTAAGATAACTGTGTCTGATATCACAAGAGAGGCGGGACTCAATCGTCACACCTTCTACTATCATTTCAGGAATGTTGATGACCTTATCGCATTCTCTGTCACTGATTTGATCGATTCAGCAGGCAAAGGAAATATCAATGCAACTCTCTTTGACATTGTGAGATGTTTTCTTCGCTGCATCTATGACAATAGAGTGCATATATTCGCGATAATGCACTCTGCTTCCCGCACCTCCTTCATGAGAGCCTTCAACGATAAAATGGAGGTTCTCATCAAGGCGTTTATTGAGTACTCCAAGCCAAATGTGCTAGATAGCGACAGATGCTTTGTATCGAGGTTTTATCTGTGCGGCACCTCAGGTCTTTTCGAAACCTGGGTAGATAGTGGTATGGAGGAGATGCCTGAGAAAGTCGCTGATAAAATAGAGAGGATTCTTAGCTCTGAGCTTATCCAGAATAAGTTGAATGCAGATTGATTGACTCTAAGGGCTATGAGATAAGGATGTTTGTGTGTGAGTATATTCATCTGGATTGACGAATGATGCTTTAAAATGAAAGAGGTGCAACTAGGTTGCACCCATCTAAAAGGATAGATTAGCTCTCTGTTTTACAGGATGTGGTTCAGGAAGTCCTGGGTTCTTGGGTTCTTTGGATTTGAGAACATCTCTTCTGGGCTTCCAGTTTCAATGATCTCACCACCATCCATGAACACGACTTTATTTGCGGCAGCTCTTGCAAATCCCATCTCGTGGGTTACAAGAAGCATCGTCATGCCTTCTTTGGCAAGCTCAATCATTACGTCGAGAACCTCTTTGATCATCTCTGGGTCAAGGGCAGATGTAGGCTCGTCAAAGAGCATAGCCTTTGGCTTCATTGCAAGTGCTCTTGCGATGGCGACTCTCTGCTGTTGTCCGCCTGAAAGCTGTCCAGGTCTCTGCTTTGCCTTGTCCTCAAGCCCGACTCTTTTCAGAAGTTCCATTGCAAGTTTTTCTGCCTCTTGCTTTTTCATCTTCTTGACCTTCATAGGAGCAAGAGTGATGTTATCTAGAACTGATAGGTGAGGGAAGAGATTGAAGGACTGGAATACCATTCCAACCTCCTCACGGATCTTTCTAAGATCTGTTGTCTTGTCCATCACATCAACCCCATCGATATAGATGTGTCCGCCCTGTGCTTTCTCTAGGGAGTTGACAGTCCTTAAGAGAGTTGATTTGCCAGAGCCTGATGGTCCGATGATGACAACAACTTCACCATCATTGACCGTTAAGCTGGCATTCTTGACCGCATGAAGGATTGACCCATCATTGTTCTCATAGTCTTTATATAAATTCTTGATTTCAATCTTAGCCATTCTTGTGCAACCTTTCCTCCATCATTCCAACTAGCTTGGAAAGAATGAGGGTGAAAATAAGATAGATAAGCGCTACTACAAGCATTGTCTCCAAGGACATGAAGGTTCTTGAGATATACTCTCTTCCTCTTTTGAGAATGTCTGAAAGCGCAAGAACAGATACAAGTGAGGAGTCCTTGAGCATGGAAATGAACTCATTTCCGATAGCAGGAAGGACAACCTTGATTGTCTGAGGCAGAGTCACATGCCAGAATACCTGCGACTTTGTAAGGCCAAGTGCCTTAGCAGCCTCCGTCTGTCCCTTTGGGATGGACTGTATGCCAGCTCTGATGATCTCGCCCATGTATGCGCCAAAGCAGATTGAGAATGCTATTATGGCTGCGACGATTCCCTCGAGGTGGATGATGGAGCCGAGCGCGAAGTATAGGAACATGAGCTGTACAAGAAGAGGGATTCCTCTGATGAGCTCAACATAGACGCCGCAGATGCCATTGATGAGCTTGTTCTTTGAAACAGAGCCAAGTCCTGTGGCAGTTCCGATTATGACAGCACCTATGATAGCGAATATTGTAACCTGGAATGTTGTAGGCGCACCCTGGATTGTGAACTTGAAAATCTCCCAATATGGGTGTGTCGTGATTCCCTTGCTGTTTGTTTTTGTGACGAAAAGACACAAGCAGGCCAAAAGTATTATCGCACCTGCGAATGTTATTCTCCAGCTTGTCACGATATGCTTGTTTTTCTTGTTAGGGATAAGCACACCATCTGTCATTGACAGGGTTGGAGCTGGCTGGGCCACATGTAAATTGGCAGAGACCGTCTTTTTCCTTGCGATCTCCTTCCTCATCCCTTCTTCGATTTTGTTTTTCTCTTCCATTGCTTCTTCCTGATGGGGGTTTATAAGCGAAAAAGAAGGTCAGGGGAATCCTGGCCTTCTTTTGTACCTTCTCTCACTGCTTAGAGGATATTGTACTTAGCCTTGAGGGCATCAACTGTTCCGTCTGCGAGGCACTTCTGGTAGCCTTCCTCAAGAATCTGGAGGAAAGGATTGCCCTTTGTTGTGCACATTGCGATATCCTCAACTTCTGTGTTCTCAAGGTGGCCAGATACTTTGAGAGCACCCTTGAACTGATCGTTTGTGAGAACGTAGTCATTAGCTACGAGTGAGTCGCATACTACTGCATCAATATTGCCGTTTGCAAGGTCAAGAACTGCCTCTGGGATGTTGTCGAAGTTCTTGATGTCTTTAATTCCTGCGTCCTGGACAGCGAAGTGGCCTGTTGTTCCATTCTGGACACCAACCTTCTTTCCTGCGAGGTCCTTCTCGTTCTTGTACTCTGGGCCATCTGCCTTTACGAGGATTGCCTGAGCAAGAGTTACGAATGGTGTTGTGAAATCCATGGACTCCTTTCTCTCCTCTGTGACTGTTACGCCTGATGCAACTGCGTCATACATGCCAGTCTGAAGACCTGCGAAGATGCCGTCCCATGCTACATTCTGGATTTCAATCTTAACGCCCATTGCCTCTCCGATAGCCTTTACAAGATCCATCTCGAAGCCAACGATGTTGCCATTTTCATCTACAAACTCAAAAGGTGGCCATTCACAGTTAGCAGCAACTGTATAAACCTTTTCCTCTGCCTTCTCTTCTGCGCCGTTAGCGAATACTGGTGTCAAAATAAAAAGAATTAGTGCCAAAACTGTAAACAACTTTTTCATATTCAAATCTCCTTTCGATTGTTTTTCCTGTTTGATGTGCATATGATGATTCTTTCTGTTTTCTTGGTCAACTAGTTTTTGCATAAAAATACAAAAAAAATGCATTTTTTATTAAAAAAATATTTGTAAACTTTTTCAAAATTCAAGGTTTAATATAAATAATTAGTTATTTATAAACAAATTAACAATGCAATTCTTAAAAACTGAACAAAATCACGTTTTAATGAATATTTATTTAATTGTCATGCTATTCCACTTCTCTCAAGAGGTTTTATCTTGTTTCTGTATATCCAGATGAAGAAAATGCAGCAGATAGTCACGGACACTGCCTCTGCGAGAAGGAATGAATACCATACATATTCAAGCCCCGCAAGCCTTCCCAGAATCCATGCTGAAGGAATTAGAACAACCAATTGCCTTGTTATGGAAACAATCATCGATGCAAAGCCAATGCCAGTTGCCTGGAACGAGGACATCATTGAGATTGAGAATGCCGCTATCACAAAGTGGTATGAGATTATCCTCATGGCTGGCACTCCTATTGCCATCATCTCCTCGGATGCTGAGAACATGGAAAGCAGTGCGCCAGGAAATAGCTGGAAGATCAATGTGCCCAGCGCCATGATTGATACTGCGATTGTCGCTCCGAATTTCAAGGTCCTGATCATCCTATCCTTGTTCTTTGCGCCGTAGTTATAGGCGATGATCGGAACCATGCCATTGTTAAGGCCGAAGATAGGCATGAAGATAAAGGAGTTGATCTTGAAATAGACTCCGAAGACTGAGACAGCTGTTGGCGTGAAGGAGATCAGGATTGAGTTCATCAAGCTGGTCATGACAGTGCCAATGGAGTTGGCGATGATTGTAGGTCCTCCAACAGAGTATATTGCCTTGATTGTGTTCTTCTCTGGTCTGATTTTCCTGAGCTTTATTCTTATGAATTTGTTCTTTCTAACGTAGTTGATTGAGATGAGCATGCTAATCATCTGCCCGATGACCGTTGCAATGGCAGCTCCCTTGATGCCCATATCAAGCGCAAAGATGAAGATAGGATCAAGGATGATGTTTGAAACTGCGCCTGCAATCTGGGTGATCATTGGGTGGATTGAGTCTCCAGTGGCTTGCAATATGCGCTCGTTCATTATCTCAATGAAGATGCCAAATGAGAAGATTATGACAATCCTGGAGTACGTTGTCGACATATCCAAAAGCTCAATATCATCTGTGAACAGTGAAAGGAACCACTTAACGCAGAATATTCCCACAAGGGCGAATACAAGCCATGTGCATAATGCAAGGAATAGTCCATTGCTTGCCGCTTTCTCCGCGCTTTCGGGGTCGTTCTCTCCAAGCTTTCTTGCAAGCAGCGAATTCACACCGACGGATGTCCCGATGGCGAAGGCAATCAGGAGATTCTGAAGAGGGAATGCCAGCGATACAGCAGTGAGCGCTATCTCGGAGAGCATCGCAACGAAGATGGAATCAACTATGTTGTATAAAGCCTGCACTAGCATTGCAAGCATCAAAGGCATGGATATCTTCATGACGAGTCTTGGGATAGACTCGTAGCCCATGATGTTCTTCTCAATAGGAGGATTGTTCATATCTATGAGTTATAGGATAAAAG
>JAZURW010000032.1:0-2846 GCA_045606405.1 Candidatus Ornithospirochaeta sp. | reverse complement strand
GGTTTGGTTGAGAAGTAGGATCCTTTTTCAATAGCACCCATCTTCTCATTTCCATCCAAGATTGCCTTTGAGAGCTCTGCAGAGCCTTTCATCTTGCAATAGCCGCCAAATGGAATGGCAGAGAACCTGAACTCGCTGTTCCTTCCTTTTATCGAGAATACCTTTGGTCCTATTCCAAAGGAGAGAGTCTCCACGTCTATTTTAAGGAGTCTTGCTGCTAGGTAGTGTCCAAGCTCATGGATAAGCAGAATGAGCCCAATGCCCAAGAGCCCTGGAATAAGGAGCATTAGGTAATCTAGGGAAGCTTGCATATAGCCTCTTTTGCGAGCTCTCTTGCTTTCTTGTCATTTTCCATCACTGCTTGATAGTCCATGGACTTAGCTGAGAAGTCATTCTGAAGAACAGAGCTTGTCACCCAAGAGATATCTTTAAAGCGAATTCGCCCATCAATGAAGGCCTGCACAGCTACCTCATTAGCTGCGTTGTATGCGATAGGGTAGCTGCCCTTTTTCTCCAATACCTTAAATGCAAGGGAAAGCATTGTGAATTTCTCCAAGTCTGGTTTTTCGAAGGTGAGTGTCAGATTGGAAAAGGAGAGTGGGCTGACAACTGCATTGAGTGACAGCTTATTGTCTGAGATGGCTGACATGATGGGCAAGGTCATATCTGGAGGGGACATCTGGGCATAAACACCACCTTCCTTTGTCCTTATCATGGAGTGAATCACAGACTGCCTATGTATAGTGACTTCAATATCGTTCTTCTCAAAGCCAAAGAGATAGTGGGCTTCAATGACCTCTAAGCCTTTGTTTGCCAATGTTGCTGAATCGATTGTGATCTTCTGTCCCATCTTCCATGTAGGGTGCTTCAGAGCCTCTTCGAGCGTGACATCCTCAAGATCCGCTCTATCGATAAAAGGCCCACCTGAGGCTGTGATCACAAGGCTTGATGCTTCATGCCCTTCTAAAAGATGGTATATTGCGCTATGCTCGCTATCTACAGGGATGATTCTGCGATTAAGGCTCTTTGCGAGGTCAAAGAGAAAGGACCCGCCCATTACTACAGATTCCTTGTTTGCAAGAGCGACATCCATGCCGCACTCGAGGCATTCTAGTGTCGCAAATAGGCCATCTGAGCCCGCAATCGCGTTCAGTGCTATATCTGCATCAACTGAATGTATGAACCTTGAAATCTCTTCCTTGCTTCTTCCTTTGAGGCAAAGAAAAGGTATGGAGCCAAACTCATTTGATATTCTTCTTGCTTTCTCCTCGTTGGAGTAGCAAGTGATTGCTACCACTTGGATTCCTGGGTTTGCTCTCTTGATTTCATTAAGACAGGTTGTGCCGATTGAGCCTGTCGCACCAAGGATGAGAAGCTTTCTCATTTATACTCCAAGGAAAAGAGAAACGAGCATCATGAAAACAGGCGCTGCTATGATAAGTGAGTCAAGAGTATCGAGCATTCCACCTCTTCCAGGGATGATGACGCCACTATCCTTAACCCCGGCAGCTCTCTTGAAGGTTGATTCTATAAGATCACCTGTGCAGGAGAATATTGAAGTTGCAAAGCCCAGAAGCACGCCTTGGATTGGAGAGAATAGGAATAGATCCTTGAAGATAATTGGCGCTAGTGCTCCAATTAGGCAAGGAATAGCGATTCCTCCGATAAACCCCGCTACAGACTTGTTTGGACTGACTTTGAATATACCCTTGTTGTTCTTTCCAAATGCCATGCCAAAGAAATATGCAAAGGAATCTGTGCAGAATACCAATGCAAAATAAAGTACAAGATAAGCTGTGGACTCAGGGAGGAACAGGATCTTCGTTACAAATGAGATGAGAAGTCCTGGGTAGATGATGGCAAGAGTTGTTCTGGCGACTTTGTCCAAAGTAGGCGAGAAACCTTCCTCAGGGCTTTTGAATATCTCGACCATGAAGCTAATGCCGAGTATTACCGCAAGCACATATAGCATAAGGCCATCGACTGCTGTGCTTAGGTTATCGAGGTATTCAGATATAGGTAGAAGAACAGAGAGATAGCATGTTGCTCCAACCTTTCCCTTCTTGGAAAGCACATTCTCTCTCATTTCATATGTGCCGGATATTGTGGCAAATATTATAACTAAGAAGAATAAAATATGATTTTGCTCTGAGAACAAAACTATAGATGCGACAAGAAGCGGAATCGCAATCGCCGCAGTGATAAGTCGTTGCACCAAAGAGGATTTCAAGATTATTTCACCTCGCCAAACTTTCTAATACGTTTTTGGAAATCCGCAACGATCTCTCCAACCATTGCTTCGTCCCAGTCTGGCCAAAGTTTATCATAAAAACCCAATTCTGCATAGTTTGACTGATATAGCATGAATCCGGACAGCCGCTTTTCACCAGCGCTTCTTGCGATGTAGTCGGGAGCTGGGACAAATGGATTGTCGAAATACTTGGATAGGGTAGGTTCGGAGAAATCATTCTCTCCATTTTCAATTGCCTTCTTGATAGCCCTGTTGATCTCGTCATGTCCACCATAGTTCAGAGCAAGCTGAACGATTAGCTTGCTGTTGCCTTTGGTCTCCTCAACAGCTCTATCCATTGCATCAAGATCCTCCTTTGGGAGGTTCTCTCTTGAGCCAAGGTGAAGTATCCTGATCCCGTTCTTGTTAGCTTCTGGTATTTGCTTGACTGTCTCATTAGCAAAGAGACCCATGAGGTAATCTACTTCACCCTTGGGTCTCTTCCAATTCTCTGTTGAAAAACAATATAGGGTGAGGTACTTGATTCCATTTTCAATGCAGCCCTTCATTACCTTGGCTGCGGCTTTTCCGCCTTCTTTATGGCCTTCGGTCCTTC
>JAZURW010000031.1:0-3869 GCA_045606405.1 Candidatus Ornithospirochaeta sp. | reverse complement strand
GAAGGAGAAGTGGGATGCTGCTACAGAGGCGCTCAAGAGAGCTGTCGAGAAGGAAGGTCTCCAGTACGACATCGATGAAGGCGGCGGTGCATTCTACGGTCCAAAGATCGATCTCAAGATAAAGGATGCGATCGGAAGAGAATGGCAGCTTTCAACAGTTCAGTTCGACTTCAACCTTCCAGAGAGATTCGATCTCACATTCGTTGATAAGGATGGTGTCGAGAAGAGGCCATATATGATCCATAGAGCCCTTCTTGGATCAATCGAGAGATTCTTTGGTGTGCTTGTTGAGCACTATGCTGGCGCATTCCCACCATGGCTTTCTCCTGATCAGATTGCGATCATCCCAGTTGCGGCTGTCGCATATGATTATGCAAAGGATCTTGAGAAGAAGCTTAGAAAGGAAGGCTTCAGAGTAGTCAATGACCTTTCTGACGATAGAATGAACGCAAAGATCAGAAAGGCTCAGAAGATGAAGATCCCTTATATGCTCATAATCGGAGAGAAGGAGATGGCAAATGGCCAGGTCTCTGTAAGATACAGGACAGGAAAGCAGGTCAATGGTGTTGATGTGGATGCATTCATTGAAGAAGTAAGAGAGACAGTGGAGAAAAAGGAGCAGATCTGATGAATAGAGAAGAGGCATTGAAGGTATTGAGAAGAGAAGATGGGACGATCACAAAGATCGGCCACATCATTGCAACACTTGGTTGGGATCAGGATACAGCAATGCCTCCATCAGGTGCAGAGGGAAGAGGGGAGCAGATTGCCCTTCTTTCCTCGATGATCCATGAAAGGAGCACATCGGAGCCTTTGAAGGAGGCTGTGGCCCGCTTGGAGGGTGAGGAACTCGAGCAAGTTGATGCGGCGCTTCTGAGGGTCTGGAAAAAGGAAGTCACCAACGCAAGCAAGCTCCCTGCAGACTTGGTCATGAAGATGTCGCTTGCCTCAAACGATGCCCACTACAAGTGGATTGAGGCAAGAGAGAAGGATGATTTCTCGATATACGAGGATAGTCTTACAACCATGGTTGAGCTGGAAAAGGAGAAGGCTGCTTTAATAGGCGAGGGCAAAGACTGCTACGACACTCTTCTTGACATGTATGAGGAAGGGATGACAAAGGAGATCATCGACCCTATATTCGATGATTTGGAGAGCTCAATCCATTCCTTGATGGATAAATTAGGCACTGTCGATGTCGATGATAGCTTTCTTTTCAAGGGCTATGACAAGGATAAGCTGCACTCTTTCTGTCTATCTGTCATCGATAAGATGGGATTTGATAAGAAGAGGGGCATTGTTGGCATAACCACTCATCCATACACAACAACACTTGGCTTTGATGATACAAGAATATCAACAAGGTACGAGGATGATGGATTGTTTGATCCAATCGGCTCGATCACGCATGAAACAGGCCATGCGCTTTATGACATGCATGCGACGCTGAATCCTCTATTGAGGGGAACTTCCCTTGCACAGGGCTGCTCAATGGGACTTCATGAGTCCCAGTCCAGATTCTGGGAGAACCTCATGGGCAGAAGCTACCCCTTCTGGGAGCACTTCTATCCAGAGCTCCAGAAGAGCATAGATACGTTAGATGGTGTTAGCTTGGATAGCTTTGTGAAGGCGATCAACAAGCCTTCAAGCTCTGCAATCAGAGTGAACGCTGATGAGCTAACATATAACCTTCATATTATCCTTCGCTATAGGATTGAGAAGGAGCTCTTCTCTGGACAGATTTCAGTCAAGGATCTGCCTGAGAGATGGAATGACCTCTCACGCTCCATTGTGAGATATGAGGTCAAGAACAATAGAGAGGGTGTTCTTCAGGATGTCCATTGGTCTATGGGCAGCTTCGGATACTTCCCAACCTATGCATTAGGCAACATCTATTCTGCTCAGTTCATGAATAAGATGTATCAGGATCTCGGCGGACAGGAGAAGGTTGATGAAGCGCTTAGAAGCGGTAATCTCTCATTGATCACCGCCTGGCAGGATGAGAACATCTGGAAGAAGGGTGCTCTTTATAGGCCATCTGATCTTGTTCTGTCCATCACAGGGGCAAAAATTGACGCAACGCCATTTAAGGAGTACCTTGATAAGAAGTTCTCAGGACTTTATTTGAATTGAAACGAGGTGAATAATGAATGTTCCAAATAAATTGACAGTTCTCAGGTTGATATTGGTGCCAGTTTTCTTTCTGGCATATCAGCTGAGATATCTAGGTTTTGCAGCTGCCGGTGTGATAAGCACCATCATAATGGTTCTTTGCTATGCCACGGCGGAGCTATCAGACTTGCTTGATGGCAAGATCGCAAGAAAATACAATCTTGTCACAGATTTGGGAAAGGTGCTTGATCCTTTTGCTGATACTCTTTCCCATCTGACATTCTTTGTATGCTTTTTCGGCTATGGGATCATGCCTGCATGGAGCTTCATCATAATCATGTGGAGAGAGTTCGGCATTCTCTTTTTGCGAATGCTCATGATGAAGACAGGAAAGGCAATGCCTGCGAATATCTTTGGCAAGAGCAAGACGGTATTCTATGCAATTACAACATTCCTCGCAATCTTGTTCATCACTCTTGAGTCCTTTGTCGCACCAGGTGCTTGGGCCGATATATCAAGGACTGTGCTTTATGTATTCTTCGCACTCTCTGCAGTGGCATCACTTTTGAGCTTTGTCACATATCTGAAGGACATATTCCAATCAAAGGCTCTCTCAGGGATGACAAGATGAGTTCCATTGATTCATATGAGGGAGGCCTTGGTCTCCCTTTTTCAACATTGAGTGAGCAAGAGAAGAGCAAGGTAAAGTACATAATAACAGATGTTGATGATACAATCACAAGGCGAGGCAAGTTGACTCCAGAGGCATTGAAGGCCCTTTGGGACCTCAAGTTCGCTGGCAAGACCATTGTTCTTCTCACCGGTGGATCCGCAGGCTGGGCTGATTGCTATATAAGGCAATGGCCTGTTGATGTGGTCATTGCTGAGTCAGGGGCTGTGATGATGGGGCATAAGGGCGATGGTAGCATCATATACACAGTCAATCCTCTTATTAAGCAACCAGAGGCAAACGAGAAGAGGCAGAAGCTCTTGAAGGCGACTGCGGGAGTCCCTCTTTCCTCAGATCAATACGCAAGGCTTTTTGATGTTGCATATGATAAGGCGAAGCTGACTTTGGAGGAGAAGCAAATCCTCGAAAACACTATCAAAATGAGCGGGGCATATTACTCAGAGAGCTCAATCCACATCAATGCATGGTTTGCGCCATATGATAAGCTGAGTGCTTTGCTCCATTTCATGAAGTCCTTATATAATGTCGATGAGTCGACGCTGAGGAGAGAGAGCGTATATCTTGGCGACTCATACAACGATCAGCCAATGTTCGCTTCAATCCCTCTTTCTGTGGGAATGCATTTCATAGAGGATCATAGAGCAGAGTTCAAATTCCTGCCCAAATATATAACAGAGGGTGAAGGTGGAGTTGGATTTGCTGAATTCGCTAGGGAATTGCTCAGAAAGTAAGTTCATATAAAGCAAGAAGATAAAAAAATATCAAAAAGAATTTGAAAAATTTTGAATTTTCTTGTTGACAATTAAAGTGAATTTTTGTTAACTTAGTGGAGCACGCAAGGAAGAACGTATTTCCAAGCTTGCAGGTTTTTTACAGATATATTAGAGAAGGGAAGAGAAGATATAGAAGCTTGAAAACGAGAGCTTCTGTCAATTCACGAACACGGACAGGTTAACGAGAAGGAAAGCCAGTTCGGAGATGAGAATTAGCAGGAGAATGGATTTGAAATCATCCCGTGCTTGCACGGGGCTTAAATGACGGAGAGTTCGATCCTGGCTCAGAACGA
>JAZURW010000030.1:0-1944 GCA_045606405.1 Candidatus Ornithospirochaeta sp. | reverse complement strand
CCGCTTGGCCTCCGACTTACTGTGCTCCATGTGCGATGATAAGGTCATATCCATCTGCTACGAACTGTCTAGCCATTGAGCCTGCATCTACTGGAAGCTGCTTCTCAGCAACAGTGAATTCAAACTGGCCAGGAATCTTTTCCTTTGCTTCTACAAGACCATCATACATTGCCTGGCACCAGCCCTTATCATCAATTGTGTTTTCAATAATAAGAGCAATCTTCAATGTATCTGCCGAACCTGCTGTTTCTTCTGACCCCTGTGCGAATAGAGAGAAAGAAGCGACGAGAACGAGTGCTAACACTAATAACTTTTTCATATCTGAATTCTCCTTATTTACTTGATACCTTAAATTCTACCAGTACAGTATGATTTACCGAAAGAAATTGTTCAAAGAAAAGGAGAGTGTGTGAAAATCGCAAATGGAAGTCAAAGGAAGAAATGCCACCCTCAATATTCAGTAGCTACTTTACTTAAGCGTAAACTTAATATTCAAAACCTGGCAAGAAAAATGTTGAAATTCTTGCACAGGTTGATTCTTTTGTGATTGAAATCATTTAGCGTAAACTATGAAATCCTCTTTTCTGGCCTTTGGCTGAGGCTCATCGCCACTATTGTAGCCTAAGATGCAATGACCAATGCCTTCCCAATCGCCTTCAATTTTAAGCTCAGCAAGGATTCTCTTGCCCTCATCTGATTCAAAGACTTCCTTTGCGCGATGGATCCAGCAGGAGGAGACACCTAGTGCGCTTGCTGCATTCATTAGGTTTCCCATGATAAGAGCACCGTCATAAAGATATGATGGAACACTCTTATCTGCAAGAACCACAATTAGATCAGGCGCGCCATAAAAAGGCTTCCTGCTCTCGTCCCCTAGAGCTTTCGCATTCAGAAGCTCCAGCCTGTCTCGAAGCTCTTTATTCCTCACGACGATTATCTTGCCTGGCTGTCTGCCCATAGCAGAAGGCGCATAGCTGCCGGCCTCTGCAATCTTTGCAATCACCTCATCACTAAGACTATCGCTTTTATAGCTTCTTACGCTGCGCCTCTTCATTATCGCATCATATCCATCCATAATGCCCTCCTAATACCAGACATCATTCTGGTTGCCGCCATTGATGAAGCTCTCTAGGTTGGATGCCGCGATGTCCATGATCCTCGCCCTGCTCTCCTTAGCTGCCCAGCTGATATGTGGTGTGATATAGCAGTTTTTTGCCTTCAAAAGAGGATTGTCCTTCTTAATTGGCTCTTCCTTCGACACGTCAAGACCGGCTGCATAGACCTTTCCTGAGTTCAGGGCATCCGCAAGATCTTCCTCGTTGATAAGCTGGCCACGCCCATTGTTGATGATTATGACGCCATCCTTCATCTTGGAGATGGAGTCCTTGTTTATCATATTGAGTGTGCTCTGGTATGCAGGGCAATGGAGGGAGATTATATCTGAGCGGCTATAGAGCTCCTCTATTGTCACAAAGGTGCCATATTGCTCACCTGGATACTCGATCATGTCATGGTAGATGACATTCATTCCCATGGCCTTGGAAAGCTTTGACATTGTCTTTCCAATTCTGCCCATTCCGATGATTCCAATGGTTTTGTCCTTTAGCTCAATAAGCGGTCTATCCCAATAGCTCCACTTCCCGGAATCAGACCAGACTCCATCATGGACAAGCTTATCGTGGTGTCCTACATGGCAGCAGATCTCCAATAATAGCGCCATTGAGAACTGGGCGACAGCCTCAGTGCCATATGCAGGCACATTCGTCACGACAATCCCACGCTTGCTTGCATACTCGATATCGATGACGTTGTAGCCAGTGGCGAGAACTCCTATGTATTTCACACTATCAGCGTTCTCCAAGTTGGATTTATCGAGCTTCACCTTATTCACAATGACAGCATCAAAGCCTCTGATCCTATCGGCAACCTCCTCTGGCTTTGTAT
>JAZURW010000029.1:0-1697 GCA_045606405.1 Candidatus Ornithospirochaeta sp. | reverse complement strand
TTCATCCGCTTCAGCTCCATCAGTTCCTTGACCTTGACTTCCATGCTCTGATTGCTCATTGTGTTTGCCTCCTTGTTTTTGTGAGCTTGTCAGCTCCTCTTTACATTTACTATTATACACTACAGAGTGTCACTTGTCAATACTAAAATGAAATTTTAGAGTGAAATTTTTCACTCTATCTTGACTATTGACACAACAGAGTGTATAATTCTGAACAATAGGAGGGATGAAAATGAGCCTTTCAGTCAGCGAAAAGATCAAGGTTGTTCTGAAGCGGCGAGGCATGACCATGGGCCAGCTTGCAGAACAGACCAACCAGACCAGACAGAACCTTTCCAACAAGATGACCAGAGACAACTTCCCAGAAAAAGAACTGCGGGAAATTGCTGATGCTCTGGGGTGCGATCTGGAGATCAATCTGGTCATGAGAGACAGCGGTGAAAAAGTGTGAAAAAAGCATAAATGCAAAAATGCGGGGACAGCTTGGCTTTTTGATGCCTTGCTGTCCCCGCTTGTGTCTGTGGAGGGTCTGGCCCGATGGGTAGGGGGGCTGGGTTACAGGATCGGAAAACCTGAGCAGCCCCCAACCACCTTTTCCTGGCCCAGTCCCTTTCTAAATCGTCTCACAATTTCGGAATTCGGAATAGGATGGAGTTCTTGGGCTGTTGCATACCCTTTCGTCTCCATGTAGAAAGTCAGGTGCATGACAAACTCTTCTGTGATTGCATTGCACTCTTCTGTTGTAATCAGCCCCAGATCAAGAGCCTCTGAAGCACTCATGCGGTCAATCGCTGCAAGTGAATCTTTGCAAGAGATGGGCCATCTCTGATTGATCTTGTTTATGTTCATCTGCCCAGCCTCCCAATCGAGTCAAATAAATCCTTGATTGCGGCTTTAGCTTTAGTGAGGGATTGCTTGTCGATTTCAATGCCCACTTTTCTCTGGCCCACTGCTTTTTCGACAGCCTTCTGAACCTCTTCAGGGATGTCTCGCCGCACATCGTCGGCTGCGGCTTCGGCAGTCGCATCGGCATAATCACAATAATCGCGGATGTGTTGGGTGTGTTGTCCTTCTCCATTGAAGGCTGCTTTCATCTCCATCTAATTCTTGATGGACGATGCTCTCATTCGATTTACATTCATGATTTCAAAACTCCTTTTTACTATTGTTGTGGCAGTACCGCTGCTGTGCAGCGGTCTGCCCAGGCTGCTGGGTTTCGCAAAGCGAAACCGCAGCCGCTTCTTTCGGGAAAAAGTGTGTGTTTTTGCTCCGATTAGTATTTCTACTATTTTTCAGTGCATTTTCACACACTTTTGGTGACGAAGGGTGACGAGGAAGACGATTCATTCATCCAGCCATGCCTTGACTGTGATGGATGATCCTAAGCAGCGATAACCTCCATTTGCCGAGGTGGTTGTTCTTCTCTTGTTGATGATGGCTTGAATGTCTTTCTCCAATGCCTTCTTTGCTCTTTTGACACTGTCTGGTTTCAAGTCCAGCTCTTCAGCGATTTCAGATGTTTTGATGATTTCTTTTTTGTTGTCGATCAGATACAGCCAGACCTTCAGAAGATTCATCCAGCTGATACTGTTGTCTTCACTCTTGTAGCCCTTGGCAATCTCAACCCATTCCTTTTGAATGCTGATGACCCTTTTTCGCTGTTCACCCTTCTTGGAAAGTGTGAGGGTAAAGGTTCG
>JAZURW010000028.1:0-6365 GCA_045606405.1 Candidatus Ornithospirochaeta sp. | reverse complement strand
GATGTCTACAGAGAGAGGAAGGAGATTGTGCAGTATTCCCTTCAAAAGAAGCAGGAGACAGAGAATAAAGCCACATCAGAATGCTTTGATGCCGCATCTTCATGTCATGAGTGCCCTCTTTTCAGAAACAGGCATGCATATGCTGAGCCACTTTTATCAGAGCATCCAAGTGTTCTTTTCATAGCGCCATATCCAGAGGGCAATGCGATTCTGAGCCCAGCTGCCCATGAGTACTTTGTGAAGTGGTTCAAGGCAATACACCTAGAACGAAAGGATGTCGCCTTGACTACCTTGATTAAGTGCCCTTCTCCGCTTTTTGAGCAAGATTATGCCAATAAGTGCAAAAGGCATGTCAAAAAGGAGATGGAGAGCCTTATGCCAAAGGCCATGGTGCTTTTAGGAGAGGATGCATCAAGGTATATGCTTAGAAGAAGAGAGAGTTTTGATGCAATTAGAAAGAGACGTTGGCTAGTTAATGGAATCCCAGTCTACTGCACCTATCATCCTGAGGATCTTGTGAGGAATCAGGCTTTGAGAAGGGATATATGGGAAGACTTGCAGCTAATAGCCAAAGAGCTAGCTATCTGAGGCTTAGATGAGATACGCAAGCGTTATACTATCTCTTCCATTTGATGGCATATATTCATATTCCTTTGAGGATATGAATGTGTTTTTCGGAGTAAGGGTCATCGTTCCATTCGGAAAGAGGGAGATGACAGGCTTTGTCGTGGGTGTTCAGGATGAGATTCCTGATGGTGGATTTGAGATAAAGAGCATCAAGCGTGTTGTCGATAAAGAGCCTGTATTCAATGACTCCTTATATGAGCTTGCCAAGTGGATGAGCAATATGTACCTCTCTTCTGTGGGAGAGAATCTGTCAATGATGATTCCATCTGGCAGGCGAGAGAGTGAGATGTCATCCTTCTTCTCTCCCGCATCCTTCTCTCCAATTGAGAGACTTACAGAAGACCAGAGCCGTGCGATTGATATCCTAAGGCGCGATGAGGAGGGTACCTATTACCTATTTGGAGTGACTGGCTCAGGCAAGAGCGAGGTGTATCTCAGGCGTGCTGAGGATGTCATAGAAAAAGGCAAGCAGGTGCTTTACATGGTTCCTGAGATAACTTTAACGCACCAGATCTCAAACGATGTCTATAACAGATTCCAGGGTAAGGTCGCGATACTCCACTCCTCATTGACTCCATCCCAGCGCCTGAAGGCTTGGCGTGGAATCATGAGTGGTGAAATCTCTCTTGTGATTGGAGCAAGAAGCAGCGTATTTGCTCCCTTTTCAGACCTTGGACTCATAATCATTGATGAGGAGCATGATACCAGCTATAAGAGTGGAAGCACTCCACGCTATCATGCGCGACAGGTTGCTCAGCATAGGGCCGCAAAAGAGAAGGCACAGCTTATAATGGGATCTGCAACTCCTTCAATGGAGGCTTGGAAGCTCATGCTTGAAAGGAGAGTGAAGTCCATATCGATGCCAAATAGAATCGGAGATGGACGCTTTCCTGAGATCAAGGTTGTAAACATACTCAATCAGAAAAGGAATATCTCCGAAGAGCTGGAGAGTGCGATCAGGGGAGCTTTGAAGGATGGAAAGGGCGTTCTTCTATTCTTGAACAGAAGAGGCTATAGCTACAACTATATTTGCAATACCTGTGGGGAAGTGATCACATGCCCTAACTGCTCTGTCTCTCTTACCTATCATAAGAAATCGAGAAGGCTCGAGTGCCACACCTGTGGCTATTCG
Source organism: Candidatus Ornithospirochaeta sp. (assembly GCA_045606405.1). Classification (GTDB taxonomy): domain Bacteria; phylum Spirochaetota; class Spirochaetia; order Sphaerochaetales; family Sphaerochaetaceae; genus Ornithospirochaeta. The sequence continues at coordinate 4,606 of JAZURW010000028.1, read as the reverse complement.
CAGAGCCTTACGAAAACCTGCCCCTCGTGCCTTTCCAAGGACCTCTCCCCAAGAGGTTTTGGAACAGAGAATATCGAGGAGGAGGTCTCTGCGCTCTTTCCGCAGGCTAAGGTCGCGCGCTTGGATACAGATGTTGTAGAGGGAGACAAGGAGAAGGTCCATTCCATTCTCGAGGGATTCAAAAATGGCGATATAGATATACTTCTCGGGACCCAGATGATCGCAAAGGGACTGAATTTCCCAAAGGTTTCGCTAATTGGTGTTCTGAATGCTGATTCATCCCTCAACCTCCCTGATTTCAGGGCAGCTGAGAGAACCTTCTCGCTTTTGCATCAGGTTGCAGGAAGAGCTGGAAGATTCCGCGCAGATGGAACTGTCATAATACAGACATCGCAACCTCTTGCTCCTGCAATCAGATATGCCTCTCTTAATGATCTTGAGGAGTTTTACAGAGTTGAGCTGAGAAATAGGAAGGAGACTATATTCCCTCCTTATTCGAGGCTTGTCAATTTGACAGTCAGGGGAAAGAATGAGGAGAAGGTCAGAGCTGAGGCTGAGAGAATAGAGAGTCTAGCCTGCGAATTGGAGAAGAGCTTCGAAGAGGTTGAGATATTCTCCGCATCCGCCTGCCTTATTGAGAAGCAGGCAATGAACTATAGGTACCATGTCCTTCTTAGGTGCGACAATATGTCCATGCTCTTGCGCTTTGTCAGGGCGCTATTGGATAGATACAAGGTGCCAAGAGCTATGTATTTAGAGGTGGATGTGGATCCAGCAGTGCTGCTTTAGGTTAATTAATAATCATAACTATGGCATAAAACCTTTGGAATACACTCAATTTATGCATATAAAGCGTGAAATATGCTGTTTTACAGATTATTAGCATCGTGATGCTAAATAGAGCCATAGAGTTGTATTTTCATTCATTTATATTGTAAAATCATTTCATGAAGGTTCTCGTTATAGATGGTCAGGGTGGCGGACTTGGCAGACAGCTTGTGTCTGCGATAAAAGCCAGCTATCCGAAATATGAGGTCATTGCCGTTGGAACAAACAGTGTTGCGACAGCTGCCATGCTGAAGGCTGGGGCTGACAGGAGTGCGACAGGAGAGAATCCTGTGGTAGTGTGTTCGAGAAGCGCAGATGTCATCATAGGCCCGATCGGCATTGTGATTGCAGATTCCATGCTAGGCGAGATCACTGAGAAAATGGCTGTTGCTGTAGCTCAGTCTAGGGCAAGGAGAATCCTTGTTCCCGTCAATCTCTGTGACAATCATGTTGTGGGTGTGAAGGATGTATCACTATCTCAGATGGTTGACTGTGTTGTGAAGGAATTAGCCAAATAGATTCATCCAAGAAGGATGAGCCTCTCAGAAGAGATCTTGCGGAGAGAATTTGAGCGCTGTTTTGGAGATTGAGAATGTTTCTTTCTCCTATGAACCCGGAAAACCAATAATAAAGAATATGACTTTATCGTTTCAAAGAGGTGAGTTCCATGCCATCCTGGGGTTGAATGGCTCTGGCAAGTCAACACTCTTGAAGCTTCTTTGTGGTGCTTTGAAGCCAGATTCTGGAATAGTTTCCGCATTTGGGAGGATAGGTCTTGTCTTTCAGAATCCTGAGGATCAGTTTGTCTATTCAAAGGTGATTGATGATGTTTCCTTTGGTCCTTTGAATCTTGGTCATTCCAGAGATGAGGCAAGAAGAATATCTCTTTCAGCACTGGCAAGGACAAATCTTCAGGATAAGCAGGATAGTCTTATCGAAACACTTTCAGGAGGCGAGATGGGGAGAGCTGCGCTTGCAGGCTGTCTTGCAATGAATCCAGATCTGCTGATTCTCGATGAGGTTCTCTCAATGGTCTCAAGGGGCTTTAAGGATGAGTATCTTGGGTATCTTTCGTCGTTGAAGGATGAAGGAAAGACGATTATTCTAGTTACCCATGATTCCTCAGAGGCCGCTTATGCCGATTATGTCCATATTGTTCATGAGGGTGAAATAATATCTAGCGGCACTTCCTCCTCTCTTCTATCTGATAAAGCTTTATTGGACTCAATTGGGATTGAGATGCCCCTCTCATCCAAAGTCGCATATGCGTTGATAAAAAGGGGCTTTCCTCTTTCTAGAATACCAATGGCAGTTGAGGATCTAAGGGAGGCGCTATGCGAGTTGAACTAAGCGATGTTTTCTATCGATGCAGCGATGACTTCTCCTTAAGCTCCATTTCCATGGAAATCAGAGAGGGTGAGAGGATTGCTCTAATGGGCGATAATGGCAGTGGGAAGACGACTCTTTTGAATATCCTTTCCGGACTATTGATTCCAAACTCTGGTTTTATTTCCGCAGATTCAGTGAATGTCCATGATAACAAGAGAAGCCTGAAGGAATACCATAGGCGTATTTCTTATCTGATTCAGTTTCCTGAACGCCAGATCTTCTCCTCTACAATCTATGGCGAGATTGCATATCCAATGAAGGCCAGAGGATATGGTAAGCGTGAGATTGAGGCTAGGTGTGACGAGATGCTAGCTCTTTTAGGTCCTAGCGCATTTAAGCGAAGCGAATCTCCATATATCCTCTCCGGAGGTCAGAGAAGAAAGCTGTCATTGGCTTCGCAGATATCCTATTATCCTGATCTGCTGCTTTTGGATGAGCCTCTTTCTGGTCTTGATGGGGTCTCAAAGCGTGAGCTGCTTAGTTCGATAGATAAATTAGGCAGCACTATAGTTGTCATGTCCACTCATGATGTTTTATCTGCTCTGAGGATGGACCGCCTTATTGTTCTTGATTCTGGCAGGGTTATCTATGATGGTCCTAGCTCTGTTTTGCTTGATGTGAATAAATATTGTGAACTAGGAATGAAAGTATCTGATATTGCAGAAATATATGCAATGCTGGAGGAAAGAGGCATCTCTGAGCGAGATGCGATATTGAAGGAGGTGCTTTATGGCTAAGCCTTCTAGCGCAAAGTACACAATCCTTTCTTATCTCTTTTTGGTCCTCTCGCTTGTACTCTCTGTTTCCTGGTCTTTCAGGATATTCATTTCCTTATTGATTGTTGCTGCTATTGTTTTCAATAAGAGAGCATCCGCCTTGTTTGTCATAAAGGATGTTGCGCTGTTTTCCTTTATGATCTTTGTGATGAATGCGCTTTTATATAGCGATGAAAATCCACTCTTCGCCTTTTGGGTTTTCAATCTGACAAATGAAGGCATCCAAAAAGGTCTTGAGATAGCCTTCTTGATCATATCGATCTCTGTGTTGAGCTCGTACCTATTGAGTGTCCTGTCAGACAAAGAGCTTGCGCAAGGAATATCCGAGCTGATCCAACCTCTTAAAAGACTCAGGCTTCCCGTTGGTGATATCTCAATGATAATGACTCTCTCATTGAGATTCATTCCAATGCTGAGAAAGGAAGGGGAGGAGATTCTAGCTTCAAACAGAATAAGATCCCTCAATTCAAATAGGGGAATTGGGAGGTTCATCCCAATAATCCTTCCTATCTTCCTCTCATCCTTCAGGCGTGTTGACACGCTTTCCATGGCAATGGAGGCAAGAGGATATAAGGGGGATTTCACAATTGAGCATAGCAAGGGAAGCGCGATTGACAAGATAAAATTGATAGGCTGCTTCTCTTTGATGATAATCACTTTTATAAGGAGGTTCTTGTATGCAGCTTGAACTAAGCAGAACCAAAAAAGGGACGGTGGCAGCGCTTTCGGTTGCAATGGCAGTAGTCCTGCCTCTCTTATTCCACGCAATACCCAACGCTGGCTCCATCTACAGTCCAATGCATATTCCAGTGTTGCTTTGCGGCTTGGTCACAGGGCCAGTCTTTGGCTTGATCGCAGGGGTGCTCTCGCCATTGTTTTCCTCGATGGTGACAGGTATGCCACCTGCTGCGTATCTTCCGCCGATGATTGTTGAATGTGCTGTCTATGGGCTTCTCTCTGGCCTTTTGATGAAAATAAGGACAGGAAGAATCATGGCTGATGTATACGTTGCAACTGCAATCTCCATGATAGCAGGGCGTATTGCTTCTGGTGCTTTCAAGGCATTCATCTTCGCACGAGGGACTTTGACCATGGAGTTATTCATATCAAGCTATTTCATTGTCGGGCTGCCTGGAATCATATTGCACCTTATTGTAGTGCCATTTCTATATGCCGCACTGGAAAAGGCCAAGCTAATACCAGTAAGATATTAGTATGTGCATCACTTCCTATATAGAAAAAGAAATAAGCATGCATCCATCATTTTCATCCCAGGATCTCTTTAAGCTTGTTTATCAGGCAAGCTTTGGAAGAGAGCATATCATGGGGGAGAAAGCATATGCATATCTTGAGGAAGAATATAATAGTGTAAGCGAGAAAGACATAGCTTTGTATGAAGCGATATCAGATGACTATATAAGAGTCAATCTAGCTTCATGGAAGTATAATAAGCTAAGCTTACAATGGCTTAAGAATCTGTTTTTCCTTGAAGATAACTCCCAAAAAGATGGAAACAAGCTATTTTATGAATACTTAGAGGAAGTTGATGAATCCGTTCATAATCAAGTCTTGGATATAGACATAAGCGAGTATGATGAATATAAATCAGCATA
>JAZURW010000027.1:0-3063 GCA_045606405.1 Candidatus Ornithospirochaeta sp. | reverse complement strand
CAACTTTATTGTTTTCGAAGGTCTTGATGGTGCCGGTACTACCACACAGATAAAAAGACTTGCAAAGAAGCTTGAGGATTACGATAAAAAGGTGTTCCTTACACATGAGCCCACTGACAATCCGATCGGCAGACTCGTAAGAGATGTCCTTCAGCACAAGGTCAAGACAACCTCTGGTGCCTTAGCACTTCTTTATGCATCAGATAGAGATGATCATCTCAAAAATCCCGAATATGGAATCGAAAAGAAGCTAGAGGAAGGCTCCATCGTTCTATCAGACAGATACTTCTACTCCTCCATCGCTTATCAAGGAGTGGACTTGGATCTGGACTTCGTCAAATCCATCAATCCATTCCCTCACGCTGAATACCTCATATTCATTGACACATCAGTGGAAAGCTGCATGAGAAGAATCGAGAAAAGGGGTGAGGATAAGGAGCTCTTCGATCATGCTGAGTTCCTTAAAAAGGTCAGAAGCAACTACCTGTCTCAGCTAGAATACCTTCCTAAGGAAACCAAGCTCTTGGTCTTGGATGGAGAGCTTAGCATTGATGAGCTCGAAAATAGGATCTGGGATTTCATCAAGAAAGAGATTCTGTGATCAGCATCGCATCACCATAGCTGAAGAACCTATATTCCTCCTCTATCGCATGTGAGTATGCATTCATGATATTCTCCCTTCCTGCCATCGCAGAAACAAGCATAAGGAGAGTTGATTCAGGAGTATGGAAATTGGTTAATAGTTTGTCGACAAATTTGAACTTATAGCCAGGATGGATGAATATATCTGTATCACCACTGAGCTTAACAAGTCTTCCATTATCATCAGATGCGCTTTCAAGAGTCCTTATGGAGGTTGTGCCCACAGCAAGTATCCTCTTGCCCTCCTCTTTAGCCTTATTAAGCTCTTTCAGGGTATCCTCATCTATCTCGAAGCTCTCTGTATGCATGTGGTGATCCTCGAGCTTCTCTGTTCTCACAGGCAAAAAGGTTCCTGCCCCTACATGGAGTGTTACCTCATATATCTTCACACCCTTCTCCTTCACAAGGGAAAGAAGCTCAGGAGTGAAATGAAGGCCAGCTGTGGGAGCAGCCACTGAGCCCTCCTTTTTTGCGTATATAGTCTGGTATCTTGTCTCATCCGAGAAGTTATCCTCTCGCTTGATATATGGAGGCAAAGGAACATGACCGCAAAGAGCGAAGAACTCCTCCGTTATGAATGTTGTGAACCTCACATTTCGGGTATTATCCTCATTCTCCCTCTCGATAACAGCCTCTTTATAAGGATTGCCATCAAGAGTCCTGAATAGGAATCTCTTTCCGACCTTTTGCTTTTTTGACTTTGTGACCATTGCTTTCCAGGACCCATCAGCGTTCTTTCCAAGAAACAGGAACTCGACGATGCCGCCTGTTGAGGCCTCGCCATAGACACGAGCCTTTCTAACTCGTGAATTATTGACAACCATGACAGTGTTCTCATCGACTAAAGATGGGAAATCTGACATCATCATGTCCTTATATGCTCCGGTTGACTTATCGAGGACCAATAACCTGTCAAAGCCTCTTTTCTCACTAGGCTCCTGAGCAATCAGTCGTTCAGGTAAATCAAAGTAAAAATCCTTGGTCAGCACTATATGCTCCTTTTAACCCCAATACTTCATAGGCCTTAGCAGTAACGCATCTGCCTCTGCTCGTTCTTTTAAGATAGCCCTGTCTCATAAGATAAGGTTCGTAATAGACTTCAATCGATTCAGCGGCATCATTGATTGATGCAGCCAAGGCCTCTAGACCAACAGGGCCTCCATCATAGACTTCGATGATTGTCTTCAAAATAGATCTATCGGTCTTATCAAGACCATAGGAGTCAATGCCTTGCTTTTCAAGACCAAGAGAAGCCATTTTCTCATTTATGACACCCTCTCCAAGCACCAAGGCTATGTCTCGAACTCTTCGAAGTATTCTGTTTGCGATTCTTGGAGTTCCTCTTGAGCATTTGGCAATCATCATGACCGCTTCATCGGTTATCTTCGTCTCAAGCAGCTTTGCGCTTCGTCTAATGATCAGAGCAAGCTCCTCTGGTGAATAAAGATCTATCTTTATTGGTATGCCGAATCTGTTCTCAAGAGGCTTCGAGACAGCGCCAGCTTTGGTTGTGGCACCGATTAATGTAAAGGGCTCCAGGTCTATCCTCATCGTTCTCGCTGCAGGACCTTGCCCGATCACCCAGTCAATCTCAAAGTCCTCCATTGCTATGTACAAGGTTTCCTCCATGCTCTTTTTAAGCCCATGGATCTCATCTATGAAAAGAATAGAGCCTTTGCTGAGATTTGTCAGAATACCTACAAGATCCTTTGGCTTATCCAGTGCTGTCGCGCTTGTCAGCTTGATCTCAGTGCCCATCTCATTAGCGATTATCGATGCAAGAGTAGTCTTTCCAAGTCCTGGAGGTCCTTGCAAGAATATATGATCCAAGGCCTCGCCTCTTGTCTTAGCCGCCTTGATATAGATGCCGAGATTCTCCTTAAGTTCCTCTTGCCCTTGGAAGTCCTGAAGATATCGAGGCCTCAGGACATTCTCCTGCCCATCTTCCTCCTGGTACTCTGGCTCTAAAGCCCTTGAGCCAATAACTTCCTCAATTTCCTCTTTTGAAATATCAGCCTCAAATATCATCAGTTGATTCTCCTCAAGATCAATGGGAATATCCTCTCTTCTATCTTCCTGTCATCCAAACCTTCAAAAAGAAGCGAATTCTCATTGAGGACATCTTCAATTGTCTTTATAACAGCTTTTCTATCGTAGCCCATCTCTATGAAGGAAGTAATCAAATCAGAGAATCTATCCTTGTTTTTAGAAACCTTCTCCTTCTCATCCTTCACATCCTCTATGACAAGGACGTTTCTAAGCTGGAGGATCAGCTTCTGTGCTGTTTTAGGACCTATGCCGGGAACCTTTGAGAGGGTTTTCACATCCTGCTGGTCTAAAGCAAGAATAAGCTTCTCAACAGTAATGCCTGATAGTATCTTCAAAGCACCCTTAGCCCCAAGTCCGGGGACTGTCTGAAGC
>JAZURW010000026.1:0-24104 GCA_045606405.1 Candidatus Ornithospirochaeta sp. | reverse complement strand
AAGGACGCCCATGAGCGTGATGATGGAGGGGATGTGCTTGTATTCCTTCCTGGGGAGGCAGAGATCAAGGCCTGCATGACAGCCCTCTTGCTCTCTTCGATTGCAGCGCATCTGGAGCTCTACCCTCTTTACGGAAGGCTTTCCAAGGAAGAGCAAGAGGAGGTATTCACTCCTACGACAAAAGGAAAGACGAAGGTTGTCGTCTCCACCAACATCGCAGAGACCTCTATCACCATTGATGGAATAAGAACCGTGATAGACTCTGGAATGGCAAAGGTAAATTTCTATAATCAGAGGAATTTCACCTCATCTCTTCTCCCTGTGCCCATCTCAAGAGCTTCTGCGAACCAAAGAAAGGGAAGAGCCGGAAGGACAGCTCCTGGCATTTGCTACAGGCTTTATTCAGAGGACAACTTCAAAAGAAGAAGCGAGTACACAGAGGAAGAGATATTGCACTCAGACCTGGCTGAGGTTGTGCTTAGGATGAGTGAGCTCGAAATCTACAACACAGAGACCTTCCCATTCATCACACCGCCGAAAAAGGATGCCCTGAAATCCGCTGAGGAGACCTTGATCCTGATCGGTGCAATTGAAAGGGACCATCGCTTGACATCCATTGGGCAGATGATGATCAGATTCCCGCTCCTTCCAAGGCTATCAAGGGTAATTGTCGAGGCCATTCTCAACTATCCTTCAGTGATATCTAATGTAGTGACATCTGTCGCATTCCTGTCAACAAAGACGCCTTATATCCTGCCCCCGGGAGAGGAGCTTAGAGCAAGGGATGTCCACCATTCAATGGGAGATAAGACCTATGGTGATTTCGTTGCGGCGCTGACTCTATATAGAAAATACACCTCTTTATCAAGCAAAAAGGAAAAGGTGGCCTTCTGCAAGGAAAGATATCTGGATCCGGAGACTATGGAAGAAGTCGTCCATATCAAAGGACAGCTTGAGGACATCGTCTCATCAATGGGAGTGCCACTGCTTGGGGGTGGCTCTGTATCTGAATACTTTTGCTGCCTGATCTCAGGACTAAGGCAGTATGTATGCAAAAAGATCGACCGCTTCTCATTCAGGAGCGCCTTCGCAGATAGAATCTCAATCCACCCTGGCTCTGCATGGTTCAGGAATGTCCCTGAGTACATTCTCTCTGGGGAGATTGTCCAGACCTCAAAGATGTATGCAAGGACTGTGTCCCCTCTTAGGCCTGAATGGATTGAGAGAGTGGATCCAGAGCTTATGAGGATGCTTTCACAGAAGGGCTTCAGGGCAAAAGAGAGAGAAAGGAAAAGCCCAACTTCAGAGCTGGAGAGCTTCAGGGTCAAAGATGGCAAGAAGGAGATCTTCATAGTGCCTCTTGCCTACGCTGGGCGCCTTGAAATACGAACAGACACAAAAATCTACCTATCTCTTGGGAAATACGTATCGAAAAACGCATTAAAGACAAATAGGCTCGACAAGGAGTTCAGGCTAATCCCCATGGTCAAGAGGCCTCTATCTGAGAAGCCAAGAGGAGCTGTATCCCTCTCAAAGAAGGAATACAGGGAGCTTGCTCATTACATGGATTACATCTTCAAGCCCTTTGTGACAGGAAACAGGGAATTCTCATATCTCGCGCTAAAGGACAGCGGCGGAGAGAGATACTCTCTTGTCCCGATGCCATCTATTGGTTCAGCATGCAAGGAGACGATATTCGCACTCTCCTCTGTTATTGAATCACTTCCCAAGAAGGAGCAGAAGCTAAGGCAGAGAGCAGAGCTATTATTGCTTAAGATAGAGTCGGCACTCGATTTCGACCTCTGATCAGCGTGTGACAATAGCCTCAACAAGGCTATCTTCAAGTTCCCTTAAAAGAGGTTCACCCTGCCCCTTCAAAAGAACGTATTTGACAGTGCCTGCACTCTTCTTCTTATCGCTTTTCACGGTCTTGATATACAAATCAAGCTCATCGCGCTTGACTTTGTGGCTGACATTGAAAGGATATGCCTCCATCAAGGCCATTGCCCTATTATAGTACCCCTTGTCTATAAGACCTAGGCTAAGGCTGGCATCAAAGGCTCTCTTCATGCCCCAAGCCACTCCCTCTCCGTGTGATATTGAGTAATCAGATATCGTTTCAAGAGCATGAGAGAAGGTATGGCCTAGATTCAGGAAGCTCCTTATGCCCTTCTTCTCCTCAGGATCTCTCTCAATGAACTCCTTTTTGACCAGAAGCGAAAGCCTGACCATTTCAAGCATAGCATCAAGCTTCCTATCTAGAATGCCTTCCCTGTTTTCGACCATGAAGGCATAGAGCGCCTCATCCTTTGACAAGAACGCGTGCTTTACTACCTCTCCAAGCCCTGATATGTACTCCCTCTCACTCAAGCTATTGAGCGTCTCAGGGCAGATGAGGATATCCTCTGCTGGATAAAAGGTGCCAACAAGGTTCTTAAGGCCCATATAATCTATCGCTGTCTTGCCTCCAACTGAGGCATCGACCATGGAAAGCAGGGTGGTTGGAACAAGCACGACTCTAGATCCGCGCATATAGATGCTTGCGGCAAATGCAGTCATATCGCAGATCACACCACCGCCGATAGCAATAAATACGCTATCTCTTGCAAGCGATAGCTCAACTGCCCTTCTCAGGATAAGGTCAATCGACTCCCACCTCTTCTCGCTCTCACCAGGAGGAAGGACAATCGAGTTCTCCTTTGGGAGGCTGAGAATCCCCTCTGTGTTTGTGTCTAGGACATAAAGAACACTCTTTCCATACTCCCCGAGCTTTTTCTTGAGACCTTCTATGGACAGTGAAAAGAAGACGTCAGAGGTTATTCCTCCCTTTAAAGTTGCGCTAAATACCTTTTCCATAGCGTTATTCTACATAAGAGAGGGATTCCTGTGAAGAAAGCATTCTGCATAAAGCACACCACTTCTTCATCTGCCCTCCTATCATGCTTTAGCTAGGCTTAGAGTAAAAACCATGAAAGGGATGCTCAGCATTCCCCCTTCACTTGGGATAGTATCTGCCAAAAAGGTCTTTCTTGCACCATGCTATTGAGATAATTCTTTTTAATCAGTATAAATAGAGACGGTAATTATTATGGCACTTTATTTTGATAACGCAGCGACAACCTTAATGAGCAAAAGAGCTCAGGAAGTCTATCTACATACAGCTGAAAACTACAGAGGAAACCCATCCTCCGTCCATAGAATGGGTCATAGCGCAAAGGAGGAGCTCGAAAGAAACAGGAAGATCATCGCCTCGATTCTGAATGTAAAGAACTCATCTATCATATTCACCTCTGGTGCGACAGAGTCCATAACAGCCTTCTTCTCGTCTTTATTGTGGCAGGAGCCTGGAGAGATCCTCATCTCAAGGATCGAGCATGAAGCGGTATCATCGCAGCTGGCCATCCTTGAAAGATTCGGCTGGAGCGTAAAAAAGCTCAAGGCAAGAGGCGGCTTCGTGTCAGCTGAGGAGCTGAGAGCGAATCTATCCTCAAAAACCAAGCTCGTGGCCGTCATGGCAGTGAACAATGTCACAGGAGCAATCCAGCCTATCAAGGAGCTAGTTGATGCTGTGAGGGAGTTTGAAAGGGAGAACAGAAGGAAAATTGCGTTTTTCTCAGACTCAGTCCAGGCACTGGGAAAGACAGGCTTCGACCTAACTGAATCCGATGTGGATGCAGCATCCTTCTCATCACACAAGATCAATGGGCCAAGAGGTGTGGGGATTCTGTACCTCAAGAATCCCAATGCCTTCAGAAGCTATGCCTCGGCAGGTGGCCAGGAGAGCGGAAGACGCGGAGGCACAGAGAATCTAGCTGGTATCGCAGCCTTCGCTGAGGCTCTATCAGAGTGGTATGAGAACAGAAAAGAGAAGGAGGAGAAGGCAAGAAGAATCAACAGCTATCTTAGATTTGAGCTCTCAAAACTTAATCTCCCAATCCTCTCGCCTGAGAATGCGACTCCATACATTCTCTCAATCTCAGCCACATTGCCATCTGAGGTATTTGCGAGGATGCTGATGGATAAGGGCTTCTGCGTTTCCTCAGGCTCAGCATGCTCAAACAATGCAAAGGGGAAGGCAGAATCCATCTATGAAGCGATGGGGATAAAGCATGAGCTGGCAACAAAGGCAATCAGGATATCCATCGACAACAACACTAAAGAGGAAGAAGCGGAGCTTCTTGTAAAAGCATTTCAGGAAATAATAAATGGCTAAGAAACTTTATTTGGTAAAAGAAGGGGAAATCTCCTTAAAGGGTGGCAACAGAAGCCACTTTGAGAAGAAATTAAGAAACAACCTGAAGCACAAGATCAGGCCTTATGGCTCAGTGATTGAGAAGCAGAAGGGAAGAATCTTCGCATACATAGATGAGGAGTGCCCAGACGAGAGAATTGAGAAGGCGCTTTCAACCACCTTCGGAATCACAGGCTTCGCAAGGGCCTACTGCGTTGAGAAGGATATTGACCAGATCATAGGAAAAGCCCGGGAGATCCTCCCCTCCTCCACTTTCGGAAGGAAGGGAACTTTCAAGGTCAAGGTTGTAAGAGAGGATAAGAAATTCTTCATGAACTCCCATGAGGTCGCCATAAAGCTTGCTGAGGTTGTCCATGAGATATTCCCTGATCTTACTGTGAACCTAGATGAGCCTGACTATGTCCTATCCTGCGAGATTAGAAGCGAAGTCTATCTTTACACCTCCTCCCAGAAGGGAGCTGGCGGACTTCCTGCAGGAACCGCAGGACATGGAATGCTGCTTCTCTCTGGCGGCATCGACAGTCCAGTTGCCGCATTCATGATGGCAAAGAGAGGAATGAAGCTTGATTGCATCTATTACCATGCATATCCATATACCTCAGAGCTGGCTCTCGAGAAGGTCAAGACTCTTGCATCCTTGGTTGCACCATATCTTCAGGGTACAAAGCTTTACGTTGTGCCCTTCACAGAAGGACAGGAGCATATAAGGGACAACGGCTATGAGGAAGAGGCGACTCTGATGTTCAGGGCAGCCATGATGCAGACCTCAACAAAGATCGCCAAGAGCGGGGAAGCGACTGCGCTTGTCACCGGAGAGGCTCTTTCACAGGTGGCTTCCCAGACCCTGGATGCAATGAACTTCACGGACTCAATGACCGATCTAGTTGTTCTCAGGCCTCTAGTCGGCCTCGATAAAGAGGAGATTGTGAACACCGCAAAGAGGATCGGCACCTATGAGACCTCCATCCTCCCTTATGAGGATTGCTGCGTTGTCTTCTCGCCAAAGCACCCTATCACAAAGCCACACAAGGAGGTTGCAAGAAGGCACTTCGAGGCTTTGGATATGGATAATATAATCGATGAGGCTGTAAAGAACACAGTCGTCTATGAGTTTGACGCAATGGGCGAAGAGATAAGAAGATGAATAAGATAGTGTCTTTCTTCAAAAGAGAGGTGATGTTCACAATATCACTTATCGCAGCGCTTCTGTCATTTCTGATCACACCACCGACTGGAGAGATGATCGTCAACCTCAATTGGTCAACGCTTTCCATTCTCTTCATGCTCTTTGCTGTCTTGGAGGGAATGAAGAGGGAGAACAGCCTTCAAGCGATCATAAATCTCATCTCATCGATAAAGGGAACCTTCGCTTTATCTCTTTCACTGATCCTGATCATCTTCTTTCTCTCAATGTTCATCACAAATGATGTTTCGCTTCTAACCTTCGTACCTATCACAATCCTCATCCTGAAGACTGCTGAAAAAGAGCGTTACCTCATTCCCGTGATCGTGCTTGAGACCATCGCAGCCAACCTAGGATCCATGGCAACACCCTTTGGTAATCCCCAGAATCTTTTCCTTTACCAAAGAATGGGTATATCCGGCGTTGACTTTGCTCTATCAATGCTCCCAATTGTCATTGCATCCCTTCTTCTTCTCATAGCTTCCACTGTGCTCCTTTTCAAGGGCAGGATGCATGACCAGATAATCCTCAGGCCAGAAACCGGCAAGGACATTGGAAGCAAGACAATGAGGATGTTCTATCTATGCCTCTTTGCCACAGTGCTCCTCACAGTGCTGGGGTTCTTTCCTCTTGTCAAGATTTTGCTTCTTGTGCTGCTTATGCTCCTCTTCTTCGACAGATCCATCTTCAAGAAGATAGATTGGCCCTTAATGGGAACCTTCCTCTGCTTCTTCATCTTCTCCTCATCTATCGCGGCAAATGAGAAGATTGCTTCGCTTTTGGCCTTTGTTGTGAGGGGAAATGAATTCGCATCTGGCCTCATTCTCTCTCAGGTAGTATCCAATGTGCCAGCAGCCATCCTGCTTGAGCCCTTCACAGACAACTACAAAGCGCTTTTGTATGGCGTTGACATAGGAGGCTTAGGAACGCCTGTCGCATCTCTTGCATCGCTTATCAGCATAAGATGCTTCACAAAGGAGATGCCTGGGAAAAGGGGTGCCTTCATGAAGACCTTCCTTCTTTACAATCTTGTATTCCTTGCTCTTCTAGCTGCACTGGGATTCATCGTGCTATAGGAAGTAAGCATGGGATTCCAAATATCATAAATTTTATAGGCTTTCTGCGTTTTTTTGTTTACATCCAGACAATGCTATGGTACAAAATAAGTAGCTTTGATTCATTCAGTAATGACTGACCTTCATCGAAGTAAGCCGTTATACGCAATATAGGAGACCACAAGGTCTCCATTTTTCTTGCCAAATCAATGCAAAAACCAAAAATAAACACATTTAGCCTTCTTTGCTCATACTCTTTATCCAATCCAATGGTTAACTTTCAGTTTGTATGCACAGAATCGGTATGGATATTGGCTCGACAACATTGAAGACAGTCGTTCTCGATGAGAATGGCTCTCTCATCTTCTCAGACTATCAAAGACACTACTCTGAAATAGCTAAGAAGTGCATGGATATGGCAAGGCGCTTGAAAGCCATTCTCGGATCTGAGGATGTAATGGTATCACTATCAGGCTCTGCCGGCATGGCACTAGCTGAGAAGGCGGGCATCCCCTTCATTCAGGAGGTATATGCAACAAGAGAGGCCGCGAGAGAGCTAAAGCCAGATAGTGATGTGATAATAGAGCTAGGTGGTGAGGATGCCAAGATACTTTTTCTCACAGGTGGCCTAGAGGTGAGAATGAATGGGACCTGCGCTGGTGGCACAGGAGCCTTCATCGATCAGATGTCCACTCTGCTGGGCATAAAAGAGGATGAGCTTGGCAAGCTAAGCGAAAAATCTAAGCAAATCCATACCATCGCATCACGCTGCGGCGTATTTGCCAAAACAGACATTCAGCCCCTAATCAATCAGGGCGCAAGAAAAGAGGACCTATGCGCCTCAATATTGCAAGCAGTCGTCAATCAGACGATAGGCGGTCTTGCGCAGGGGCGAAAGATAGAAGGGAACGTTCTCTATCTAGGAGGCCCACTCTCCTTCATTCCAAAGCTCAGGGCACTTTTCGATCAATCATTGAATATAAAGGGAACCTGTCCAGACCACTCCCTATTATATGTCGCACTTGGTGCAGCCCTATCCAAAAACAGCAAGAGGATGACTGTGGACGAGATCATTGAGGGCATTTCAAGATACAAAAGCACAGCCTTCTCATCATCACTGGAGCCCCTTTTTGAAAATGAAGAGGAGTATGACTCCTTTAGCAAGAGGCATAGCAGGGCAAAACTTGAACGCCTTGACATATCAAAGTACAAAGGAAATGCATATTTAGGCATCGATTCAGGGTCGACAACAATCAAATGCTGCCTGCTCTCCTCTGACTGCAAGGTGCTCCTGACAGACTATAGAGAGAACAATGGCAACCCTGTCAGCAAGGTAAAGGACTTCCTTGAGAACATATATGAAAAATTCCCTGGAATATCGATAAAGGCCTCTTGCTCAACTGGATATGGAGAGACCTTGATGAAGAAGGCATTCAATCTCGATTACTCCCTAGTCGAGACTGAGGCGCACTACAAAGGCGCAAAGCACTTCAAGAAGAATGTCGATTTCATCCTCGATATAGGTGGCCAGGACATCAAGTGCTTCAAGATAAAAGATGGTGCAATCGATGATATCTTCTTAAATGAAGCCTGCTCCTCAGGCTGTGGCTCCTTTCTGCAAACCTTCGCAAACGCACTAGGAAAGACAAGCAAGGAGTTCTCAGAGCTTGCCCTATATGCCAAAAGGCCTGTTAATCTTGGATCAAGGTGCACTGTGTTCATGAACTCCGCTGTAAAGCAGGCGCAAAAGGATGGAGCCTCGATAGAGGATATATCAGCTGGACTTGCAATATCTGTGGTGAAGAATGCGATCTACAAAGTCATAAGGGCAAAGGATGTAGGCGAGCTTGGAGCAAACATCGTTGTCCAGGGTGGCACCTTTTTAAATGACGCTGTCCTCAGATCCTTCGAAAGAGAGCTTGGCGCTGAGGTTATCAGGCCAGATCTAGCAGGCCTTATGGGAGCCTTTGGCTCTGCGCTGCATGCTATGGACAGAAGTAGTCAGGAAGTCTCAAAGAAGAGCTCCACTCTAAGCTTAGAGGAGCTTAGGCACATGACAATGAAAAACAGCTCTGCTAGATGCAAGGGTTGCCAAAACCACTGCCTTCTATCCATTTGCGACTTCGGCAAGGGACGAAGGCTCATATCTGGCAATAAGTGCGAAAAGGGAGAGGATGGTGCCGGCTCTGATAACCTTGAGGACTATGACATATTCGCATATAAGCAGAATATGCTTTCAAGCTACAGATACTCTGATGCGAAAAAGGAGACGAAGAGAGGAAGATTGGGACTGCCTCTCTCCTTGGGTCTCTATGAGCTCCTACCCTTTTACAGCACCCTCTTCAGAGCTCTTGGCTTTGACGTGGTTATCCCACCCTTTTCAGACAGAGAGCTCTATCTGAAGGGGCAGCCCTTCATCCCCTCTGACACTGTATGCTTTCCTGCAAAGCTAATGCATGGAAGCATCGAGTGGCTCAAAAAAGAGGATTTGGACTATATCTTCATCCCTGCATCCAGCTACAACATTGACGAGAAAGGGGGCGATAATAACTTCAACTGCCCTATAGTCGCCTACTATGGAGAGGTAATCAAGGACAACCATGACCTTGGAAGTACAAAGCTCATGCTAGGCTTTCTCTCTCTGGATAACAGAAAGCACCTTGAAAAGAGGATAAGCTCGCTATTTGACATCCCACTTAAAGAGGTGAAGGGTGCTGTGAAGTCCGCCTATAAGGAGCTTTATGACTACAAAGCGAGGATAAGAGCCAAGGGAAGCGAGATAATAGAAAGAGCGCGAGCTGAGAGAAGAAGGATAATCGTTCTTGCAGGAAGGCCCTACCATATAGATCCTGAGGTCAACCATGGCATCGATAATCTGATTGTGAAGCTGGGGGCAGCTGTGATCAGCGAGGATTCGCTATCTTCTTGCGAACCCCCACATGTTGAGGTCCTCAATCAATGGACCTACCACTCAAGGCTTTATGAATCTGCATCCATAGTATCAGAATCCGATGATATGGAGCTTATACAGCTCGTATCATTCGGTTGCGGTCTTGATGCGGTAACAACAGATGAGGTGAGATCGATTCTTAATGGAAAAGGCAAAATATACACGCAGATCAAAATAGATGAAATCACGAACATGGGAGCTGTGAAGATAAGGCTCAGAAGCCTATTTGCAGCACTGGAGGCTTGATTGGCACCAAAATTCACTAAAGAGATGAAGAAGACGCACACTATTATCGTACCTAACATGTCACCTCTGCACTTCTCGCTTCTTGAGAAGGTATTCCATTGCCATGGCTATAAGATACGGCTTCTTGATAACTATGATGGGGATATCATAAACATCGGCCTAAAGTATGTTCATAACGATATGTGCTACCCTTGCCTTCTTGTTGTTGGACAGATAATAGATGCGATACAGAGAGGTCTTGTGGATAGAGATAGATGCGCAGTCGCCATCACTCAGACAGGAGGTGGATGCAGAGCCTCAAATTACTATTATCTGCTCATTAAAGCGCTTGAGAAGGCAGGGCTTTCTGATATCCCAGTCATCTCGCTCAACCTATCCAATCTAAACTCTAGCCCTGGCTTCGAAATCAGCTTGACCATGCTGCTCCAGTCCTATGCGGCGATCATCTATGGCGACCTTATGATGCTTTTAAGAAACCAAGTGAAGCCATACGAGGTCAACAAGGGTGAGACAGATGCTCTTGTTGATAAATGGCTAGATCGCCTTAGATCCAAGTTTGAGAGGAACAAGGGCTATTTCTGGAGAAATTTATGGGAGAATTTCAATGAGATCTCAGACGATTTCTCAAGCATCGAAGTTAATAGAGTGCCCATTCTGAAGGTTGGCATTGTCGGAGAGATCTATATGAAGTATTCGACTCTGGGCAACTCTGATTTGGAAGGATTCCTGCAAAAGGAGGGAGCTGAGATAATGCTTCCTCCTCTCAACTCCTTTCTGCTTTATGCTCTTTTCAATAGAAAGAAGGATTACGAGTACTATGGAAAGAAGCCATTATTATCCTTTATGACAACACATGTGGCATTTCCAATTCTCAGGCACTTTGAAAACTGGATGCATCAGGCCATACAGAGGCACCCGGAGTTCACTTCTCCCCTTTCATTTGATCAGCTTACAGAAAGAGGAGAGAGGTTCATTGACCTAGGATGCAAGATGGGAGAAGGCTGGCTATTGACAGCAGAGATGGCCGAGCTAATTGAGAAAGGCTACCCCAACATTGTCTGCACACAGCCCTTTGGCTGCCTTCCCAACCACATTGTGGGGAAAAGCAAGATAAGGGTTCTGAAGGAGCACTATCCAAAGTCCAATATCGTGGCTATTGACTACGATCCATCAGAGACCAAGGTCAATCAAGAGAATAGAATCAAGCTGATGCTTGCAGTGGGCAGGGAGAATCTGGGCTCTTAATCGCCCTCTTCTCTCCTCTTTCTCAAGAGCGCAAGATTGCATTCAACCTTCTTCTTTTTCAATGGGTACCAGAAGGACAATACAAGAGCAAGGAGAATAAAGCCAATAGCTGGCACCAATGTGGAGATTGCATATATTCCGTCAAGAACCTTAGGATCAAAGGCGGTGGTGCTTGAATATCCTATGTATGAGAGCATGAAGCCCGAGGCTCCTGCTGCCGCGGCCTGTCCAAGCTTTCTCGCAAAGGAGTACAGCGCATAGACGCTACCATCCTCTCGAATCCCGCTTCGCGCCTCAGCATCATCGATGACATCTGAGATCAGTGCCCAGGAGACCATTGTGAACATGCCTAGCCCAAGCCACTGGAATGCCTGGAAAGCTATATAGAGCCAAACGCTTTCCGGCCTGAACAAAAAGAGGCAAGCACTTACGATGCCAGAGAAGAAGGCGGAGACTGCTGCGACCTCTGCTTTTCCGAATCGCCTTGCAAGAGGCTTAGCAAAGACACCAGACAATAATGTCGCTCCAACCATCACAAGGGTTGCGATAGTCTGTGCACCTGCATTTCCGTAGTAGTTTGGGAAGATGTAGTTCGTCATGGTCTGCATCGTAAGCTGAGCTAGAAGCATGACAACTGAGGCTGCTATTATCGAGATAAGTGCCCTGTTTTTCGCAGCTCTTCTAAGCATTCTGAAGACATTGTCATCCTTAGCCTTCACTGTCATTTCAGGAACAACCCTCTCTTTCACAAGCATGTAGCATGCTAGATATGAGATGATTGCCAGAATTGATGAGATCAAGGAGACCAAGGTGAATCTAGGACCATTCATCACTGCTCCTACATTCGGCACCTCATCATATGCGATCAAAGGCACCAAGGATCCAATCACAGCACCTGCAAGCACAGCTCCAATGGACCTGAATGTGGAAAGCGACTGCCTATCATTGGGATCTGGTGAGATCAAAGAGGCCATTGAGCCATATGGTATGTTGATCGCTGTATAGAATACCGAGCCCCAGAGAACATATGTGAATGCAAGATAGATGATCTTGAAGATCTCCGGAGCTGAACTTAAGCTGCTTTGGTAAATCAAAAAGGATGCCAGGGAAACTGGAATGCACATTCTTAGAATCCAGGGCTTGAACTTGCCATTTTTTGTGACTCTAGCTTTATCTGCGATTCTTCCCATGGTCACATCAGTGAAACCATCGATAAATCGCGAGGCCATGATTATGATTCCAACAGCCGCAGCACTGACACCCATGACATCTGTATAGAACTTAAGGAGAAAGCTGGAGGATAAGACGAATGTGAAATCATTCCCGAAGTCTCCGAAGAGGTATCCTATTTTATCCCTAAGCCCAAAGGGTCTTTCAACTTTTTTATCCAACATCATAAACTCCACATCAACATCCAAAAGATATGGAGAAAGCACCAGTTCGTCTATTTATTTATAAATCAAGGATTTAACGTCATATATAAGACAAAAAGGATCTTGTTGGCATTAGTTTCCAAGCCTCAGCTTAAAATGAAAAATGGACTTCAATGAAGCCCATTTTCGCTGATAATCCAAAGAGATTAAACATGAAGATGCATCTTCTCTTCAATCTCCTTGAGATTCTCGTTTCCAATCTTGTTAGCAGTCTCGGTTCCTGTCATGAGTATATCTCTGACAAGTCCCTTATGCTCCTCATAGTAGTGTCTCTTCTCTCTGATAGGATCAAGCACTGCATTCATCTTCTCTGCAAGCTTCTTCTTGCATGCTACGCAGCCCATTGTAGCCCCTGTGCATCCTGCGCAGATTTCAGGCACACCCTCTGGGTTGAATGCCTTATGGTATTGGTATACTGTGCATACATCAGGATTTCCTGGGATGGCAACCTTGATTCTGTTTGTGTCTGTGACTGCGTTTCTCACCTTATCCCAAAGCACATCAGGCCCATCTGAAAGGTAGATTGCGTTGCCCATGCTCTTTCCCATCTTGGCATTGCCGTCAAGGCCGCATAGCCTTGATACCTGCGAAAGCTTGTATTCAGGCTCCTTGATTGATGTGCCATAGTGGTCATTGAACTTTCTGACGATCTTCCTTGCAAACTCGATATGAGGGATCTGGTCCTCACCTACTGGCACAAGATCAGCGTTGCAGAATGTGATATCAGCAGCCTGGGAAACAGGATAGCCCAAGAAGCCATATGTCATCTCAGTGTATCCATAGTTCCTGGCCTCAGTCTTGATAGTAGGATTATGCTGAAGCTGGTTGACTGTGACAAGCATTGAATAGTACATGGTAAGCACATGGATCGCAGGAACCATTGACTGCTGGAAGATCACTACCTTCTCTGGGTCCAAGCCAACAGCGAGGTTATCCATTGTGACCTGGTATATTGAGTCATTGATAAGCTCAGGATTATTGAAATGTGTTGTCAGAGCCTGAACATCGGCAACGATGATGAACTCATCATAATCATTCTGGAGCTCCACTCTGCTCTTCAGTGAGCCTACATAGTGGCCCAGGTGCAAATGCCCTGTTGGTCTATCTCCTGTAAGAATTCTCTTTTTCATCTTTTCTCCTTTTTCTAGAGCATTGACCCAACTGCTTGGGTTACCAATGCCTGTGCTTTTTCTGCCATATCGCCCTGGAGCACGAAATCGTTGATAGACACAACCACTCCATCATATGTGAAGTAAGCAGCAAGATCCTTCACATTGAACTTGACTCCGCTCTTTCGCAAGGAAACAAGAAGCTGGTTCCTCAAAAGAGTGTTCATTGTCTTTGCCCCACCCTCATCAACCATTATGAGCTTTCCATCCATGTAAAGCTCGCCTTCTCTCTCATTGATGAGAAAGTAGCAGGTGGAGATCTTTGAGAGCGCCGTCTGAGGAAGCTCGAAACCAATATCAAGAAGCGTCTTTGGGGAGTTCAGATATAGGCTGGCTGCCGCACCGGCCATATCATGGGCAATCTCATCTGAGATGAGTTTTTCCCTGTTCAGGTAGGTTCTATCATAATGGTTTTGATAGCTAGTGTCAGAAAAGAGCAATATGCCTGATTTTGGCACACCGGCCTCAATAATGCCATTGGTGTAATACTTGACGCCATCTTCCTTTTCCTTCTCAAACTCCTTTGACCAAGCTAGTGCTGTATTGGTGACAAGCTTGCCGAAGTTGCCCTCAATAGCGCCATTTATCTCGTAGTCCTCAATCGGAAGAGGATAGACCTCTGTATCCTCAGGAAGAAGACCCACTGTGATTCTGTCTGCTCTTTCTGTTATTATGTTCCCCTCTCCCAAGATATCAAGAGAGCTTTCCTTAAGCTTCTCGACATCCGCTGTCACGACAATCTCACTTGAGTCTCCCATTGCCTGGAAGTAGTACTCTTCCTTGTAAGGTGTTTTATGGACACAGGAACAAAACAATAAAGCCAATGCAAATAGAATAAGGGCCTTCTTCATGAGTTTTTCCTTATAAAGGGAGGCAAGCCTCCCTGATCATGCTTTAACGACAGTCACAACAACCTTGCACTCGTTGATCTCAGTCTCCTTTCCATCATTCTCTGCGAAGGAGAGGGAGTCTGCGAGCGTCTCACTCTTGATGTATGCGCCAAAGGTCTCTACAGACTTTCTGAGCATCTCATCACCATAGACAGAGAGCTTGATATGGTCAGCAACGTCGAAATCCTTTTCCTTTCTCTCAGTCTGCACGAATCTGATAAGGTCTCTTGCGATGCCTTCAAGAAGAAGCTCCTCTGTGATCTCAGTATCGAAGCCAACAGTGAGGTCTCCCTCATTGAGAACCTTGACATTCTCCTTCTCTGTTCTCTGAACGATGAGATCGGACTCAGATAGAGCGATTTCGCCAGCAGAGTATGCGACTATCTTCTCATTTCCATCCAGAATTGCGGCAATCTCATCAGAAGAGAAGGCCTGGATCATCGCAGCCACTTCCTTCATGCTCTTGCCGAGCTTTGAGCCAAGCACCTTGAAGTTTGCCTTTGCTGAATATGATACAAGCTCACCCTCATCGCCCTGGATCTTGACGCTCTTGACGTTAAGCTCCTCTGCGATGATATCCTTGTTCTTCTCAAGAATGAGCCTATCTTCATCGTTTCTGTCAACAATCACATAGCTCTTGAGAGGCTGTCTGATCTTGATTGAGGATGCGACTCTCAAAGCTCTGCCCATCTCAATTGACTTGACGATGATTGACATCTCCTTCTCAAGATTCTCATCTCTATTGTGAGCATCATACTCTGGGTAATCACAGAGGTGGACAGACTCTGGCATTTTCTCAGTCCTAAGGTTCTGATAGATCTCCTCAGTCACAAAAGGAACAATAGGACAAGCAATCTTAACAAACGTTGTGAGAACCTTATAGAGTGTGTCATAAGCAGCCTTCTTGTCACCATCATTCTCACTTCTCCAGAATCTTCTCCTGCTTCTTCTGATGTACCAGTTATTGAGGTCATCAAGGAATGTGATCAAGGATGATGCCGCAATCTGCATATCATAGCTCTCATATGCATCTGTTTCGATCTTGATGAGCTTCTCAAGGTCTGAGATGATCCACTTGTCAAGTGGGTTCTCGAGCTTCTCATATGGAGTCTCTGATGGCACATAACCATCGATATTCGCATATGTTACGAAGAAGGAATATGCATTCCAAAGAGGAAGCAGAAGCTCCTTGATGACATCCTTTACGATATTGTCGCTATACTTAAGGTCATCTGCCTTGACAAGGGATGAATTGAGAAGGGCAAAGCGCATTGCATCAGCGCCGTACATTCTTACAACATCCATTGGGTCTGTATAGTTCCTCAAAGACTTACTCATCTTCTTGCCGTCCTCAGCGAGAACAATTCCTGATACGATGCAGTTCTCGAAGGCTGGCTTTCCAAAAAGCGCTGCTGAAAGAACAGTGAGTGAGTAGAACCAGCCTCTTGTCTGGTCAAGACCCTCATTGATGAAGTCAGCAGGGAAGAGGTACTTCTCAAAGAGCTCCTTGTTCTCGAATGGATAGTGCTGCTGAGCATATGGCATTGAGCCAGACTCAAACCAGCAATCGAGGATATCAGGAACACGTCTCATCGTTCCCTTCCCATCTGGGCTTGGCCATGTGAGCTTATCGACAAAGTGCTTATGAAGATCATCAACCTTCTGTCCGCACTTCTGCTCAAGCTCGCTGGCAGAGCCGATGACCTCGATGTAGTCAGAGCCATCGCACTTCCAAACTGGGATTGGATTGCCCCAGAATCTGTTTCTTGATATAGCCCAGTCTCTTGCGCCCTCAAGCCACTTGCCAAATCTGCCATTCTTTATGTGGCCAGGAACCCATGTGATCTGCTCATTGCACTTGAGCATTGTCTCTTTTACCTTCTGCACATTCACAAACCAGCATGACATAGCTCTGTAGATAAGAGGCATGCCTGTTCTATAGCAGAATGGATATGAGTGAAGATAGTTCTCCCTCTTGACGAGCTTTCCATTGTCCTTGAGCCACTGGATGATTGGCTTATCTGCATCCTTGACAAAGAGTCCCTTGAAATCTGCTACCTCTTCTGTGAAGCAGCACTCTGCATCGATTGGGCAGACAACAGGAACCTCAGGAAGCTGCTTCATTGTATTGTAGTCATCCTCACCGAAGCCTGATGCTGTGTGCACGATGCCGCAGCCATCCTCTGTTGTGACATAATCTGCTGCAAGAACCTGGAAGGCGCCGACGCTCTTAAGATCAGCAAAGTATGGGAAAAGAGGCTCATAGCCCTTTCCAACAAGGTCTGTGCCCTTGAACTTTGCGACAATCTCACAGCCCTTTGAGTCCTTGTAATACTTGCCGATCAGATTCTCTGCAAGATAGTAGAACTCTCCTGACTCCTCATCTCTGACCTTGACATAATCAACCTCAGGGCCTACAGCGAGCGCAAGGTTTGAAGGAAGAGTCCAAGGAGTTGTTGTCCATGCGAGGAAATAAGTGCTCTCCTCCCCATCTGCCTTGAATCTTACTGTGACTGCAGGGTCTGTGACATCCTTGTATCCACCAAGGTTAACCTCCATGTTTGAAAGAGGTGAAGCAAGCTTTGGTGAATATGGAAGGACATTGTAGCCTTCATAGATCAAGCCCTTGTTATAGAGCTCCTTGAATGACCACCATACAGATTCCATGTAATTCTTATCCATGGTTCTGTAGCCATTGTCAAAGTCAACCCATCTGCCTGTTCTTGTGATGGCCTTCTTCCATTCCTCTGTATATGTGAGAACGATGGAACGGCACTTCTCATTGAACTTGTCAACGCCGTATTCCACGATCTTTGAATGACCAGATACTCCAATTGTCTTCTCCATGACAGACTCCACAGGAAGACCATGGCAGTCCCAGCCGAATCTTCTGACAACTCTCTTGCCCTTCATTGACTGATAGCGAGGGATCGCATCCTTGATTGTGCCAGGAAGCAAATGTCCAAAATGTGGCAATCCTGTTGCGAAAGGAGGGCCATCATAGAATACATACTCATTATCAGCTGGTCTGGACTCTACAGACTTCTGATATATCTTTCTCTCCTCCCAAAAAGCGAGGATCTTCTCTTCCATCTTAGGGAATTCAATCTTATTGTTTACAGGTTTGAACATAATATTCTCCTAATTTACTGATTTTAAACAAATTAACAGCTATCTTCAAGTATTGTCAGGCTAAGAAGAAACTATTTGAAGGGATAAAAGCAGCTCTGCTTTGAATACGGGATTCCAACAATCTCGATTTTAAAGCATCCAATCATCACTTGGCCTCGCTCTTCTTTCTATCTTCCCCCTTTTCTGCTAGATTAAGGCTATGAAATACAAAGTCCCCTTTAAGCTCAAAGAACTCTCTCAGATATTCCAGGCAAACGGCTTCTCGCTCTACCTTGTGGGCGGAGCTGTGAGAGACTTTGTGCTTGAGGCAGAGAACCATGACTATGACTTCACCACCGATGCAGAGCCTAGAGAGGTGAAGAGAATGTTCAGAAAGACCATAGACACTGGAATAAAGCATGGGACTGTCACGGTCCTTTTCAAGGGTGGCAGCTATGAGATAACGACATTCAGGACAGAGGGCGAATACCATGATGGCAGGCATCCAGATAGGGTGTCCTTCGTAAGAAGCCTGGATGAGGATCTTAAGCGCAGGGACTTCACGATCAATGCTTTGGCAGTCGATCTCAAAACAGGGGTTATAATCGATCAGCACGATGGGCTTGGAGACCTTAAAAAGGGTATTGTGAGGGCAATCGGAGAGCCTGAGAAGAGGTTCAAAGAGGATGCTCTAAGGATGCTCAGGGCCTGCAGATTCAGTGCAAAGCTCGGCTTCAGGATCGATGAGGGGACAAAGAATGCCATTTCAAGGCTAAGAGAAAATGTTCGCTTGGTTTCCTCTGAGAGAATCAAGGATGAGCTTTTCAGACTCATAGGCAGCTCAAACCCAAGATATGGGCTGGAGAGCATGAGGGAGACAGGGCTGATGGACATCATCCTCCCAGAGCTCTCTGCGCTCTTTGGCTTGGAGCAGGGAGGATTTCACAATGAGGATTGCTATGAGCATTCACTTCTCGCGCTTGAAAGAGCAAGGGACATGGGTTATCCAATAGAGGTCAAGGTCGCAGCCCTCCTTCATGACATTGGAAAGAAGGAAGCGAGGCGACCAGGTGAGACAAGGTACACCTTCTATGGCCATGAGGTCATCTCAGAAAGATTGGCAGAGGGTATACTTGAGCGACTAAAGGCCTCAAATAAGGAAAAGAAGATCATCCTGCGCATAATAAGGGAGCATATGTTCTCATATCTTCCAGAGTGGAGTGATGGTGCTGTCAGAAGATTCATAAACAGAGTCGGGATCAAATCACTCGACAGCCTCTATATGCTTCGCGACTGCGATAACGCTGCAACAACAGGAGATAAGCCTGATTCAGACCATCTTCTTGAAGAACTCAAGGTGCGCATAAAAAGGGAACTCGACAGAAACAATGCACTTTGCCTGAAGGATTTAAGGATCACGGGAGATGACCTGATTGCCTTAGGCGTTGAGAAGGGGCCTTCTGTCGGAAGGATCCTCAATTCCTTGCTGGATGCTGTGATAGAGAATCCAGCTCTCAATGATAAAGAAAAGCTCTCCAGCATCGCCAGAGAGCTTATGGAAGGCTGATCACTCCTTCTCGAGCCCGAGAGCCAAAAGCGCCATCTTGGCAGCAGCCTGCTCTGCGGATTTCTTGTTCTTGCCCTCAGCAGGGCCAAAGGTCTTCGTGCCCATTGTGACTGTCACAGAGAACACTTGGTCATGGTCCGGCCCAACCTGGCTCACCAGCTGATATGTTGGGACCTTCCCTCTTCTCTTTTGGTAATATTCCTGGAGCGCTGTCTTATAGTCCTTGTAGCTGACCTTGTTTTTAAGAACCTTATCGACTTGTGAGGGGATGAAGGAAAGGACGAAGGCTTTTGCTGCCTCAATTCCCTGATCAAGGTATATAGCAGCGATGACCGCTTCCATCGCATCTGCCTGTATTGCCTTCTTCTTGGTGCCGCCCTGGCTATACTCTCCATGGCCGACAAGAAGATATTTCTCAAAGTGCATCTCGGATGCAACCTCTGAAAGCGATTGCTCAGATACAACAACGCTCTTTATCTTGGAGAACTCTCCTTCATGAAATCTATCAAAGGAAGAGAAAAGATACTCTGCTGTGATCATGCCGAGCACTGAGTCCCCTAAGAACTCCAGCCTCTCGTTATTATCCACCCCACCCTTATGCTCATTGGCATAGGATGTGTGCGTGAAGGCAAGGTTCAAAAGCCTTAGATCATTGAAATGAAGTTTATTGTCTTCGATAAATGAAAGAAGCTCCCTCTCGCGCTCTTTGGAGAGCAAGGGAGCTTTTGACTGATAAGGATTCAATTAGTTAAGTTCCTTTACCAAATACTTTACTGCGTCGCCAACAGTCTCGAACTCGTTAGCCATATCATCAGAGATTGTGATTCCAGTCTCTTCCTCGATTGCATAAACAAGTTCATAAGTATCAAGGGAATCAGCACCAAGATCCTTTCTGAAGCTTGCGCCCATTGTTACCTTTGATTCGCTGACACCGAGCTTCTCGACAACAAGATCCTTAACCTTGTTGAATACTTCATTCTCTGTCATATCCTACTCCTCGTCTTTTACGACAACAGGCTTACCAGCATAGTAACCGCACTTTGGGCAAACGCGGTGAGAAGGGATAAGGTTGCCACATGTCTGGCACTCAACGAGTGCTGGTGCCTGGAGCTTCATGTTAGCATGCTTTCTTGATGCTGCCTTTGACTTGGATGTTTTATACTTAGGAGTTGCCATTTTAAACCTCTCTATTAATTATCATCTTTCGACGGTTTTCAAGTTTAACAAAACAACAATCATGCGTCAACACAATTGCCTATCCAACTGACCATATTGTATTAAGTCAATCCAAGTCAAGACCCTCTTCTCAAGAGTCTCGCCCCTCTCTCATGCTGCCGTCGCTAGTTATTTTTACAAATTCTACTATTGTGTAAAATAAAACGCAAGAGAAAAATTGACTTTTTGCGATAATTGATTGTATTCTCTCAATATGAAGCTTCTAAGAGAGTTGTATCTCATACCTATTTTCCTTTATAAGGCGCTATTGAGCCCCTTCATGGGAAGAAGCTGTGGCTACACTCCCTCATGCTCATCCTATGCAATCGAGGCGATAAGGAAGCATGGAATTGCACGCGGCACGATAATGGGAGCGATGAGGATAGGACGCTGCAACTCCAGATTCTTCGCAGGCTTTGATCCTGTGCCTGACTCCTTCGACATGAAGGAGCTGAAGAATGAATACATAATCAGAAGAAAGCCAAAAGGCTTCAATAAGCTTGTTCCACCAAATTGCTAATGGTGCTACTATTCATCCATGAACATGTTTTTAGGCCAAATCCTAGCATTGGTCACTGCAGCCTGCTGGGCTTGCAACAGCGTCGCATATAGATACCTTGGACAAAGGATGGACTCATCCTTCCTTGCCCATGTCAGAATGTGGATGGCGGTTCCGATAATCGCCCTAGTCTCGCTTGCAGCTGGAAATGGCTTTCCTTCCAATGTAAGCACCCAGACCATGGTTTTTCTCCTGCTCTCAGGCTTCTTCGGATACTTTGTGACAGATATGCTCATGTTCAAGGCCTATGTGTATTTAGGCTCTAGGGAATCTTTGGTCATCCTCAATCTAGCACCAGTTGCATCAGCGGTCATCTCTTGGTTCCTGTTTAACGAGAAGCTATCTTTGGTGCAGATGCTTGCAATTTTCCTGACAATCTCAGGCATAGTCGTCATGGTATTGGATGAGTCAAGGAAAACAGGAGAGAAAAAGGATAGAAGCAAGGTCAAGCTTGGCATCATCCTCGCGGTGCTGGGTGCGATTTTCCAATCTGTCTCCTACATACTCGCAAAGTACGCCCTTGATGATGTCGATGCCTTATCATCGAATATGATAAGAAATATCGGAGGCCTATTGGCCTTCATCGTCTATGGACTGATCTTCCAGAGGACCTTCTTCAAGGACATGAAGGTATTCAAGGACAAGAAACTCATCTACATCCTGCTGATTTCTGTGATAATCGGCCCTGTTGCGGGCATGAGCTGCCAGATGGAGGCAATGAACCTGGCTCCTGTCGGAATCGTGACAGCGATATCGCAGATCAGCCCAGTGCTGCTGCTCCCTGTGGACCGATTCATCTTGAAAAAGAAGCTCTCATTTGCATCGATCTCGGGAACACTGATCTCCATTTTGGGAGTCGTCCTTCTATTTCTCTGATCAATCCTCGCAAATCGAGTTCACAAAGGAGATAAGAACCTGCATCGCATTCTCATTGTACCCACCCTCTGGGATGATGAGATCTGCATATTCCTTGGCAGGCTCAATGAAGTTGAAGTGACCTGGGCGGACGACATTCACATATTGCTCGATAACAGATTCCACAGTCCTTCCACGCTCCTTGATGTCACGCTGAAGCCTTCTGATGAACCTGATGTCGGCAGGAGTGTCAACGTAGAGCTTCAAGTCAAAGAGACTTCTTATCCTCTCATCATGGAATACCATAAGCCCATCCACTATTATGAGCTTCTCAGGCTCAACCTTGACATACTCATCCTTTCTCGAGTGCGTCACGAAGTCATATTGAGGCATCATGCATGGTTTTCCATTCTTGAGATCCAGCAGATTGGAAAGCATCAGGTCTATGTCAAAGGCATCAGGATGGTCGAAATTGAAAGCTGTGATATTGCTGTTGCTGACATGGGGAGCTGACTTATAGTAGTTATCCTGAGCAATCAGCACAGATGATGGATGCGCATCCTTTATTCTCTTGACAACTGTGCTCTTACCTGAGCCAGATCCGCCTGTGATTCCTATAAGCTTTGCCATTATCTAACCCTCAATCTATATGTCGTATTCGAGATATAAAACTCTCCAGGCGCAGTGAACGCCTGAGGATAGTCATCGTGGTTTGGTGTGTCGGGATATCTACCAGTCTCAATGCAGAAGCCTGAGTATTGACCATGCTCATCGCTCAGATACTCAGCTGTATAGAGCTGGAAAGAAGGCTCTGTGGTCCTGCATTCAAGTGTTGCAGCATCTCCTTCGGCCCTGATGATTGCCCCCTGATTGAGAATGAACGTATTGTCATAGGAGCCATTCCTCCTATCTCCGATAGCACGGGGGATCCTGAAATCGAAATCCGTGCCATCAACATCTTCAACAGCAATAGGAATCAAGGCATCATCAACCTCTACATACCTGTCTGCAGGAATAGTAAGGACAGTGTTTCTTATATCCTTGGAAGCCCTATTCAAATTGAAATAAGCGTGGTTTGTGATCGCAACCGGGCATTTCTCAGACGAGGATGTTCGATAGAGGATGTTCAGGCATCCATCCTCATACAAGGAGTAAGTCACCATGATCTCATGAGAGCCTGGGAACCCTCCCAATCCCTTCTCTGTCGATAGAATGAGGGATATTGAGTTCGCACCAAGCCCAGCTATGGACCACACTCTCCTACCATAGCATGCGGAAGCTGAATGAAGGGTGTTTGGCCCATCATTCAAATCCAGCTGGAACTCTTTCCCATCGACTTCAAAGGAGCCGCCTTTTATCCTATTTGCGACAGGTCCTACGACAGATCCTTGATAGCTTGGGTCATCAATATAGTCCTCGAAAGCATCATGGGAGAGCACGAAGTTCTGCTCCTTGGTTCCAAACCAGCAAAGATTGGCTCCATAGGTAAGCACATCCATTCTGTAATCACCCACAGTGATGGATACTCTATGGACATCCTTGCCATCCACCTGGCCAAAGAGCATTCTCTCCATTATTTACCCTCGTCAGTCTTGAGAACAGCAAGGAACGCAGACTGTGGGATCTCAACATTACCAACCATCTTCATTCGCTTCTTTCCTTCCTTCTGCTTCTCAAGGAGCTTTCTCTTTCTTGAGATGTCGCCGCCATAGCACTTGGCTGTGACATCCTTTCGGAATGCGGATATGGTCTCACGTGCTATGATATTGCCGCCAATTGCCGCCTGGATGGCGATCTTGAACTGCTGTCGTGGAATCTCATCCTTCAGTCTTTCGCAGACCTGTCTTCCCCTCTGGTAAGCATTGCCCTTGAACACGAGCTGGGAAAGCGCATCACAAGGATCTCCGTTTACGAGGGTATCCATTCTGACAAGCTCAGTCTTCTTGTAGCCATTGACCTGATAATCGAATGAAGCATAGCCCTTTGAGATTGATTTCAAGCGATCGTAGAAATCAAAGAGCACCTCAGACAGTGGCATATCATAGATGAGCTCAACTCTCTTCTGGTCAAGGTAGTTCATGGCGCTTTGCACGCCCCTCTTCTCAAGACATAAAGAGATGATTGGGCCAACGTACTCAGTTGGTGTGATGATGTTGGCTGTGATATATGGCTCCTCAGTGGATTCAATCCTCATTGGATCTGGATATTCAAGCGGATTGTCTATATAAAGGGTATCACCATCCTTCATATGAACGATATATCGTACAGAGGGAGAGGTGAATACGATGGAAAGATCGAACTCCCTTTCAATCCTTTCCTGAATGACCTCAAGGTGGAGCATTCCCAAAAAGCCACATCTGAATCCAAAGCCTAA
>JAZURW010000025.1:0-10280 GCA_045606405.1 Candidatus Ornithospirochaeta sp. | reverse complement strand
CTACTACTATCGCATCATAATCACGCATATCACTTTCCCAAACAGAAGGAGGAGAACAGCACCTCCAATATATCATCGCTAGTCACTTCACCCGTGAGCTCAGAAAGGGATGAAAGCGCTGATTGAAAATAAAGCGCCATGATATCAACACTCTCACCCTCTGCCCTCTTTGCATCCTCTAAGGCCTCGATTGTCTCAAAAAGCTTATCCTTCTGCCTTTCTGAATCCACCGATGGGACCTCTGAATATGCCTCAATATCCTCTGTAAGCCTTTCCTTGATAGCAGAAGCGACCTCGCTTATGCCCTCTCCTGTGATTGAGGAGAAGGAAAGATTGGATGAATCCCCTGTCAAATCCCGCTTTGAATGGACATAAAGAAGTTTTTTGCTCTCCGGTCCTTTGGCCATCTCATCGCCATCAAGGACATAGACTACAAGATCCGCCTCCTTCATGAGCTCCTCAGAACGCCTTATGCCCTCAATCTCAATCTGATTATCAGCTTCCCTCAATCCTGCGGTATCGAAAAGGCGAACAGGAATCCCATCAATCTCCGCCCAGGTCTCAAGATAGTCCCTTGTCGTTCCCTCCTCTGAGGATACTATAGCCCTATTTTCCTTCAAAAGAGCATTGAACAGGGAGCTTTTCCCTGCATTTGTGCGTCCCGCCAGGACAACCTGTGCGCCTTGGCTGTACAACCTAGAAGCCTTGTATGTCGCAGCTATGGTCCTCAACCTTGCTATGACAGCATCAACTCTCTCATGAGGGAATATCCAATCCTCCAGGATCTCATCCTCGCCATAATCAAGCTGCACCTCGAGAGACGCAAGGATGGTGACTATCTCATCTCTTGCCTTCTCCGCTTCCTTCCTTATTGAGCCCTCAAGTCTTTCAAGAGCCTCTTTTCCAGCCCTGTTCGTCCTTGCCCTAACAAGCTCCTCAACAGCCTCAGCCTCAGTGAGATCCATCCTTCCGTGCATGAATGCGCGATAGGTGAACTCACCCTTCAAGGCCTTCCTGAAGCCAGCCTTCTCAAGCACCCTTGATATTGCCCTGATCACAGGAAGAGAGCCATGGCTCATGATCTCAAAGGCCTCCTCAGATGTATATCCATGGCCTTTGTCATACCTTATGACCACCACCTCATCAATCTTCACGCCATCTGAATCCACAATATACCCATGAACCGCCTCATTGGTCCTTGCTTTTCCAAGCCTTCCTTTGAAAAATGGCAGTAATAGAGATACTGAGCCATCACCGCTTGCCCTGATCACAGCGAGCGCAGAGGGAGAATAACTTGTTGCGAGTGCATATATTGGTTCATCTGTTGTGTAACTGAACATACATCTTCATTCTATCTATTTAATGGGGAATCTTTCAACCAAGACAATGGTTATTTGCACCCATATTTGACTTGAAGAGAGTGGGTTAGAATAATATCATTTGGCTATGTTTGACTTCAATGCACAGCGATCCAGATCAGAGCTTTTCATGAATATAAGGAAATATTTCATAGAAAAGGGCTATCTCGAGGTATTCACGCCAACACTTTCCACTTCCCTCATCCCTGAGCCCACGATCAAGGCCTTCTCTTCAAAATTCATCAATGAGTTCACAGGCAACCTGGAGCTGTTCATGATCCCATCTCCTGAGATTTTCATGAAAGAGCTTATAGCAAACGGCTCTGGCTCCATCTTCCAGATCTCACAGTGCTTCCGAAACTCCGAGCAACTTGGAGATGTCCATAACCCTGAATTCACGATGCTCGAATACTACTCAATGGATCTAACCGACGAGGAGTCCATTGACCTCACAATCGACATGATAGGGAAAACCGCAATAGCAAAGCCTGATTGGCTAAAAGAAAAGCCAATGATCATCACAATGGAAGAAGCCTTCTGGAAATATGCAGGAGTCGATCTTCTGAAGTGCCAGGATATCAAGCACCTCAGACGAGAAGCAGAACGTTTAGGGCTCTCATCATCCATTGCTGAGGACGAAAGCTGGGAAGACACCTTCAATAGAATATTCCTCACATTTGTGGAGACAGAGCTCCCAAAGGATAGGCAGGTATACCTGAGAGACTACCCTGCCCAAATAGACTGTCTTGCCAAGAACTATGAAGACAAGCCTTATAAAATGCGTTGGGAGATGTATATCAAGGGCATTGAGGTTGCGAACTGCTATACAGAGGAAACAGACAAAGAGAGGATAAAAAGCTACTATATCAATGAACAGAAGAGACTAGAAGAAGAGAGAGCGAATTCGCAAGACGTCATATCAAAGGCAGACCTCTCATTTGCTGATTTGGATATGCCTGAGTGCTCAGGAGTTGCAATTGGCCTCGATAGACTGCTTCTTACCCAGTACAAAGGCAATGAGATAGAGCCACTTCTTTTATTTCCAATGTCTAGGATGTTTAAGAAATAGCCTACCCATTCTATGCAAAACAGTGCCGCTAGATTCAGAGGACGTCATATCTAGCGCACCTTGCAATCAGGGTCAAAATAAGGCTTTGGCATAGCCTCTTGCTCTTAGAAGACATCTATTGGCAAAGCCTTGCACCTGAAAATTAATTGATTATTCCAAAAGAGATTACCTAAGAGCTTTTTCACCACCTTTACTTTTTCATGCTCTTTCTGATATTCTTACAGAGGCTTTTGCCTTAAAAAGACACAAATTAATTTGGAGTATAAAAATGATTAAAGCAGGACAGATTGAGAAAGGCTCAGCACTTCTGATCAAAGGACAGCCATATCTCGTCATTGAGCGCGAATTTGTTAACCCTGGCAAGGGTTCAGCCTTCGTTCGCCTTAAGCTCAAGAGCCCAGCAACTGGACAGACACTTCAGGAAACAATGAAGAGCCAGGATAATGCTGAGGACATCACAATTGAAGACCGTGACTTCCAGTACCTCTACAATGATGGCGAGAACTTCGCTTTCATGAACACAGAGAGCTACGACCAGATTGAAGTTCCTATGAAGAACTTCCCTGATTACGAGTTCCTCATGAAGGACGGTGAGACTTACAGAATCACAATGTGGGAGGATCAGGTTCTTGATATCCAGATTCCTTCTAAGGTTGTCTATGTTGTTGCAGAAACTGAGGATGCTGCAAGAGGCGATACAGTACAGGGCGTAACAAAGGACGCTGTTCTCGAAACTGGTCTTAGAATCAGAGTTCCAGGCTTCATCAAGCAGGGCGAGAAGGTAAGAATCAACACAGAGACAAAGGAATACCTCGAAAGAGTTAACAACTAACCAATATGAACGCACTAGGCAGCTACTAATAAACAGGTAGCTGACACAAAGCGCAACAGAAAACGGGTAAGAGGCCAGCAGCTTCTTGCCCGTTTCTTTCTGCAATTCTGCACCCTGCTTGTTGGTTGAGCATCTTTACGACAATCCAAAGATAAGACGGGAAAACCATATCCCAGAAGATTCAATCCACCTTCGTGACAACATCAATACCGGCAGCAAGCAAATAGCCATACGCCAAAGAATTGATCATACTGCCACAAGTGGGGCAAACAAAGAATCCCAATTTTCCATATCTCGCTAAATTTAATTCTCACCCTGTTCTCCATACGAGTAGACATCAACTATTCTTCCTAGTTCAGCTTTTTTGGATGCTTTGAAATAGCAAGAGATCCTTCGCTGGAGATCCAGAGCCACAGGAATGCATAGAGGGCTATGAAAGAAATACAACTGGATATAGGCTGAAAAGATCTGACGCTCAATAATCCAAGACCTCAGCTTCTCAAATCACACAAAAAACAGATCTCTAATTGAGAAAATAGCGTTACTCTTTGCTTAGGAGGATGAAAAATGGTATCAATCTTCATTGCAAAAACAACTCAAGAGGCGGATTTAATCATTGGAATGCTCAAAAACAATGGAATCATTGCGGAAAAATCCGCAACTGGTGGTCTTGATTTCATGCAGTGGTACAGTGGCACTTCTGTTTATAGCCAAGACATCCTTGTTGCTAAGGACTCTGCAGAGAAAGCAAAGAGCTTGGTTGAAGCTTTCTTCAAGAACTAACAAAGCAGAATCACCCAGCACTTGCTTGCCTTTTCATTTTCCATTTATCGGTCTACAATCCTTAAGGGGTTTAATATGGCTATTGATCGAGTTAAGGCCTACTTCAGGCAATTTGGAATTGAAAACAGGGTAATGGAGCTGGAAAGCTCCAGTGCAACAGTTGAGCTTGCTGCTGCGGCATTGAATACAGAAGGCGCAAGGATCGCAAAAACCCTTTCCTTCCTCGTAGATGAAAGCCCTATTCTCATTGTCACTGCGGGAGACGCAAGGATAGACAACAAAAAGTACAAATCCTTATTCGGCGCAAAGGCCAAGATGATTCAGAGCGAGGATGTTGAAAGACTGATCGGACACCAAATTGGCGGGGTCTGCCCTTTTGCGATAAACGATGGCGTTAAGGTATATCTTGATGACTCCCTGAAGAGATTCAAAACCGTATTTCCTGCCTGTGGCAGCTCAAACAGCGCCATTGAGCTTACGATGGAAGAATTAGAGAGATACTCTGATTCCACTCTTTGGATCGATGTGACAAAGCTACCAGAATAATCATCTGATAACCACTTCTTGGTTCGGTTATTGGTTTAACACTTCTTATCTAGCTTTAATGAAAACAAATTAAAAGGCATAGCCATCCAAAAACGACTATGCCTTCTTCAACACCACTACAGAGTGAACGCTATCATTCAGATGCAGCCTCACCTCTATGAACCTTGCTCATAAGGAAGAATGCGATGAGCATGAATACGATTCCATATACAAAGAGCGCTGGGTAGCCTGCAATGTCAATAACAGCACCTGCAAGAGTTGGTGAGATTATTGATGCAAGCTGTGAGAAGAAGTAGTAAACACCTGTGTAGATGCCCATTGTAGCGTAATCAGCCATCTGCCATAGCATTGGGAATGAGTTTGTGACAACTGTTACCCAGAAAATACCAAAGAAGAATAGGAGAACCCAGAAGATCAAGGTCCAGATGAATGCAGGCTGCTCACCACCGAAGGCCCTAAGAGCAAAGCCATGTATTGTGACGAGCGTGAGAACAACAACGATTGAAATCAGAGCAGTCCTAATTGTCCTTTTCCTTCCATATTTATTAGCGACCTTTCCAGAAGGCACAGCAAAGATAGCATAAGCAACGCCAACCATGCCAGCAGCAAGGGATGCTGTGCCAGAGGATGTCTTAAGAGCCTCCACTGAATACTTGCCAATGAATGGAAGAATGCCCTGGTATGCAATGAACCAACAAAGAAGTGAGAGAAGAATAAAGAGAGCGCTCTTCTCCTTTTCGCCGAAAATCGCCTTCAGGCTCTCAAAAAGAGGTGCCTTCTCTTCTTTTTCCGCAGCAACTCCATTGTTCCTCAGTGCAAGCTTCTTCTCTTTGACAAAGATGAAGAGCAACACTACAGCAATGATCACAAAGATAGATGCCATAGGGAAAGCAAGGATGTTATTGACCTTTTCCTCCTTGCCTGGAAGCTTTATATACACATCCATGAGCCTAGCAAGAAGAATTGTCCCTAAAATTGTTGCCAAACCGCCCATTGTATTGATGACGCCATTAGCCTCACTTCTCAAATCCGCAGGCACTACATCTGGCATGAGCGCGACAACTGGTCCTCTTACAGCCTGCTTGAAGATATTTAGGCAGAATATGCAGATTACAAGGAAGATGAAGGAATCCATTGCTGAAAAAGGAATCATAGCAAAGAAGAGAGCAGTCAGAGGAAGCAGTGTCACAATATATGGCATTCTTCTTCCGATTCTTGTGCTTGTTCTATCTGAGAGAGCTGAGAAGATAGGAATCATGAAGATTGCCAAAAGATTGTCGAGCGACATTACAAGACCGATAAGTGACTGTGAAGAGATATACTTCCCCAAGAAGATTGGGATATAGGTATCATAAAGAGGATCCATAAGACCCATTGTGAAGAATCCAAGACCAATAAGGAACGTGATAGAGTAATATCCCTTAAGGCTTCTTTTTTCCTTTGTTTCCGCTGCCATACAAACTCCTAATGTTTTTAAGGACATTCTACCATTTACTTTATACGTTGTCTAATTGCATATATGCTCTGATTTCAAATAAATCCAGCAGGCAAGAATCATAACCACCGACATGAGACAAACAAGAACGAAAACACAAACAAAGCAATCAAAGCAAGCCGGACTCTTCCTATTTTCGTACAATTCCCTTCTTTAGTTGGTATATATCCTAAGGAATAACACGAAGCATGTCTTTGTAGGAAATTCAAAGATATGCCACCTACTCTGTAAACTTGCAAGCACGATCTAACGTGACACCATATCTATTGTTCTTTTTTTGATTTAATAGTATAAGACTTCAGTGATCGTTACCTCTCTGAATGAACTTAAGAAGCATGTGAACCTGACTGAAGAGGAGCTAGGATGGGAAGAAAGCAAGGAGAACACTCTCCCTCTTCTAATTTCCGATAATGTCCTCACCCTTATTGATAATCCATCAATAAGAAGACAGTTTGTGCCAACAGAGAAGGAAAATGAGGATGCAGTCGGAAACCTTGACCCTCTTGCCGAGGTTGACAACTCAGTGACTTCAAGACTCATCCATAGATACGAAAACAGAGCCGCGTTCCTTACCACAGATAGATGCTTTGCATATTGCCGCCATTGTTTCAGAAGAAGATTCACAGGAACAATGACAGGGCCCGCAACAGACGAGGAAATAAAGGAAGCCGCCCTCTACTTGAGAAAGCATAGGGAGATAAAGGAAGTCCTCCTCACTGGAGGAGATATCATGACGCTCTCCGATGAAGAACTTGATCACCTGCTTGGGGAGTTCAAAGCTGCAAGGGAAGATATCATATACAGGCTATGCACGAGGGCACTGGTATCAAATCCAGATAGGTTCACGCCAGAGTTCTTCAATATGCTAGAAAGGCATAATCACCACGCACCCTTCTTTCTAATGACACAGTTCAATCATGCTGTGGAGATCACAGATAAGGCAGTCAACGTTCTTAAGGACTTTGTAAGGCTTGGAATCCCGATGATGAATCAATGTGTTCTCTTAAGGGGCGTCAATGATGACCTAGATAGCCAAGTTGAGCTATGCGACAAGCTCATGTACAACAGAATCAAGCCTTATTACCTATTCCAAGGGGATCTTGTAAAGGGCACAGCCCATTTGAGAGTGCCGCTTTCTAAAGGGCTTGCGCTTGAGAGAGAGATGAGAAAGAAGCTCTCGGGCCTTTCAATGCCTCAATATACAATCGATCTTCCAAACGGTGGTGGGAAAGTGATCCTCACCGAGAACCATATAGTATCGAGAGAAGGCGACACTTGGAAGTTCAAGACACCCGAGGGAGAGGAGAGAAGCTATCCTGAGGATTGTTAAGTGCTGACAAAGCTTCTTTCGCTCAATGCAGGGCTTTCAAAAACAGCTTGTTTGCCACTATTGAAATACAGCTTATAAACGACTCCAATTGTGGATTTCATTACAATGATTCACACCATTTCCATCCAACAGTCAGATATGCGAAGGCTGTTAAACCTCATGAGATTTTAATATGGAATCATGGAATTGCTGATCAACTAAAAGACATAGACAAGGGAGATCTCACTCACCTAGCCATTCCCTTATCTTCTCAAGCTCCTCATTTCTCTGCTTATCTCTTTCCATAACAATATCATCATCTGTCAAAGATGTATTTGGGATGCCGAAAACAGGAGCAGACACTCTTTCCTTCTTTGTTTCAGGAAGTTCGACAACCTCGGTTACTACAACACCTTGAGGCTGTTCTATCAAATCAGTTGGAATCAATTCAAGCTTTCCAGAGGGAGCTTCTGCAGAGGAATCCACAAAAGGATCAATTCCAAACAACTGATAAACCTCTTCATCACTCAGCTCCTTCACACTATTGAGGAATCTTGATACATGGGCATTATAGATATCTTCACTATTCTCGAGGTAGTACCTGTTGATAGCGCTTTCAAATATGGTGGCAATCTCAGGATCAGATAGCGCAGACTGGAAAACCTCATCAACCAAGCGGTCAATCTGAAGAATATACTCACCGTCATCTGCAAAGCCAAGCCTTGAAACAACAGCATCAGAGATATCTCTTATGAAGCTAGAATCATTTGCTATCTTCTCTGCGGCAGTTGATGCGGCCTTTGATGCCTGCAAATCCGCATATGCCCTATCGCTTGCGCTATAGGCCTTACCCTCTGAGGATACATAGTCCTTCACAGGGCCATTGAAGAAAGCATCGATCTTGCTATCAATCAAAGCAGTCTCCCTTGCCTCAGACTCAAGGATAAGAGCCTGAGCATTATCATCAGCTGCAGCTATTGCCTTTTTGGCGGCTTTGTCAGAATATGCCGCAGCGTCCTGCAGGGCTGATGCATACCCATCATCGATTTGCTGTCCGGCTTCAGAGAGGACACTGGTGCGGATATCCTCGCCTAAAAGCTCCATCGATGATTCAACATCTTCTAGTAGGACATCCTTGACGTCAGATACGAAAAGAGCATCTGAGGAGAGTATCTCTGCGACCTTGATCGCTATTCTCTCCTCCTGAGTCAGCTGGGTGACATCAGTCTCAAGCGGAGCTGATACAGAGATCAAGCTGCTCTTCTGCCTTAGACGTGCCTCTTCGAGGATTTTCAAGGAATAAGAGTTGGATTCTGGCCTTGTCAGATACAATGCGCAAAACGCGAAAAGCGTCAAAACGATCGTAAAAGTAAGGATAGATGCCAATGTCTTCTTTCTCATTTGAATCCTCTACTTTTTAATACTAGCACAATAGTTTTTGATTTGTCGAGAAAGAGCTTCATCAGTGCCATTATTTATGATTGTTATTATTTTCTTTCCAGAGGAAAAGAGAGTTGAGCCTATATCAAGCTGGGAATCCGCTCTCTTTCTGAAATCCTCCTCTCTAATTCCATCTCTTTTCATCGCCCTCTCCAATCTCTTCTCGTAATCAGAGATGACAAAAAGGACCTCATCACAATATGGAAGAAAGCCCATCTTCTCTAGAATTGCAGCATTGATGACAGCTATTTTCCCCTCATCCTCGATTCCTCTTGCTGCTTTAAGCGTTTCAGAGACCATCCATGGATGGGAAATCGAGTTGAGCTTCTCAACATTCTCTGGGCTTGAGAAGACAATCGGGCCTAGCTTTTTGCGATCCACCTCTCCGTCAGGTGCGATGACATCTTCTCCGAAGGTCCTTCTGATCAAATCCTTATTCGCCTTTAGCGCAACATGTCCAAGCTTGTCCTCATCAATTACGGAAAAGAGGCTTGGATCCAATAGCTCTGCAACTCTGTTCTTGCCTGAGCAGCTTTTGCCCGTAAGTCCTACTATCATCAGTGCATGTCCCCCCAAGAATGGGCAGTCTCTATGGAAGTCCTCAATGGCACAGAAAGCGTAACAGCATTCTCCATTGCATCTCTTACAAGGCTCTCCATCTGAATCTTCTCAGACTCAGGAACCTCGAAGATCAGCTCATCATGAACCTGCAATAGAAGTCTTGATGAGAGCTTCTCCTCCTTTATCCTCCGATTGATCTCAATCATAGCCTTCTTCATGATCTCAGCGGCAGTGCCCTGGATGACAGTATTCACAGCGACTCTCTCTGCAGCAGCCTTCTCAGTCTTGTTTCTGCTGTTGATGCCTATGATATCCCTTGAATGGCCGAACTTCGTCTTTACAAAGCCTTGGCTCTCTGCGTCCTTGGTTGTTTTGTCAACGAATCTCTTTACACCAGAGTAGCGATCAAAATAGGTCTTGATGAACTCAGAGGCCTCCCCTCTAGATATCCCAAGCTCTCCTGCAA
Source organism: Candidatus Ornithospirochaeta sp. (assembly GCA_045606405.1). Taxonomy (GTDB): domain Bacteria; phylum Spirochaetota; class Spirochaetia; order Sphaerochaetales; family Sphaerochaetaceae; genus Ornithospirochaeta. The sequence goes on along the minus strand of JAZURW010000025.1, from coordinate 421 downwards.
GGCGGAAAGATGACATTCCGTACATTATTCCGAAGTTGATCGTCTTTGCCATCCTTCTCTCTGCTGGCGTTACGCTGCCAACATCCTTCGAGAAGATCAGGGAAGCTGTGTACTTATGGACATCTATGCCTTGCCTGAATGCCTCTGTCAATCCTGGATCATCTGTCATATGAGCAAGAACAACGAGCTCAATCTGAGAGTAGTCGGCAGACATGAAGATCGCACCATGCTCTGGCACGAAAGCCGATCGAATGAGCCTGCCCTCATCTGTCCTCACAGGGATGTTCTGCAAATTGGGACTCCTTGATGACAACCTTCCTGTCGCTGTCCCAGTTTGAAGGAATGTTGTATGTATCCTCCCTTGCCCATCAGTTAAAGATGGGAGAACATCCACATATGTGCTCTTCAGCTTAGCCAGCTG
>JAZURW010000024.1:0-1988 GCA_045606405.1 Candidatus Ornithospirochaeta sp. | reverse complement strand
TACCAAGGAACTTCGCAAACTCCTGGGCGACGCCCTTGACCCCTACATGAAGCGAGTCGAAAGTCGCAGGTTCTCAGTAAAGTAAAAAGCCTGAACACCTACCACAGCATTCAGGCAAATGCCCACCCCTGAACGTTCTACCAAACAAGGGGAGCAAGGATATTCTACCACAAGTCCTTGCTCCCCACAAGAGAAAAGGAGCAAGAAGCATGCATATCTACAAGCAAATCACTGATCGAATCATCACTGAAATGGAAAAGGGCATCATCCCTTGGGAAAAGCCCTGGATTGCCTCTGGCAACTGTGTTGCCCACACCACTGACAAGCCTTACAGCCTCCTGAACCAGATGCTCCTGGGTCGCCCTGGCGAGTATATCACCTTCAACCAGTGCCAGAAGGAAGGGGGCAAGGTGAAGAAGGGCGAGAAGTCCCATATGGTTGTCTTCTGGAAGTGGATTGAGCAAGAAGATGAAGAGACTGGCGAAAAGAAGGAAATCCCCTTCCTGCGATACTATAATGTATTCCACATTGACCAGTGCGAGGGCATCAGCCCCAGGCACACAGAAACCCTCCATATGCCTGATGGGGCAGAGGCAATTGAGGAAGCCCAGGAAATCATCTATGATTACCTCTCTCGCGAAGGTGTGAAACTTCTCCACACAGAGGGCGACAGGGCCTTCTACAAGCCCTCTACTGATGAAGTGGTGCTTCCCATTCGCAAACAGTTCATGAGTACTGCTGAGTATTACAGCACAGTGTTCCATGAACTGACCCACAGCACAGGCCATGCTTCCAGACTGAATCGCCTCACCAGTCCTGCCTTCTTTGGTAGTGAGGCATACAGCAAAGAGGAACTGGTCGCAGAGATTGGAGCCTCTGCCCTGGTCAATCATGTGGGGCTTGAAACCTCCAACAGCCTTCGCAACAATGTGGCCTACATCCAGAACTGGTTGAAGGTTCTCAAAGATGATAAGAGGCTGATAGTCAGTGCCTCTGGTAAGGCAGAGAAGGCAGTGAACCTGATTCTGGGGAGTGTGGGCTGATGCCCACCTCCCCCATATGGAGGGATGAACAGATGAAACTGGAAGATGATTTCATGTGGATTACCAGCCATGCATTCAGCGAAATGCGTCTGCTGGTTGAAGGAGCCTTGAACCTCTTTGAAGATGACGCTGGCATCCTTTGTAGGCTGGCGAGGGAGGCAGGAAAGATTGAGGCAATGCGTTCGCTCAATGACATTGGAACCTGCCTGTATGAGTTCAGAAGGCACATCACAGCCTTACAGGAGGCACACTACAAGTCAGAGCATCAGGAGCATGAAGAACTGGCAGAAGAGTGAAGCAAAAACAACTGGTTTCGCTGACAGATTCCAGGAGCAAGAAAAGGGCTGAAAACCTGTCAAATGTGTAAACAGAATGCGTAAAGGAAACAAAACAGCCTTTTGATTACAGGAGGGGCAACAATGAGCAAGATTTATGGATATGCAAGATGCAGTCTGGCAGAAGAAAAAGGCCAAGACCTGAATCGCCAGGTTCGCGAACTGAAAGAAGCAGGGGCAGAGGAAATCATCACTGAGAGGGAGCATGGTGATGCCAAGGTAAAGCAGAACCTTGACCTTCTCCTGGAGGTTGCTGAGGAAGGAAGCACCCTCATATGCTGTGAAGTGTCTCGCCTATCCAGAAGCACACAACAGCTCTGTGAGATTATCAATATCATCAAGAGCAAGCATATGCGCCTGGAGATTGTGGGAAGCATCACCATTGACTGTCGCAAGGGAGACATTGACCCCATGAGCCAAGCCTTCATTCAGATGTCTGCTGTGTTCGCAGAGCTGGAGCTATCAATCATCAGAGCCAGGGTAAAGTCTGGCATGGCGAATGCCAAGGAGAAGGGGCGCAGAATTGGCAGACCCCACACCACCAAGGATGACATCCCTGCGATTTTCTACAAACATTATCCCTCATATGCTGCGCATCAGATGAATGTGA
>JAZURW010000023.1:0-2672 GCA_045606405.1 Candidatus Ornithospirochaeta sp. | reverse complement strand
CTTAAAAACCGGATAGAGAAAAAGCGATCGAAGGGTGCCAATGAGATTGCCCGTGAATATAAATACAGATGATTTTTCGGTAAAAAAGAGGGCTGTAACCTCCGTCAGAAAAAACCCGACTTTTGTTACAGCCCCTTTTTTGGGTTTAATAGAAAACTGATGTGCCAATTAATGAAATTATTTAAAATTAAGGCTTTTTTTGTGGTAATAAATAGTCTATACTTGTCCTAGATTTTTAAAAATATTTTTCATTTTATTCTGCGAATATGGGGGTGAGATGACTAAACACAACACAGTAAGACAGCAAGAGTATAAGCCAATCAGGTTCTTAGTATTTCTTGCTATTGTAATTGCGCTGGCATTCTTCATTAAGTATGTGATTCCAGATTTCATACTGATTCCAATTATCCCAGCTGCTTTCTTGATTGCATATATCTTTGCGACTAGAAGAATTCTCGAGGCTTTGGTTTTGTCTTCTCTGATGTGCTATATATTTGCAGATGGTGTTGGTTTCTTCAGAGAGTTCGGCTTGGGACTTACTGAGGTCATGATGGATGAGGATACAGGCTGGTTGATGATAGTTTGTGGCCTCATGGGATCCATTGTTGTTCTTATTGAGAAAGCTGGTGGCCTATATGCTTTTGGCAACTTCTTCTCAAAAAGATGTAAATCCAAGCGTGGCACATTGGTTGCTACATGGGGACTTGGCACCTTGATCTTCCTTGATGACTACCTTAATAGCTTGACTGTTGGTTCGTGTATGGCACCTCTTACAGATAAGCATAAGGTATCTAGAGAAAAGCTTGCTTATATCGTTGACTCAACTGCAGCGCCTGACTGTGTTCTCTTCCCAATCTCCACATGGGCTGTATTCGCATCAAGAATCCTTGCTGAGAATGGTCTATACGTAGAGGGCGGAAGCCAAATAGCATACTTCCTCAAAACCATTCCATTCAATTTCTATGCATGGTTTGCATTCTTCCTGACTTTCAGTGTTTGCATGGGTTGGGTTCCTGATATTGGCCCAATGAAGAAGGCTCAGCAGAGAGTAATGAATGGTGGTCCTCTGGCTCCTCCAAACTCAGAGAAGATGGATATTCATAACAACTCCGATTTCTCAATCCCTGAGAATCCTAAGATGATTAACTTCGTTCTTCCTCTTGCTGTGCTCATCATCTCTACAATAGCCACTGGAACAGATCTTCAGGCAGGTGTTCTGATCACTCTTGGTTTTATGTTCTTCTTCTATATTGGACAGGGCCTAATGACAGCAGATGAATTCACAGACTACTGCATTGAGGGCTTGAAGAACATGCTTCTCCCTATTCTCTTGATGATTCTTGCATTCCTCTTTAGTGGTGCAGCTGATAGAATCCAGTTCACACAGTCAATCATTGAGTGGCTTGTTCCTATCATGACACCAGAGTTGATGGCTCTTGAGATCTTCATTGTGCTTGCAATGACAGAGTTCATCACAGGCACTAACTGGGGACTTTATATCATCGCTCTCCCAATTGTCATCCCTCTTTCACAGGCAATTGGTGGTAATACAGTTCTTGCTGTATCCTCAGTTCTCTCAGCTGGTGTTTTCGGTTCTCATATCTGCTTCTATTCAGATGCGACGATTCTCTCATCATCAGCCTCAGGATGCAATAACTTCGACCATGCGATCACTCAGCTTCCTTATGGCTTGATTGCAGGCTCATTGGCTGCTATATGCTTCCTTGGAGCAGGAATCATAATGCATTGATTTAGCTAATTGAAATCTACCCGAGGCGATAGGTTCGGGGATTATAAAGCGCAATAGACCACACAAGGTGAATGCCATGTGTGGTTTATTAATTAATACTGAAGTGCTCTATTCATGATTAAGTTCAAAACAAATGGTTCTTCGCATTAAGGATTCCCTGCTGAATAGTTTTAAACAGCAAGATACATGGATACTACTAAATGCAATTTAAGTGCATGACGTGTGTAAGAATGGCGAAAAACACGCGTAAGATACAAAGTTGAGGTTTAGTATAATGTCGTTGTCAATGGAGGTGAAATGCCTCTTCAGAGACGTTTTTTAAGCTTATAAGATTCCTCGCATCGTGTATTATTGAGGCGACATCGTAAGCCAGAAAAATTACTATAAATATCCCTCTGGCAATTTAAATAGAAGTTTTCAAAGGGGGTGTATAATCATACAAGGATGAAAATAATGAATATTTTCATTGTTATGTTAGTAGTCATTATAGCAACCTTATTAATTTGGGCTATAGGTTTCTCTATATGGGGAACTGTGATTTATGCTGGCAGCAAGGCTGCCGATAAGGCAATTTTTTGTGATAAAGATTTTAAAGAAATTCTAATAGAAGAAAGACAGAAGTTAAACAAAAAGAGCGATAATGCGTTTGGTGCATTTGTAATTATTGGAGTGATAATTGGGGCAATTGTAATGCTTTGGATATCAGAATCTCTTGGAATGCCGCTTGTTTAAAGGTTCACTAGATTATCTAATAAGCAATTCAGTGCATTTGAAAAATAAGATAGTTTAAGCTGTCTAGTGAGTCTGTAATTAGCGCTTGAGTGACAGAGGTTTATATGGGAGAAGATTAGGATTTTAGCCATTATCTTCCATGTGATGCCTCCTTTTTTATAAGCGAATCCAGGTTATCTCAAAGCTTATC
>JAZURW010000022.1:0-7252 GCA_045606405.1 Candidatus Ornithospirochaeta sp. | reverse complement strand
GCCCTGCGATAAGCGTCATCGTAAACACCCTTGACAAGCTCAACCTGAGCACCGTAGCTTCTTGTCGCCTCCACCTTAAGTCGGAGGCCAAGCGGTCTTAGGAAGACAATACACCAGTTCAACTCCTTGGCTCACAGAACGACATGGCTACGATCCGACTTGCCCTGCGATAAGCGTCATCGTAAACACCCTTGACAAGCTCAACCTGAGCACCGTAGCTTCTTGTCGCCTCCACCTTTGATATAGGGGCGCCATCTGGCACGCAGATAATCGCATCTATGCCCTGTCTTTGAGCAGCAAGGGCCACGCCTTGGGCATGGTTGCCAGCAGAGCATGCGACCACACCCTTGGCCTTTTCCTCTGCTGATAGGCGAGACATCTTGAAATATGCACCCCTTAGCTTGAAGGAGCCTGTGTTTTGGAGATTCTCAGTCTTGAGATATACATCTTCATTGTCAAAGAGCTTTGGAGCACGGATCAAATCTGTTTTTCTCGCGACTTCCCTTAGCACAAAGGAAGCCTGGTATACTGTATCAAGAGTAAGCATAAGCAAATCTTAATTCTTCATTACCATAAATTCAACAGATGTGTGTTCCTTATCATAAGAATAGCCTGAAGATGAAATCCTGCAGAGAGGAAGGAAGCGCACTTAGAATCTTCATCGCCATGCTGTTATGCACCTTGTAATGCTTTTTAGGCCTTGATCTCAAAGCAGCCTTCCTGAAGACCTTACCAAAGAGAGAGACGTCCTTTGCCTTTTTAAGCTCTCTTTCCATGAGGAATCTCATCCTTTGGAGAATCCTCTTATATAACCTCGTCCTCTCAATAAGCTTATCAAACTCAGTGCCAATGCCCTCCTGCATCGCAGTCTTGAAGGCGCCTGGCCTGATGCAAACGACTGAGACGCCGCTTTTTTGCAGCTCACGCCTGAGCGAGTCGTTATAGATTTCAAGAGCATGCTTAGTGATGCCGTAAAAGCCGTGTATGGGCAGGGCATCCAAGACGCCGTATTCGCTTGTTATTGTGATTATCCTTCCCCTTGCCTCCAATAGAAGAGGGAAAAGGAGGTTGTTGATCTTATATTGTGACAGACAATTGATGCTCATTATCCTATCAAGAGCATCTGTCTCAAGCTCGACCAAGGAGCCTAAGGTGACAATCCCCGCAAAAGAGGAGACGATATCAAGTGATGTGGTCCTGCTCTTGACGAACTCAATTGCCTTCAATATTGAATCATCATCTGTGACATCAATTGGAATATAGCTTCGCCCCTCACTCTCTGAAAGCTCCTTGTAAGCCAAATCAGCAGAGAAGATATAGTATCCCTCCTCTGATAGAATCCTTATCGCTTCCCTTGCTAGCCCGCTCTCCGCTCCGGCAATAAATGCATGCTTCATGTAAAGAGGATAATTCTTTGTCTTCAAAAGTTAAAGCACTGATAAGCCTTATCAGGATATTGACTATTGCTGGCAAAACGCATAGAGTGAAATCATCCATAAAGAGTGCGTAAGGGACAAGCCCAATGACCGCACAGCAACCTCCCAGAAGGAAAGGTGCTAAAGCTTGAATGATGGGGCGTTCCCCATCTATGCGATGGGATTTTTCATTTCCGCGCCTTTATGGACAAAAAACTGCCATAAAGGAAAGAATATAAATGAAAAGCTACTTCACATCAGAATCAGTGACAAAGGGACATCCAGACAAAGTATGCGATCAGATCTCTGACGGCATTCTTGATGCGCTTTTAAGAGAGGATCCAACCTCAAGATGCGCATGCGAGACTATCGCAGAGCCAGGTGCGGTGCATATCATGGGTGAGATCACCACAAGTGCGAATGTGGATTACATCGCAACAGCAAGAGAGATCATCAAGGCAATAGGATACACAAAGAAGGAGTATGGATTCGATCAGGATGCAAAGATCACATGCACACTCCATAAGCAATCTGCTGATATCGCAATGGGCGTGGACTCATCTTATCAGGATGCATCCACTCTCGGTGCAGGCGATCAGGGAATGATGTTTGGATATGCTACCGATGAGGGTGAGGAGTACATGCCACTTGCTCTTTCATATGCAAGAAAGCTAACCAACTCACTCACAGAGGCAAGAGAGAAGGGAATCCTCGATTATCTGAGACCAGATGGCAAGAGCCAAGTCACAATCGAATATGAGGGCAAGAAGGCCATCAGAATCGATACTATCGTCCTCTCAACACAGCATGATGAGAACGTCTCGCTTGATAGACTCAGGGCAGACATCAAGAAAGAGGTCATCCTCCCTGCCCTCCCTAGCGATATGATTGACGAGAACACAAAGTTCTTCATCAACCCAACAGGAAGATTCGTGCTGGGAGGCCCTGCTGCGGATACAGGCCTTACTGGAAGGAAGATCATCGTTGACACCTACGGTGGATATGCCCACCATGGCGGCGGAGCCTTCTCTGGAAAGGATGCCACAAAGGTTGACAGAACAGGCGCTTACGCTGCTAGAAACATCGCAAAGACTATCGTTGCAGCAGGCGCAGCAAAGGAGGCAGAGGTTCAGCTAGCCTATGCAATCGGTGTTGCAGAGCCAGTATCAATCCATGTTGACACCTTCTCCACTGGCAAGATTGGAGAAGAGGAGCTGATTTCCTGGATCCGTGAATACTTCGACCTCAGACCAGCTGCGATGATCGAAAGATATGAACTGAGAAAGCCTGGCTTTTTGAAAGCTGCAATGTCAGGACACTTCGGCAACCCTGATTTCGCTTGGGAGAGAATCGACGAGAAAGCACTTGAGGCTCTCAAAGCCAGAATATGAAATAACCCCTACGCTATGGTAGGGGCAAGGGGATTAGAGGGAAGGCAATCGTCTTCCCTTCTTCTATGCTAAAGCATAACAAATAATCAAAAAAGAGGGCAAATTCGGCCAATTTTCATCCAGCTAGGACAACATACGTCCACATGATGCCCTATCCTATCAATGTCATTAGAAACAATCTCCTTATGTTTCTCTGTTGTGTTTTCTCCTTATACTCTGGTGGGTGGCAATGCCTCCCACTTTTTCTATCATCCTTCAAGGGAATCGATTATCTCAATGCATTTCATATACATTCTTGGAACATGGAAAGGCCCCTTATATAGATTGCCCTTGATCCTTGTGGCTAGGCTTCCATCTCTATGGAAGTAGCCAAACCACTCTCCATGCTCGCGATCGACGAATCTGCTCTCGATGTATTCATCGACTAATAGGAATCTATCAAGGTGCTTCTTGTCTTTTGTGACGGAATAAGCCATAAGCTCGGCAATCGCAGCCTCACACTGAGGCCACCAGAACTTCATATCCTGATGATACTCACTCAAAGGGAGACCCAGTGCATCCCTGTATTGGATGATGCCTCCACCGTACTCGCTATCCCAGCCTAGCTCCCATTCCCAATCAAGCATCTTCAAGGCCAAATCTATCAAACGCTGGTTTTTCCGTCCGATTCCTTCATTCATTATGAACCACGCAGCTTCAATGGCATGCCCTGGATTGAGGAGTCTTCCCTCGAAGTGGTCGCTCATCAAGCTGCCATCTGGGGCACATTGCTCAAGAACGCACTTCAAGTCATCACGCACAAAGTAATGCTCAACCTCTCGTAGCAGCCTTTCCATATAATCATCAATCCATTCTCTCTTCTCTGGAAAACTCTGACGCACTTCAGATAGGACATTCAAAAGAATCATTGGACCACCTAATGAGATCGAAGGCTCGACCTCAGGATTGATCTTTGGAATCAATATGCCAGGGGTTGTCCTGATTCTCTCGACAAATTGCAAAAGCTCAAAGGCCCTATCTCTATAATGAACATCACCTGTGATGCGGTAGTATTGGGAAAAGCCGATAATCGCAAAGGTCTCAGAGAAGAAGTACCTCAGTCTCTTTGTGACTGGTCTGCCATCCTTTGCCACCCTGAAGAACATCCTTCCGTCCTTATCAAAGCAATGGTCCTCAAGAAAGTGCGCAAGGCTTTCTGCCGCCTCAAGGTACTCCACTCTTCGCTCTATCTTCTCGTAGGCAGCTGCGAAGGTCCATAGAGCCCTGCCTTGGAACCAGACAGACTTATCACTCTCTAGAAGGGTTCCGTCCCTATCAAGGCCTGTGTAGATTCCGCCATTCTCCCAATCCATTCCATGGTTAAGCCAAAAGGGAAGCACATTCTCTGTCAGCTCCCTATAGTATCTCTCTCTAATTGTCCCTAGCATATGAGCCTCCAAATAGATTATATACCATTGATGGCTTTAATTACTGTTTATAATGTGGCAGAAAAGGTCTATCATTATATCCATGGACACAATCAAAAGATACAAAGACTTCCTTGACAAGGGAAAGACTGAAAGAGAATGCGTTAATGAGATCGTTAGACTAGCTGAGGCAAAGGGCTACAGAAACATTGAATCTGTATCAACTCTCAAGGCTGGAGACAGAGTCTACTATATCCAATATGGCAAATCCATCGCACTTTACCAGATTGGCTCAGAGGATATTGAGAAGGGAATGAATATCCTTGGCGGTCATATTGATTCACCAAGACTTGATGTGAAGATGAATCCAGTGTATGAATCAGAAGGCATTGTCTATCTCGATACTCACTACTATGGCGGCGTTAAGAAGTATCAATGGGTGACAATACCACTTGCCATCCACGGAGTAGTTGCAAAAAAGGATGGAACAGTCATCAATGTGACAATCGGAGAGGATGACAACGACATCACGCTCTGCATCTCCGATCTTCTTCCTCATATCGCACAGGACCAGATGAAGAAAACAGCCTCCGAATTCATCCCAGGCGAGGACCTCGATCTCGTAATCGGTCTCGATGACATTGATGTTCCAGAGGGTGAAGAGAAGGAAAAAGAAGCAGGAAAGAAGAGAATCCTTGAGCTTTTGAAGGAAAGATACGGCATTGAGGAGAAGGATTTCCTCTCCGCTGAGCTGGAAGTTGTTCCCTCAGGAAAGGCAAGGACTCTCGGCTTGGACGAATCCATGATCTTAGCATATGGACAAGATGACAGAGTCTGCTCCTTCACATCCCTGGATGCGCTTTTAGAGCATGAAAGCTCAAAGAGAACAAGCTGCTGCCTGATTGTCGACAAGGAAGAGATTGGCTCAGTCGGCGCAACAGGCATGGACAGCATGTTCCTTGATAACGCAACTGCGGAGGTTTTGGACAGACTTGGCGTATATAGCTCATTGAAGCTCAGAAGGACTCTCAGAAACTCAATGATGCTATCTAGCGATGTAAGTGCTGCCTATGACCCAATGAACGCATCCCTGTTTGACAAGAAGAACTCATCCTTCCTTTCTGGAGGTGTGGTATTCAACAAATACACAGGCTCAAGAGGAAAATCAGGAGCATCAGATGCAAATGCTGAGTTCATTGGCAAGCTCAGAGCCTGCATGGATGACAACAACGTGAAGTTCCAGGTAGCTGAGATGGCTAGAGTTGATGTTGGTGGCGGTGGCACAATCGCAAAGTTCGCAGCATATTACGGAATGCAGGTAATCGACTGCGGCGTCTCTGTGATGTCCATGCATGCACCTTATGAGATCACATCTGTCAAGGATGTGCTTGCAGCAAAGGCTTGCTATAAAGCATTCCTGACACTTGAGTGATAATGATAAAGGGACTGTCGTCAAATGCGGCAGTCCCTATTGTTTTTGCCTTTGAGAGTTAGTGATGAAGGAACTCAGTATATTTGTAGATGAACCATGCGACTTCGGAGATTATGCTGAACATTCATCATACTATATTGTATTTTTTGGTACTACATAATTAGGCTGTTGATATCAATCAGGTTATCCTGAAGCTGGAGGAAAAGCTTGATAATCTTGGATATCCAGAACATTGTATGCATTCTAGTCCAATCATCAGAAACGAACAGGAATACCAAAAGGATACACTTGTCAACAGACAAAAACGGTTAAAGATACTGATGACTTTCTTTCACAGATTATTTGACGCTAATTTTTCAAACTTTCCCGTAACTCTAGCAGAAGAAGACACTCAGATTTTTATATTACAACTAACAACATAGATAATTTTTATATTGTTAGTTTCTGCGTTTTCTGATATCTTAATTATAGATCAAGTAATTGGTTTAGGACTGGCGTTGGCCATGGTCCACATCCAGGCCGGAGTATTTCTGGCCATTTTTTTATATGGCAGAACTTAGTATTTTTGTAGATGAATCAGGACATTTTGATATGCATAGTAAGGTATCCCCTTACTATATTGTTTCATTTGTCTTTCATAATCAAAGTGACAGCATCGAAGAGAATCTGCAAGCAATGGATGTTCATCTCCATAACCTAGGATATCCAGGACATTGTATTCATACAGAACCAATAATACGTGGAGAAGAAGTATATGAAACAATGTTACTAGAAGATAGAAGAAAGCTCTTTGATGCTATTTCCCATTTTACAAGGAAAAGTCCCATAAGAGGGAAAACCTTCTTCTACGAAAAGAAACACTTTTCAGACAAACTTAGTCTTATTAGTAAGATGGCAAAGGATATTTCATTGTTCTGTAATCAGAACATGGGTTATTTCAATCAATTTGATAGCATTAAGCTCTATTACGATAATGGACAAGGTGAAATTACTCTTGCCCTGACATCGTCTCTATCTACAGTACTTCCTCAAATCACATTTAGGAAAGTAAGTCCTAGAAACTACAGATTCTTTCAAGTTGCTGATTTCATTTGCACCTTGGAGCTCATTAACAAGAAATATGAGAAAAATGGAAGGCTCTCCAATAGTGAGCACTTTTTCTTTAGGAACTACGTAGAGTTTAGAAAGAAGTATCTATCAATCCTCAACAAAATCCTTTTCTGAATAAAAGACAGTACAATCATATTTTTAATGATGGTTGAGGCCTTTTCAAAGGAGATGATGAGAATCTTTTCTGTGGCCAGCTAGTAACAATTACCAGCTCAGGCGCCAAATATATCTGCTAATCATTACTGGTGCTCAGAACTGTTACTTTTCAGTAGACAGCAACTACATAATCGCCTCATCCATTTCCTCTGACAGGACTGACTACAAGACAACCGGACATATTCTGGCGAAGCTGGACAAGCTTCCATGGAAGTATGGCATCTACTGTGCCGACAGTGGGTATGACAGCCTTGAGTCATTCCAAGAGCTGGAAAAGAGAGAGATTGAAGCCTACATCAAGCCTCAGGACTGGGAAATCAGCAAGACGCGTTCCTACAGGTC
>JAZURW010000021.1:0-12071 GCA_045606405.1 Candidatus Ornithospirochaeta sp. | reverse complement strand
GATTCATAGGCAAATTTGCCTATGAATCATAGAATGCCACGATATATCAAAGGTCATTTCACCATTCTTTCGAAAGATTGCTTCTAAGGGCATCCATCTCTGCCTCTGTCAGGCCAAGAGATGAGATATAAGCCTCTGCAGCTTCCTTTAGATTCAAGGACTGGACATCCACATCCTCCGAAGCTCCTGCAATCGTCCTCAGTATGGAGACGATATTGCTGTTCTTCACTGCCTCATATTGCTCTGAGCCCTTCTCTATGTGGTAATAATTCTCATATGTGATCATGTAGTCCTCAACGATCTGGTCAAAGGATGCACCCATATAAGCAGCAAGAAGCGCTGATACAAAGCCTGCTCTGTCCTTGCCTTCATTGCAATGGATAAGATATGGGCCTCTCTGCTGGGAGAAGAATCTCAAGCCCTCGGCAAGTCCGCTTTTGAACTCTGCGGCATTGAAATCAACTCCAAGATTCAATGCTATGACTTTCCCTGAGCCATACAGATGCTTGTAATAAGGGGAGCCATAGCCCTCTTGTGCCATGTATCCCTCAATTCCCTCGTTGTTGTCTGCAAGGTTCATGACGCTCTGGACAAGCACCATGGAAGCTAAGGCATCTGCATAGCCAGCTCTGCCTAGTTCGTTATTCACAGGGCTTGAGGACCTATAAAGAGCCTTCTTACCAATCTCTCCTGAGCTTATGTTCCTGAAGTTGGCGAAGACAACATCAGAAGAATAATCTGCTCTTTCATTCGTCCTCTCGAGCTGATGGATGAGGTACTGGTCCTTATAGCCTCCCTTCTCTCCCATTGTGATTTCAACCTTTATATCCTCTATTCCGGTTCCATCTGGGAAGATCCAGGTGTATGAGCCATCCTCATGCTTTTCCTTCACAGCAAGGCCATTTGAGGTTGCGAAGTCGCCCATATTGACAGCGACTATCAACACCCCAGCATCCCTTGCCACCAAAGCGCCAGTGTCAACATCTGAGTAGTTGGTGCAGAAAGGAACCATGAAGGTGGTGCCATTGACTCTCAGACAAAGCACATCGCCATACTCAAAGCCAGCATCAATCATATCAGAGGGTGAGATGTCCAGGACAATGTTCCCGTATTTCTGGATCTCTACGACACCTCCCTTGAAAAGCACTTCTGTCCTTACTGTCTCAGGACCAGATACACCTCCCACAAAAGAGGTTGAGGCACTCGTGTCTTTTGTTGCGCAGCTAGGGATGAATAGCAGCAAAGATAGCGCTAAAATAAAATACAGTATGGATTTAAATGTCCTCTTCATAGTCTTCTCCTTTTTTTATAATGCTAATAGATGACACAACTCCTATCAATCTTTTTTATAGGCAATTGCTCTCTCCTTGCAATAAAGCTCATAGGAGTCTGAGATCATCCTGATATCCTTAGGGCTATTGCCCCTTATTGAAAAGCAGTTTCTCAGATAGCACCTGCTTGCATCCTTGTGCTCTCCTGCCCTTGACTTGCTTTTCGCCATCAGCTCAAGAAGCGTCATCGTAAATTGGTGAGAATGCCCAAAAGCACGCTCAGAGCTTTGCAAAAGCGACTCTAAGACCTCTGAAGCCTCCTTATAAGAGGTGTCAAGGAAGAGAGCCTTGCACTTAAGAAAGCGAGCATAAACACCTTCCTTGCTCTCCTTATTATCAAGGTCAAGCGAATCAAGAAGCTCCAACGCCTCCTTGTATCTCCTCTCAAGCATAAGAGCCTCAGCCCTCTGCAATGTTTTTTCAAAGAAAACTCTGTCCATGCTCTGATTCTCCTATTGGAATGGGCTCTTTGACAGGGGGCAATATAGGCCACTTAGCTCAATTTGGACAATTTCAGCAAGAAAATGGACATGAATCAGAGAAGATAATGGTACAATCGCTATCTTTGATTATCATTTAAGCATGAAGCTATATGAAGAAATCACAACTATTCTGAAGCCCCTTTCAGACATTGAGGCTATTGCGCTCTCTGGATCATCAACAGCGCTTATCAATGACTCTCTCTCAGATTACGATATCTACATCTACCACACCTCCCCAATTGATACGAAGATAAGAAAAAGCCTCCTTGGTTGTCTTGGAGATGGAAGCTTTGGGGAGTCGGCCTTTGAAGAGGGGGATTTGATAATCCCAAAAGAAGGCCCTTCTGCTGACATCATGTACAGAAGCCTAGATTGGATTGAGGCACAGATTGATGACGTGTGGGAAAAGTGCAATGCAAGGCTTGGATATACAACCTGCTTTATCTTCAATGTTGGAAACTCAAAGTCCCTGTTCGATAGAAACGGAAAGCTCTCATCACTAATCGAAAGATGCTCATCAGAATATCCGGAGAAGCTTCGCGACAATATAATCAAGCTGAATCTCAGCATGATCGACAACAACCATGCATATAACTTCCTTGACCAGATCAAGATAGCAGTGCGCAGAAATGATTTGATTTCGATTAACCATAGAGTAGCTGCCTTTCTAGCCTCCTACTTTGACATTCTCTTCGCCCACTCAAGAATACTTCACCCTGGCGAGAAGAAGTTAATGGGCTATATCGATGCGCTTGGTGTTGAAAAGCCGGAATGCTTTGCTGAGGACATCCAGAACATACTCAGCCACTCATGCTCAGAGATAGATGCGCTTCCTCATTCATTGGAAAGAACGGTAGACCATCTTGAGGCGATGCTAAAGGCCTAAGCCAGCATCCTTCCTTGCTTCTGTCTCCCTATCGAGACTATCGAGCATGCTATCTATTTTGCACTTCCCAGAGCAGAATGAAGAAGAAGGACAGGATGAGCAGCCCTTCCCCTTCTTCCTATCCTTCACGATTGAGCGGATAGCTAGAAGAGAGATGAGAATCAATATTGCTAAGACTATCAAGGTGCCTATGTTCATATACTCTCCGAATATGCCTGTGTTAGCTATAACTAACCATACATAAGTTATCGCAGACTAACTATTTATGTCAATAGAAACCTCTCATTTTTCAATTGCTATCCTAACCGGTTTATGGTAGATTAAGCCTAGCTATGTCTATGATCATCCAGGAATCCGCAGAAAACTATCTTGAGACAATTCTCATGCTTGAAAAGCGAAAAGCCTACGTTCGCTCGATAGATATTGTCAATGAGATGAAGTTCTCAAAGCCCTCTGTATCGATTGCCATGAGCAAGCTCAGGCAGAATGGATATGTGAAGGTTGATGAAGAGGGCCACATCACCCTGCTTCCTCCAGGCAGGGAGATCGCAGAGAAGATATATGAGAGACATACAACTATTTCAAAATGGCTGATCTTGAAAGGAGTGCCTGAGAAGATAGCCTTGGAGGATGCTTGCAAGATAGAGCATGTCATCTCAGAGGAGACCTTTGAGATCTTAAAAAAAGAAGCGAATACTATTGTCTGAAAGTATTTACAATAGTATATCTTTTCTGTAATATTCTGTTGTTTAAATCAAATGGAGAGATGTCCGAGTGGTCGAAGGTGCACGATTGGAAGTCGTGTTCGGTCAAAAGCCGACGGGAGTTCGAATCTCCCTCTCTCCGAAGAACATAACGCGGTCGCTCCGCTTTACATATAGAAACCAGCTTCGGCTGGTTTTTCAATTTATATGGGCTTTATTGCCAGCGTTGCTAAAAACGAAGGGATGTTGAGACGATGAAGATTACCTTCCCCATTGGTATCTGAATAGATGTCTTTCAATACAAAGCCTGCTCTTAGCTGGCAACCAATATTCTCCTCGATGGAATGGGAGAACTGAACCCCAGAATTAGTCTCATCGAGCTCCTTCATATATTCCTCATTCTCCAAAGGGTTGAATGGAAGGGCGTTAACGATGTTCTTCTCTGATTCATCGACTATATAGTTCATCTCCGTGGATAATCCAGAAAGAAGCCTGCCTCCCTTTCTCAATACCCTGAAGCACTCAGAGAAAACATGCCCCATATCCTGGTAATAGCAATTAGAGACGGGATAGAAAATCAGATCAAAGCTCCCATCCTTGAATGGAAACTCTTCTGTGATATCTCCCTTGACTATGGTGATGGCTATTCCTTCCCGCTTCGCAACAAGCCTGTCCTTATCAAGCATCGCCTCTGTGATATCAAAAACCGTGCATTCAGCGCCTGCTGCTGTCAAAATCGGCATCTGCTGTCCCCCCGCAGAGCTAAGGCCAAGCACCTTCTTTCCTGCAATATCCCCGAACCAGCTTTTAGGCACAGCCTTAGTTGGAGTGAGAACAACCTCCCACTCTCCATTGCTTGCCCTCATAAAAGCATCATGTGATACCTCAGTGCCCCATATCCAGCCTTCTTCCACCCAGCTTGCTATGGTTTTCGCATTCTTTTCCGTATACTTCATAACCTCATCTTAAAACAGGAATAGTTATTTATAAAAGTTATCTTATTGTCTCTTTTCAATTTCGCCAAAATAATGCAGAATACCTTCAGAGGAACTAATGAGGACATCTCCTCCCTCTGAATCAGCAGCAGATACCAGGCATTGTGTGCCTCAAAACCCCGTCAGGACAGGGATGTAGCAGCGGTATGAGGAATTCACAAGTGACCAGGACCATTTGCTGCTGTTTTTTTCTTTAGCACTCGCTCTAGTTATATCTAGCCCTCATTTATGCTATACTGGAAATGGAGGCAAAATGGCTTACGAAGTAACCGCAACCAGAAAGAGACCACAGGATTTCAACAAGCTCGTTGGACAGGAGTTTGTCGTCTCCACCCTCGAGAATGCAATCAAGGAGGGCAGAATAGCCCATGCCTACCTTTTCTCAGGCCCTAGAGGCGTTGGCAAGACAAGCTCTGCCAGACTTCTCGCAAAGGCCTTGAACTGTGAAAGCGGCCCCTCAGCCCATCCATGTGGAGATTGCACATCCTGCAATGAGATCACAAGCGGCAATAGCGTTGACGTAATCGAGATCGATGGTGCCTCCAACACATCTGTCAATGACATCAGGGCCATTAAAGAGGAAGTCCTCTTCCCTCCACAAAGCTCAAGGTACAAAATCTACATAATCGATGAAGTGCATATGCTCTCCACATCTGCCTTCAATGCTCTTTTGAAGACCATTGAGGAGCCACCAGAGTACATCATCTTCATCTTCGCAACGACAGAGCTGCAGAAGGTGCCTGCGACAATCAGATCTAGATGCCAGCAGTTCAGATTCCAGCTGATAAGCCAGAACCTCATCAGAGATTGTCTGAAGAGCGCCGCAGAGGATTTGGATATAAAGGCAGATGAGGATGCCCTCTTCTGGATTGCCAAGGAGGCCACTGGCTCAATGAGAGATGCTTACACGCTCTTCGATCAGGTGGCGGCATTCTCTGGAAACCACATAACTCTTGAGAAAATCAGGACACGACTGAATCTTGCGGGGTTCTCAAAGATAAACGAGATTGTCTCCGCATCTCTCTCTGGAGATTCCTCTGGGGCGATGGATGTGCTATCTGAGCTCTTTGATAGCGGGGTATCCGCTGAGCAGATCATAAAAGACAGCGCCGATTTCTTCCGCACTCTCCTATTGTATAAGAACGGAGTAAGGAGAGCCGATCTGCTATCAACAGCTGAAGATGATATACCAAAGGACATCGTGGAGGCCCTTTCAAAGGAACAGCTGGAGGCAGCTCTTAAATCGCTTATCAATCTTTACAGGGATATAAGGTACACCCTCTCTCCAAGATTCGAAATAGAGCTCCTATTCTCAAGGCTTTCCTCCCTCCCATATCTGACCTCATCAGAAATTCTTGTCAAGAAGCTTGAGAGCATGAGACAGGGAATCGCTGAAGGCAACATCGTCATTAAAAAAAAACCTCAGCTCACAGTAATTGAGAGAGCAGCCAAAGAAGATAACGTCAAGCCAGAAGCCTCTTTTCAGGAAGAGATGAAAGATCAGGATATCCCTTCTTGCTATGCCGAGGAGGAAAAGAAGGAAACACCTCTCATTGACATGACAATGATCCCAAGGCTCATCTCAGAGCTGAGAAACCTCAACCGCCCTGAGGCAGCTCGCCATCTTCCATCTGTTGTCGATATCATAGATGATGGCGCTCACAATCTGACTTTCAAGATGCAAAGGAATCTTGCATTCAATGGCGTATCGGGATGCATAAAGGATGTGGAAAGAGCGCTTCTTGAAATCACCGGAGAGAAATATAGAGTGTCTTGCGTGCTCGATATTCCAAAGATTGATGAAAGAGAGCCCTCTGAGAGGATGCAGAAGCTGAAGAACCTCCTAGGAGGCACTATCATCTTCCATGAGGATGCAGGGAGAGGCAGGGAAGATAAGAAGGAGAATAGCAACGATGTACAACTTCAATCCATTCGAGCTGATGAAGAAAATGGGGACTATCGAAGCCCAGATGAAGACGATTAAGGAGAGTCTTGCAAAGCTTACAGCAACAGGCTCAGCAGGGGCTGGCATGGTAGAGGTGACCATAAATGGAGAATACCAGGTGATCTCTGTCAATGTCTCTGAAATCATAATCGATAAGAACGAGAAGGAGATGCTCCAGGTAATGATAGCATCTGCTTTCAATGACGCCTCCAATAAGATGAGGCAGATCATAGAGGATTATACGAAAAGAGAAGCAGCAAAGCTGGGGATCACTCCATGACAAGCATTGAGGAATTGACAAGGCTTCTCAAGAAGCTGCCTGGCATGGGTGAGAAATCCGCATCCAGGCTTGCCTACCATCTCATCAAGACTGACTCTGGATACAACAAAGCACTAGGAGAGGCTATCGCCACATTGAAGGATAAAATACACACCTGTCCTATCTGCGGCTGCTATACAGAGGATGATATATGCCAATACTGCTCCTCTCCAGGAAGGGATAACTCCCTTCTCTGCATAGTTGAGGAGAGCCAGGATGTGCTTAGCATATCACTCTCAGGCATCTACAATGGGCTTTTCCATGTGCTTGGAGGCGCGATAAACCCTCTTAGTGGCATCGGTCCTCAAAATCTCAGAATCAAGGAGCTTAAGCAAAGAGTCGAACAAGGGAGCTTCAAGGAAATCATAATCGCGACAAATCCAACAGAGGAAGGCGACACAACCGCCCTATACATAAGACAGATATTCAAGGATAGAGAGGACATTGCTATCACAAGACTTGCATCAGGCTTGCCAATAGGAGGAGAGCTCGGCTACGCAGATAAGCTAACCCTTGCTCGATCGCTAAGAGGCAGGGTCAAGCTCTGATAAGCCCTTGATCACCATCACAAGAGAGAAGCCTATCAAAAAAAGCAGCAGCGCTGGAAAGAGAAGCTGCAATGGCTCAGATAGCATATATGCCTTCGCATCCGCTATTATCCTACCCAGAGATGGCGTTCCTGCAGGAAGTCCTGTGCCTAGATAGGAAAGAGAGGACTCAAGCAATATTGAGGACAAAAAGAGGGAGACCGACTGCTCTCTCAGATATGACTGAAGATGAGGAAGCATATGAGTGAAGAAAACACACAGATGGCTTTTCCCCATTGCATAGGAGGAGAGGATGAACCTCTCCTTTTTCAATACAGCAAGCCTTGCATAGCAGGCACGAGAGACAACCGGAATCATCGTGATTGACATTGCTAGCACAAGCTTCCATACCCCAGGCCCCCCAACAGAGGAGAAAAAGAGGGCAAGAGGGACTGTTGGCAGCAACTTCAGGCTGTCTGAGATAGGGAAAGCAAAAAAAGAAAGACTTTTAAAAGACATCGCAAGGGCAAGCAAGAGCCCCACTGAGATCGATATAAAGACCGTCAGAGCCGCAACCGAGACGGAGATTAGCACTCCCGAGCTCATCAGAGAAAGCAGGTCGCGCCCAAGAAAGTCACAACCAAGCAAATGCTCCCAAGAAGGCTGCAAGAGAGCCTTAGAGCTATCGATTGCAGGGTTGAAGCTAGCTGTTGCGCATGAAATAAGAATAATCGCAAGAATGAGCGCAACACCGATTCCAATCTTTCTCATCCATTCCTCCTCATCCTAGGATCCAGCAGCATTTGAACAATCTCAGATGCGATATACACAAATGATACCAATGCTGTGATCAGCAGAATGGATGTCCCTGAAAGAGCCACATCCCTTGAAAGAGCTGCACTCACCATCAAGGATCCGAAGCCAGGCAAAGCAAACACTGTCTCTATTATCGCACTCCCCGCAAGCGCAGAAGCCAGGCTCTCTGCGATAAGAGAGGTCCCAAGAAGCAGAGAAGGCTTCAATGCAGAGAGAAGCACCACATCCTTTTTATCACCACCTTGGGCTATTATCGACTGGCTATATGGCTCTGCCATTAGCCTCCTAAGCTCAGAGGAATATATCCTGAGGTATAGAGGGGAATTCATTATTGCAAGCGCGAGAGTGGGAAGCGCCATTGATTTTGCATAACCTATGATTGATGAGGATGCTGGAATGTATCCAGCCACAGGAAATAGCTTAAGAAGCAGGGAGAAGAGCAACACCAGGAGAATCGACACCAAAAAAGAGGGCATTGACATCGCAATGACAGAAAACGCCTCTGCTGCCTTCGCAACCTTCTTTCCCTTTATTGCGGAGATAACCGCCCAGGAAAGAAAGAGGGCAACAGAAAGAGCTGTAGAGAAAAGGGACAAGGAAAGTGTCAAAGGCAACCTAGATAAAATGACATCCCTTATGCTTTGCCCGGAGATTGAAGTCCCCCACTCTAATGTGAAAAAGGACTTCAAATATTCAATGTAGCCTTTCCAATATCCATTATCCAGCCCCAATGCCTCTCTATAAGCAATCAGGTCCTCCTGACTCGCCTCCTCTGACAAAATATAAGAGGCGCTGTCCCCTAGTGAGAAATGGCTCAGGCTGTATACAGCCAAGGATACCAAGATAAGCGTGAGCATTACAGATAGAATGCGTAACGTAATCCGCTTTGCCACTTGATCACCTACTTTCAAGCTCTGCGTTCCAGAAGAAGAACCCATTTTGGATTATCACACCCTTTAGGCGGGTAGTGGAAGCGTACTCTGTCATATAGTGGCCTGGAACATAGACAGGAGCTGCCTCCCAAAGCACCGGCTCTACATCCCTCCAGATCCTCATAGCCTCATCAATGTCCTCTGCCCCATTGAGCTTGGAGACAAGCTCAAGCTCCTCTTCTCCTATCCAGCCAGGGAAATCCGGATTCAAAAACGACTTCAGGTTGGGAAGAGGAACCTGAGAGAAAGCTGAGATGAAGATATCCCACTTGCTGCTATCCTTCCTCAACTCCAGCATCGAAGCCCAATCGACTGCTATGATCTCTGTCTTGATTCCTGCTCTCTCAAGATCCTGGCTAACCGCAAGTGCAAGCTTATCCATATTCGATAGATTCGAGGTCAATATCCTCAATACAGACCCATCATAGCTAGATGATAGGATAGCCTCAGCTTTTTCCAAGTCAATCTTCTTAAGAGGATTCTCCTTGCCACTTATCCATCCGCTCTGCTCTGCTTCCATGTAATCAGCGTGGGTTGAATAACCCCTGATTCCATAGCAGGCTCTCATGATATTCTCACTATCCATCAAATAGGATAAAGCCCTTCTGAACTCCTCATCCACGCATAGCCCCCTGCTCTTATTGAAGACAAGGGCAATCATCCCAGACTCCCCTGAGGAGATTAAATCTATTTCGGGATTCTCTTCAAAGGCACTGGCATCTTGGCTCATCACATCGTTTATGAAGTCATAGAGACCACTTTCAAGTCCCAATCTCCTAGTAACCGCATCTGGAACAAAATAATATCTTATTTTCTCAATATTTGCGCTTTTATTACCCCAAATGCCATTATTTAGACTACTGTATGCCTTATAATCCTCAAACCTTTCCAGCTCGATGTATTCTCCGCTTTGCCATTTGGATACCTTATAAGGACCTGTTCCTATGCCCTCGCTAAGCACACCATCCTCTATCGTCTCAGAAGGGACAATCACCGCACTTTGAGGAGATGCTGCCAAGAGATAAGGGAAGAGGACAAGGCTTGCCACTCCCTCTATCGCAACAGTCCTTTCATCAACAACCTCAAACCGGTTGTCCTGGACATACCCATCGCTAGCGCCATAGAAATCAAGGTATCGATTCATTGATAAGGCAACATCATTTGCGCTCATTATCTTCCCATTATGGAAAGGAACACCATCCCTTATCGTTATCGTGAGTCTCCTTGAATCCTCGGACAGCTCATAGCTCTCTGCTAGCTCACATCTCACATTTCCATCCCCATCAAGCACAAAAAGCTTCTCGTAGACATTCCCTAGGGCAATCAGTCTTCCCGAGAGGGAGGTGCTTACCTGGAGATCCATAGTCGTCATCTCTGACGATAGCGCTACAGAAAGATAGTCTCTCTCTCCCTCGCAGGAGGAGAATGAAAGAATCAATAGCAATAGGATGAGCAATCTAGCCATATGCTAAATAATAGTGATATTGAGGTTTTCTTACTACATAAGGAAGCGATAAAAACAAAGATAATGGCCCCAAGTGGGGCCACTGCATCAAAGCTTATCGATAAGCATCGAACACTTGCCAGAAGGAATAGGAAGCGTCTTCTTCTTGTCCTCCTCCAGAATATGGATGGTGAAGTAGTACAGCTTCTCGGACTCAAGTCTGATCTCCCAGCCTCTCGCATTCTTATTCGAGAGTATGGTTATGTTGTTCTTCCTAAGGCTAAGGTCCTCAATGCCCATAGCCTCAAGATTCTGCATCGTCCAATACACAGTCTTCTTTGGAAGGGATATCTCAAGTCCCACGATATTCTCAATGACCATCGTAATCGTTGATAGCCCTATCATTGGGATATATCTCTTCTTATTCTCAGGCCCATCCAGAGGACAAACTGCAGGACCTTCTGAATATGGCTTATAGATCTCCCAAGTGTCTCCCTGCTGGTCATCGCCAGGGTGCAGGGTGTCAAGGATGAAGTACATATGCCTTATCGCGCACTCTCTTGCGAAGATGAAGGAGTTGTAATTAGAGAGTCCCTTGACAACCATAAAGGTGCAGAAAGGCACAACGCCACCAATATATCCATTTCCATTCTCGCAGAAATACTTTGATGATACTGGCACTGTTGGGAATGGATTGTCTGTCCCAAATTCCTTATCATCCTTCAGCTTATCAATCAAGAAGGAAGCGTACTCATCGTTAGGGATCTCTGCCAAAAGCGTATAGAATGCACCAATATGCTTGTTGAAAATCTTGTTGCCTTCCCCATCAAGGTCATAGTAGAAGCTGGTTTCCTCATCCCACATCATTGAGTTGATTCTTGTCTTGAGAGAGAAATAGATTCTCTTGTACCTGAAGGCAAGCTCCTTGTCATTCAGGATATCGCCGATATTTGACATGTAAAGCGCAAAGATAGCGACAGCTGAATTGAAGTCAATGGTGTACTCCGCACCCTCTCTTGGAAGATTGCCCATATGGGTTGCTGAATATGGAACAGAGTAGAGACCATTCTCCCTCTGGAAGTTAGCCTGAAGCCATGCATAGTATCTTTCAAGCGCTGGCACGACTTCCTTCAGTCTCTTCTTGTTATCTATCTTGTGATAGAACATGTATTCGACATAAGGAAGCAAAGGAAGAGTGACACCCATTGGGTTGTCCTTGCTGAAAACCGCCTTCTTCTCATTTATGTCATACATCTCTGCTATCTGGCCATCGTCAGCTTGCATGGAATAGAAGAAATCGACCATTGAATACGGACTATATGTCTTGTTGCTGTAAACAAGGAAAAGCGATGTCATTGTGACATCGAAAAGATTTATGATTGGGTCGTTTTTATATGTGAGATATCCTTCAGGGAAGGTGCCATCCTTATCTCCCTGATGCCATACCTCATCAATCCAAACCCAGGTTCTGTCATACATGTCGACAAAATCCTGATCGTAAAAATGGACTCGAGGTACTAAATCCTTAACCACGTTTTTTCTCCAGTTTTTGGACTAAAATCAACAATTTTTGTCCTTTAATCGCATCTTACATATTACTATAACCCAAAAATGAAGTCAAACTAAATTTTCAGAAAGGCATTATATTGCTTTCTAAGGAATTAAAAATAAATTGTAAAAGAATAAAACC
>JAZURW010000020.1:0-1896 GCA_045606405.1 Candidatus Ornithospirochaeta sp. | reverse complement strand
TTTATGATATCTCAAATATTGATATTTTCATCCCTAATCAGAGTGCAATATAAGCCCTTCGTGTATATATGTCTTTTGAAGGCCTTGTCGAACATACTCATATTCATCTTTAGGGCAGGATGATATGATGTAGGATATGACCTTCCCATTTAACATATCCTAGATAGCAGAAAGGTATATCTTCATATCCTTTATCTTGACTTCGGTAATGTCAGTTATCCATTTCTAATATAGGCGCAGTTAAGAGAAAATCCCTATCTGCTATATTAGGAGCAATCTTTCCTACATCCTCTTTATTAGACTTATACTTTGTATTCATACGCTTGGTATACAGACTCACCTACTCTATAAGTTTCTACAAGCTATTGGATACTTACAGATTTATATTTAAATTTGAGAGATGTTATGCAGATTTGATAACCATAAATTAATGATTATGCTACAAGATTTTGAAATAAACGGAAGCAGAGAATTTCTTAGTATATTTTGGAATAGCAAAAATATGTTCAGACTATCCCCACAGATGGTCGACAAACTAAGTAAAAGCGAAGACCCATACGGCAAATATGGTTATGGGCAATGGCTTTACAGAACCCAGTACGATGAAGAATCGTGGAAATTGGCGTGGGACTGTTTCAAATTTGCCTCTGACAACGGCGTTGCAGATGCCACTTACCTTATCTCTACTATGCTCTATTACGGAGACCATTATGATGAATACAAAATGATATGGCAAATGGACCGTCATTTGAGCCACATATTGCATTGCGCAGCTCTGGAAAAAGGTAGTGAACTTGCAAAGCTCCAACACTGCTCCGATTTGTTCTATGGATGTGACTATACTAAAGCCAATAAGCAAATGGCTATTGATATGGCCATCAGAAATGCTGAGCAACCCGAAGCGACTCTCCTATGGAGAGAGAAACTTGCCTCATTTTATCAAGCATTGGGTGAGACCGAAAAGGCAATACAGGAATATGAAAAATGTATAGAAGGGGGATTGGAGGAAGCTATTCTGGATCTCGCACTTCTATATTACCAAAGAGGTAATATTGCTCTATATGAGTCATATATGGAAGAGGGCATTGCTAAAGGAATACCTTCTTGTATGATGTATGGAGTAGAAGAGGAAGATATTTGGGATGAACTTTCACCTGAAATTCAACAAGAACGGCACGAAAAACTTGCCGCACGGTTAGAAATTGGGGCAGCAATGGGAGACAGAATGTGTCAGTATTGTCTTGCAAAATATAAATTATATGGGATGATGGGCTTTGAGAAAGACCTGGCAGAAGCCTATGATTTTGCCCTAAGGGGACTTGCTCAGCACCTCTACATATGTTGGGAAATAATAGATGAGATCCTCGACGCCGAGGGGATTGAAGAGATTCTTCCAAAGGAAATCTTTCCGTCAGAAGAGGAGCAGCTCCTACTGATGCTAAGAACTCTCAGATATGGATATGATTCATTAATCGAGAATATTTGCGACCATAGTCAGGAGTACAAAAATATGGGATATGCAGATGAAATTGAGAATTATTGGGAAGTGAAACTTAAGGAGGCTGAAAAACTTGAGAGTCAGGAAGACTCCTGTGAGCTCCCCCACCCTATACCAGAACTAACCAAAACCCCCACCTCCCCTATGGTTCTTATCATCTACCCTTCAGGTTTCACCGAGCTGCTGGCTGCGGATTTCAAAGAACTCTCATATCAACAAAAAGGGGAACTGATTCGAGCTGATGGACTTGATGCAGTTCACTTCAGCGAACCATTGAACCGCCTCACCAAAGAGTGTAACTTAGATAGACAGCTCACAATGTATGTTGACAAGAACGCAAATTTAAAGAACCTCCCAGACAACGCTATCGGAACAATGCTCTATGGTAAAGGTCAAGA
>JAZURW010000019.1:0-25184 GCA_045606405.1 Candidatus Ornithospirochaeta sp. | reverse complement strand
GGGTGTGAGAGTCTTCAAGAAGGCATAGAGCGCTTTAACATCCTCTTCTTCTGTATCTAGGTTCTTGGCAACTAAGGCAGTCTTACCTGCCTTGAGGTTCTCAAGCTCATTGTAGATCAGCTTCTCAAAGAGCTCTTGCTCATCTTTCTGCGCTCCGGATTCTTGGATTTGAAGCATCAATGAGTGCTTCCAGTCGATGGCGCCGACGCCTGTTGGGTCCAATGACTGGATTGCCTTAAGAGCCTGGCTTGCAAGGTGCCTCGACGACTCAGGAAGAAGATTCTCTGGTTCAGGGCCTGTAAATCCGTTCTTGTCCAAGGCAGTGATTATCGTGATTGCGGCATTCTCCACATCCTCGTCTATATCGAGGCAGCCCAGACCCTTCAGAAGATGCTCTTGGAGGGATTCCTTCTCCCCAATCATCCCCTCAACCCAATTAGTCTCCTCCTTATCCTCTCCGATATCTGAGCCGTAGGAGGCGCTGTCTGAGAATGACTCTCTTTTTTCGGTCTTGCCTCTATAGCTTGCTGAGAAGGTATCAAAGGAGACAGATGGTTCCTTGACTATCATGGCAGGGTTCGTTTCAGCCTCTTTGTGGATCTTCTCAGCTAATTCCTCAGTTGAGAGCGCAAGGAATTCCATCGTTTGGACAAGCTGTGTGCTGATTCTGAGCTGCTGCTTAAGCGATAGTGAGAGACCTGCTTCCATTAAGTGCTTTCCTTTTCAAAGTCGGAGCCGAAGTATATTTCCTTTGCCATTTGGTTGGCAAGCACTTCCTCCCTAGAGCCAGATACCAATATCTCGCCATCTGATATTATGTGCGCTGTTGTTGTTATTTCGAGCGTGTCTCGGACATTATGGTCAGTCAATAGGATTCCAATCCCGTTAGAGGAGAGTCTCTTGATTATCTGCTTGATCTCAAAGACTGCCTTTGGGTCGATGCCTGCAAATGGCTCATCAAGCAGCAGGAACTTAGGGTTTGTCGCAAGCGCTCTCGCGATCTCTGTTCTTCGTCGCTCGCCACCTGATAGTGTGTATCCGAACTGCTTGCGCACTCTATTGATTCCAAATTCTGAAAGAAGTGTCTCCAGCTTCTCCTTCTTCTGTGCCTTTGTCAGTGACTTCTGTGTCTCAAGAACAAGCTTTATGTTGTTCTCAACAGTTAGCTTTCTGAAGATGGATGGCTCCTGAGGTAGGTATGCAAGGCCCAGGTTGGACCTTTCGTGCATTGCAAGGGACGTGATGTTCTCATCATTTATTATGATTTTGCCACCGTTTGCCTTTATGAAGCCGACTATCATGTAGAAGGATGTTGTCTTTCCAGCACCATTTGGGCCTAGCAGTCCTGTGATATCACCGCTTTCCATTGAAAAGGAGATATCCTTCACTACGTGTTTCTTTCCATAGAATTTAGATAGGTGCTCAACTCTTAGGATATCAGCCATTTATCGTTCCCTTTATTCTACCTTCCAAGCTTATTGTATCATTCTCAAGGTTCACTGAGATAACCTCAGCATAGTATTCATCGCCATTCCAGATGACAGACGCATTGCCTCTTAAGGAGAGGCTCTGGCTCTCTCTGTCGAAGATGACAGATTCAGCCTTGCATCTCATGATTCCATCTTCTGTGATTTTCAGCAGTGTTATATCCTTATCGAGGGTTATGATGCCTGTTTTCATATTGAATTCCATCAGGCTTCCTGTTGCCGATATCTCGTTTTTCATGTCATCGATTTCGTACCAGCTTGATATAAGCATTCTCTCCTCTGTTCTGTCGAACCAGAGGCTGGATGTTCTTATCTCGATGTTGTTCTTCTTGTCAACAATCACAGTTTTGCCACTGCATGTGACTTCTGTCCATCCTTCGCCCTTGAGGGTGATCCTCTCGCTGTCAATCACAAGGTCATCAACTGCGACGTGCGCTCCTTCAGAGAGCACAACCTCTTCCTTTCCTTCCTTTAAGCTCAGGGAGCTCTTCCCTCCAGAGAATGATAAATCCGAGGAGAATAGAAGCACAGAGGATGCCAATATGACTAAAAATAGGATCGCTTTTCTCATATCTTGATTTTCCCATCCTCCATTTCGCTGAAAGAGTAGACCATGTTCCTTAGGTCTCCATAAAAGTCGGTGCCTGAGAACTCTCCATCCTTAGATTTTACCACAACTTTCCCATCTGCTTTAGCTTCTTCACTCTCACTGTCAAAGAAAAGGTTCTCTGCGTGGATCTCCATTCCCTCTCCGGGTTTTTCCAGGAAGACGTTCCCCTTCAAATCCATTGTCTTCGACTTTGTGTTGATCAAGCCTTCATCAGCAGATCCTTGAAGAATGATGTTGCCTTCTTCATCCTCTTGGGAGAAGGAGAACCTCTCAAGCTCAGCCCTATTGTCCTTTGAGTAGAATGTGATCCTCTCTCCCCTGACAACTATAGGTCTTTCATTGCTTTGCCCTAATAGGTATTCAGCATTTTCAAGCACCAAATCTGGGTATGCAGTCTTCTCCCTTGGCTCATTCTCTTCCTTGCTTGAGAATGTGCAAGAGATGAGTAGGGATATAAGGATGAGGATCAAGGCTTTCTTCATGTTCTATTCGTCTTTCCCGATTACGTAAGGAGTGTACTCCTTCTTTCTTTTCCTGAAATACAGTGCAGCGATTCCAAAGCCAAGAGCCATGGATAGGACGCCACCCAAAAGCATGATAAGCTCGTTTTGCGAGAGCTGGCTTGCAGCGAAATAGCCAGGAAAGAACATCAAAAGAGGGAAGGCCAGGCTCAAAAGAATCGAAGTGAGGGTTCTGCCAGTGGGCATCTCGATCTCTGCCTTGTCTCCCTTCTCTAGATCGATGCCGTTAGGATTGAGGACCTCAAAAAGATTCTCCTTGTTCCCGCAGAACATTGAGCCATGACAGCCCTCGCAGGCTGTTTTATCGCAACCGACTACAAGCTCTTCTCCTTTGTTTTCAAATACTGTGACCTTCTGTTTCATCAGCTTTCCTTTGGCCTTTCAATATCGACTTTCTCTTTAATAGGCGTTATTGCAACACAGCGCCCTCTTTCCTCATCTATCTCGACCACCACGCCCTCGATTATCCCATGCTCCCAGCATTCCTTGCTCCTTGCCGGAATCTGGCTTTTGAGCTTATTGATCTCCACCTCTGGATCAAAGCCACCGACAGACATGAATGAGCCAACTCGTCCATTATCTGAAATATAGCCTGTTCCTGCGTCAGTAACAAATTGATCTGCAGATAGCACCTTTGTGTGTGTGCCAATCACGGCAGCGACCTTCCCATCAAGGTAGTGGAGCATCGTGGCCTTCTCAGCGGTTGTTGATGCATGGAATAGGACAAGGACTATCGTATCCTCCTCAACCTTCTTCAGAAAGCTGTCAATCGATATGAAGGCATTCTGTATGTTCTGCCTCATGTCAGAGTTGCCTTGAAGATTGACAATCACAATCTTCTTATCGTTTATCGTAATGTTCTTCACAGATCTTCCTGGAGTCTGCAAAGGATAGTTCATTGGTCTTATAATGAAGCTGGCCTTAGGCAGGAATTCCACCATATCTATCTTATAGAACAGCTTTTCAGCGCCAGTTAGCAGGTCAATTCCCATCTTGAAAAGCTGCAAAGAATGGGCCTTGCCAAGTCCAAAGCCATTGGTGACACCCTCAGCATTCGCGACTGTGTAATCAATAGAGTGGTCTCTCTTGATTCTCTCAAGGCCTTTCTTGACGGCAGCGATTCCAGCTCTGCCCACTATTTCCCCTAAAAAGAGCATTTTTATCATAGGTATGATTTTAACTGATTATCAATCAATCTACAATCTAGCTGAGTTGACAGGTCTGTTATTAATTAGTATTCTTTTTCTGCTAATGCCCAGGTGGCGGAATTGGTAGACGCGCTTGGTTCAGGTCCAAGTTTCCGAAAGGATGTGTGAGTTCGAGTCTCGTTCTGGGCATATCCAATAGTACTAATGGATACAAAGGTACACAGCAGAAGAGAGTTGCTTAATTCATTTTAGATAAAGAATTAACGCATAACTCTCTTTTATTTTGCCCTCATAACTCCATCATTTCAGGGCAAGAACATCAGTCATTAATTTACACTCAAAAAGGCTTGTCCCCACCTAAAGGGGGTTTTCTGTGGTTGTACCCAAATTCTGTGGAAGTAAAAATGCAGCAGGTTTTTACCCTGCTGCGTGGTTGAACTTGTTGATCATCTCCTGAGCTTTTTCTATGAGTTGATAAACATGAGACTGAGAGATTCCCAGACGAACTGCTATTTCCTTGGGCTTATACCGCAGTTGTAAGAGTCTGTAGATTTCTGCAATTCTCGGATCTTCAGCTTTCAGGAAAGCTATTAACTCTTCCTTTTCAATGTTGTCCAGTGCCTCATCCTCTGCAGAATACATAGAACTGACATCATTTCCATCATCGGTATATTTATCTAAACTAATGATGCGCTTCTGCTTTATGCTGCTATAAGGACAGTCTTTGCAGGAGCGAGTATCAGGACAGAGGATAAGGTTCTTCCGTGTCCCGGGAATCAATTCCGATTTAAACCTACGCGAGAATCTCTTGTTGTTAGCGCATTTTTCCAATAGTTTTCTCGTTCATTCAATTCATTCCCAAAAGCAGACTCAACAATTTCGAGTAAAGTAAATTTGAAATTTTTTCGCGCATAATCTTTGTCATTGTTTATGAGGTCAATTAATTCAACATCATTCCCATGCCCACTTGAAATATAGTCTTTCCACCGCTGCCAAAAACCATATTCTCCTGATGCTTTTCCCACATATTTTTTTCCTGTTGACATATCTGTTATGAGGTATATTCCTTTTACTTGTAAAGCGTTTTTCCATGCAACACTATCGTGTTCTATTGCATTTTCAAGTGTTCTAAAGCGAACATCTAATTTTTTATATCCTGGAAAAGCTTCTATTGAGTATCGTTCTGGAAGAATCTCTTTAAGGATAAGTGAACTAAAATATTCTTCCATTTTATTTCTTACCATTCTATCTCTATGGCTATATCTTATCTTTAAACGACCAATGAGGTTTTCATAGTCATGGCAAAGCTCGATTGTATAAGGATGAGGATTGTTGTCTTTATCAAAATTACTCCAATCGGTCTTTGTTATTTCCCAGATTCCACCAAATAACCAGGTGTCGTACTCTGGATAAAAATTGATAAGGGAAAAAATATACTTTCGGTTGAAATCATTTCTTCCATTTGACCAACGATTCCAATTTTTCCATTCTTCAAAGTCTGACATAAAGACATCTAACGGTTCATCTCCATATGAGTTTTTTGCAAAATGAACTTTGTATTGATCTAAAGGTTTCAGATTAGTCATTATTTCTGATAGCTTAATATCTGGCATAAGTCTTTACTCCTATGATAGAAAAAATTATATCACTGTCATGAATGTATGTCATCTTGTCCCCTTATTCTGTGTTTTGTCCCCACCCAACAGCATAAATCTGTGGTTGTATCCAAGGGTACTAATGGAGGCAATGAAGACCTTTTCTTTGAAGAAGGGTCTTTTTTTCTGCCATATTTCTCATCAAGCTCTTAGATGTCCAGCTTCTCAAAGCTTCTTAGAGAGTCCTTTATCGCAGAATATGTCGCTATGGAATATGCCGCAATTCCTATAATGAGCACTATTGCCTGCTCTTTTATCCCCTCGCTTTGGCTGTTGAGGGAAAAGAGTCCTGGAATGTGATGGAGAATCTCTGCTGCAAGAATGACTAGGAAGGAGAGGATGCTGAAGTATATAAATGGCTTTCCTGTGTAGTAAGCTGTCTTGAAGAAACCTCCTACGAAGATTCGATTGAAAAGTGAGAAAATGATCAATATGTAGCCTAAATAAGCGAGATTCGCATTCATCATCGCATTGTTTACATATATTGGAGAGAACCTGAGAAGAGTCATCCTCACCACTGTCATAATTAGGCATAAAAAGAAAAACAGTGCTTCAATGATCATTACATAGCAGTATTTTGCGAGCACTGCTTCTCTCCTGCTTACAGGAAGAAGCATCGTGAATAGGATGTCATTCTGGAGTCTTGCATTCTCAAAGCTTTGGAATATGCCAAGCGCAAGGAAGAATGCTCCTATGGAAATAGGGTAGCCAGGGATGAAGGTCATCAGTGAGAATAGAAGGAAGAAATATGTGAGAGGAAGGGATGTCAGCTTGAATTCCTTGAAAAGAAGATTTCTCAATTTATGCCTCCGTGAAATGCGTTATATGCTCTTCTTGCGCCATTATCTCATCTAGCGAGACCATTCCGTATGAAAGCATGAACTGGTCAAGGGGAAGAGAGCTCACAATCTCGCCCTCTTTGATGTAGGTGATTGAATCTGCGCACTTTTCCAAGTCAGATGTAATGTG
The DNA here is from genome assembly GCA_045606405.1 of Candidatus Ornithospirochaeta sp. Lineage (GTDB taxonomy): Bacteria > Spirochaetota > Spirochaetia > Sphaerochaetales > Sphaerochaetaceae > Ornithospirochaeta. Next base: position 18,794 of record JAZURW010000019.1, on the reverse strand, counting down.
GGTTGAGAAGAGAATGGTTGCGCCTCTTTTTTTAAGATAGCTGAAAATCGATATGAGCTCGGATCTGGATATCGGGTCGAGTCCACTTGTTGGCTCATCTAGTATTAGCAGCCTTGCATTGTGTGATAGCGCAAGGGTGATGCTGTATTTTACCTTCATTCCATCAGAGAGGTCCTTGAGCTTCTTATTCTCGTCAAGATTGAAGAGCCTCATGTACTTTGAATTCTCCTCGTCGCTCCAATTCGAGTAGAATCTCTTAGTGATTTGCGAAATTTCCTTAAGGGTGTTTCTTTGATAGAAGATGTTAGAGCCAGTTGCATACCCAATACGCTCCATTACGTCTGCATCTCTCTTGTAAAAAGGTCTTCCAAAAAGCTTTATCGTGCCAGAGTCCGGGTGGATTAGGTTCATTATTGATTTCAATGTCGTCGTCTTTCCTGCGCCATTTCTGCCGATGAAGCCCATGATAGTCCCCTCTTCAACGCTGAAAGATACGCTATTGAGTTTGAAGGCTGGATATATCTTTGTTAAATTGCTTACTTCTAGAATTGTCATTGATATTGCATCCTTATGCTTCTAATGGTAGTTTTGCATATTTTCCCTGTCCACCAACAAGCGTTACTATTTTTCCCATGCTGAGTTTGTCTTGGTTGCATTTGTAGGAAAAGCAATGACTTTGAAACAAATTAGGGATATCATGAAGCAAGGAGCAGCTATGATTGGTGATAATCTTCTATCTCTTAGGAAAATCAAAGGAAAGACGCAGGAGGAGGTCGCCTCCGCCATTGGCGTAACAAGGCAGGCGCTATCTAAATGGGAGAACAATGAATCCATGCCGGATATCATCAATTGCGTCTCCTTGGCTGATTATTATGGCGTCACTGTCGATGACATGATTAACTTCTCTATTGCGGAAATGAAAGGATTTCCTGTTCCTCCAAAGGGGAAGCATCTGTTTGGAGTTGTCACAATGGGCGCTAAGGGGCAGATTGTGATTCCCAGAAAAGCAAGGGAGCTATTTAACATAAGTCCTGGGGATAGAATCGTCGTGCTAGGCTCAGATGGCGAGGGCATTGCATTGATAAAGGAGGCAAGCCTTGCGAATCTTTTGCATACGACTCTTAAAATGAAGCCTATTGTTGACTGATCACCCTGAAATGGCTTTGGCTTAGGTTCTTTGCCATGTGCTCAGGATGCCATTGAGCACAGCGCCCGTTCTGAACGCCTCTGATATAGCTACTACCCCATGAGAGAGGGTTGGAAGAGGGGTAGAGGAGAATAAGCCTTCTCTTCTTCATAGAGGATTCTCCATCTATATTGCATGGAAATGAAAAAGCCAGCTTAATCTCAGCTGGCCTTCAATAGCGTCATTTGCTTATTAGATATAGTACTTTCTGATGAAGTCGACTGCGCGCTTAGCTGCTGTCTCTGAGTCTGGATATGGGAGGCACTCGACTGTGCACCAGCCATCATAGCCAATCTTTGAGAGAGCAGAGAATACTCTATCGAAATCAAGGTGGCCATCACCAGGTGCCCATCTATTGGAGTCAGCAAGGTGGATGTACTTGACGTACTCTCTGTTCCTGATCAGTGCGTCAGCAAAGTCAGCATCCTCGATATTCATATGGAATACATCAGGCATCATCACGAAGTTCTTTCTGTTGACCTTCTTGATAAGCTCTGTGCATTGGTCGAGGTTGTTGATGTAGTCAATCTCATATCTGTTGACTGGCTCAAGGATAAGGGATACGCCCTTTTCCTCTGCGTAGTCTGAGAGCTTTCCAGCCATTTCAAGGAAAAGATCCTCGCAAAGCTTAGGGTCTCTGCCATTGATCATTCCTCTGACTCTTCCGATATTGACGAGTCCACCAAACTCTGATGCTAGATCAATGAAGCCCTTGAAGGAGCATTCAAGCTCAGCTCTCTTCTCTTTGTTCTCCTCAGTGAACATGAGGCCTCTAGAAGCAAAGACCTGACCAGAGGAGATTGCAGACACTTCCATGTTGTTCTTCTTAAGAATTGTTCTTAGTTCCTGGTGGGTGATCTCATCATGGTTCTTGAGTGCAAGCTCAACTCCGTCATAGCCAAGCTCTGATGCTCTCTTGATTGACCTCTCGAGACCTCTCATTACGACAAATGCTGAAGGTAGTGCATTGTCTGATGCAATTGCAACGCCAAGTTTCATTATAATCTCCTGTTAGCTTCTTGGTACCTCGTAAGGACCATCCTTTAGATAGACGATTACGAGTTCCTCTCTCTTTTTGCCTGTCCTTCTCTCTACATCCTGGATTGCTTTCTCGATTGCAATCTGGTAGATATTAGGGCTTTTCTCATCTGTGCTTTCGTCAAAGAGTGTTCTTATGTCGTTTCCTGGGAGAGAGTCGAACCACTCATGACCGATTTGTGGCGCATAGAAGTAGAATTTATCCTGTGATGTCTTTCTGAATACCTTTGCCCACTGCTGAACCTGCCATTGCTCTGGCAGGAATACCCAGTCTGGGCTATTGAGAAGCTTGACAAACGCATCTGAGCCAAGAAGGTGCAGAAGTGTCAGTGTCACTCTATAGTTGACGCTTCCGATTGGGTGGCCGCCGTCTGTGATATCGGCAATGGAGATGAGGTATCCATCCTTTTTCAAGGCGCCAAGGCTTGCAACTGCGCACTTTGCGCACTGGTAGTGGTTGATTCCGACAAAGCCGCCGTGAGTGATCACAAGATCAGCCTCTGGAACCTTCACCTCAACGCTTTCCCTGATCTTTTCGACTGCCTGGAGATGTGCTTTCTCCAAATCGCCTGCAAAGACACCTGTGATATTGAAGTCATGGTCTAAAGTGACATTGACGATGAAATCCACACCTGCAAGCTTAGCTACAGCAAGGCTTTCCTCATGAACAGGGTTGCCTTCTATCTGGAGGTCCTTTGACAAATTGTCATCCATGAGCTCTGGACCGTGGAAGATATATGTGGATTCTTCGCCTATGACACCAGGGCAGACTGCCTTTCTGCCACCTGAGGCTCCTGCCATGAAGTGGCTTTCAACAAGCCCTGTCAGGATCTTCAGGTCTGCTGAAGTGTAGATGGTGTCAATCATGGCCTTTGTGCCGCGCTTTGTGACACCAACAAACTCCAGTCTATCATCATTCTTTGGCTCGTGGTTTACTACCTTGATCCCAAGCTCGAAGATTCTACCATCGAGCATTGATTTCAATTCATCTTCGCGCATTGGGCGGTGCATGCCAGTTGCTACTAGAACAGTGATTTCCTCTGTTTTGTATCCTGCCTCGAGAAGAGTCTCTACTACAGGAACGAGTATGCCATTGTCCCCCTTGTATGGAACAGGTCGTGTGTTGTCAGAGACAACGATGACTGCTGTTGCTCCTTTCTTTTTTGCCTTCTTCGCTTCAGCGATAGCCTTGAGGCTCTCTGACTCAATAGGGCATTCCAGAGCCTTCTTGATCTCAGCTTTAGGTTCTTCGAGGACCTTTGGCTGCTTCATTGTCGCAATGAAGGTGTTCTCTGGGAGAATCAGGTCTGAGTACTTATCATTCAAAGGGTTCTTAATGTAAAGCATACTCGATTTCCTTTTCTTTAAATTACATTTCCTTGATTACTGAGAGGTCGCCTGTGCATGCTGCTTCCAAAATTGGAGCCATGAACTCGTCGATATCCTCAGCTGTCATTGGAACAGGCATGTTCTGGAGCTTCATCTTGAGTGAAGGATCCTTTGCTGCTTCAAGAGCTCTTGGAACATGTACGTCCTTTACGAACTTAGGGATGTCTGTGAGCTTTGTAGGAGCATTGATTGATGCGCCGAAAGCGATCATAGCTGCAGCGACTGCCTCAGCAAGCTCTCTGCCCTCAAGTGCGTCGATGTCCTTGTCTGTGTATCCATAGGACTTGAATACGTTGCCGATGACCTTGAGCTGTGGCTGGATTGCCTTGCTGTAGAATACTGCATAGTAAGGATTCATTACGCCGCAAGCTGTTCCGTGGCCAACGCAGTCAACAAGTGAGAATGATGTGAGGTGTCCGCCTGATGTGCCGCCAACCATGATTGCATAGCCACCAAGGTCTGTTGCAAGGCCGATAGCCTCTCTTGCCTTGACATTTGTTGGGTCAGCGATAACGTCCTTAGCATACTCAGCGACGAGGCTGATTGCTGTTACTGCGAGATCCTTGCACTTGTCGAATGTAGCTTCCTTAGCACCGCAGAATACCTCGAATGTGTGTGCGATAGCATCAAGAGCGCCATCGATTGTAACTGAAAGAGGCATTGATGTTGTGACCTTGTAATCGAAGAGAGGTCTTGCAGGAACGATAGCTGGGTCAACGATCAAGAGCTTCTGTCCCTTAACAGGATCTGTGATGTTTGAATACTTTGTAAGGTGTGCACCTGAGGAAGCTGATGTCTCAACAGCGATCACTGGAGTCATCTTTGCACCTGTCTTCTCGAGGTACTCTGTTACCTTGCCTGTGCCAAAGTAGCCGTCGATCTCTGGTGTTACAAAGCCGCCGAGTGCAGCGAGCATTGAAGCTGCCTTACATGCGTCGATTGTTGAGCCACCGCCGATTGCGACGATTGCATCTGGCTTATGCTGAAGAACATATGTTGTGAGTCTGTATACGTCTTCTCTTGGTGCGTTTGGCTTTGCATCTGGAGCGATTGCGCCACCTGCAACCTCAACGCCGTTTGCTGAGAGAGACTCTACAACCTCATCTGCAACCTTCTTCATGTATGTTGTGTTTGAAACAACGAGAGCCTTCTTTCCGTACTCTGCTGCGATCTTGCCAACCTCAGAAAGGCAACCAACACCTACTGTGTAGTTTGGAAATGCTTCTCTAAGAAGGGAATATGCCTTTGAAATATTGTCCATTTTTTGTTTTTCTCCTTATTTGTTTAGAAGTGCCTTCACTCTATTTGCGATGTTCTCGCCTGAAAGGCCATACTTAGCCAAGAGAGGAACATATGGTCCTGTCTCGCCGAATCTGTCCTCGATTGCGATGTTGTCAACCTTGCACTTGATCTGAGCCTTGAAAGCCTCTTCTGCGATTGCTGAGGCAAAGCCACCTGCCAAGAGATGCTCCTCGACTGTTACGAGAGCGCCTGTCTTTGCGACTGACTCGAAGATAGAAGCAGTATCGAGAGGCTTTACGAATGGCACTGAGAATACCTCTGCGTTGATGCCGTCCTTCTTGAGGATTTCCGCAGCCTCACAAGCCATTGATGCTGTGATGCCGTTTGCAGCGATTGTGACATCTGTTCCCTCGATGCACTTTACAGCCTTTGCCTGGAAGAATGCATCTCTATCTGTGTCGATGTCTGGCATTGCGTTTCTGTTGAGTCTGATGTAAACAGGGTTCTTTCTTGTGAGAGCATACTCAAGTGCGAGTTCTGCCTGTCTTGAGTCAGATGGAACGATAACCTCCATGTTTGGAAGTGCGCGCATGATTGCGATATCTTCGATTGCCTGATGGCTTGCGCCGTCGAAGCTGTCTGAAAGACCACCGTATGCACCTGCGATGATAACTGGAAGGTTGTTGTAGCAGATGTCGTTTCTGATCTGGTCAGTGCTCTTTAAAGCGATGAAGATTGCGAAAGCGTTGATGACTGGGTGGTAGCCGCATGTTGCAAGACCTGCTGCCATGCCTGCGAGGTTACCCTCAGCAACACCAACATTGTAGAATCTCTCAGGGAAAGCCTTTCCGAAGAGAGCGCTCTTTGTGGAGCTTGAAACGTCAGCGTCGAGAACAACAAGCTCTGGGTGTGTCTCGCCGAGCTTTACAAGATGCTTTCCGAAAGCGTCACGCATTGCGATACTCATACAAGTGCCTCCTTCTTTGCTGTGTCTGCCTTGAGATCTTTGATTCCGATTTCATAGTGCTCATCATCGATTGGAGCGCCATGCCATGTGTTCTTGCCTTCTGAGAAGCTTACGTTAGCACCCTTGACTGTGTCATAGATGACAGCCTTTGGCCAAATGTCATCGCTATCGAGCCAATCGAATGACTTGAGGATGTCCTTTGTGCAGTTGCCATTGTAGCTTTCGCTGTTGACATGCCAGCCGAATGCCTCAAGCTTTTCCTTCAGTGGGTGAAGAGGCATGATCTCGCCTTCTGTTCCATCGAGCTGTACCTTGTTGTAGTCGATCATGAGAACGAGGTTCTTTGTCTTGTACTTAGCTGCACACATCAAGGCTTCCCATGAGGATCCTTCGTTCAAGCATCCCTCACCAGTGAGCACGTATGTGCAGTAGTTCTTGCCAGAGAGCTTTGCTGCCTCTGCCATACCGAGACCGATTGAGAGTCCATGTCCGAGTGCGCCTGTTGACATGTCGACACCTGCTGTCTTCAGCATTGCAGGATGACCCTGGAGATAGCTTCCGAGGACTCTGAACTGAGGCATGTCTTCAACTGGGAAGAAGCCTCTGTGGGAAAGAATTGTGTAGAGATTTACGCTAGCATGACCCTTTGAAAGGATAAAGCGGTCTCTGTCTTCCCAATTTGGGTCGTCAGCCTTGATGTTGAGTCTGTTGAAATATAAGGCTGTTACAAGCTCAGCAGCGCTGCTTGAGCCACCCCAATGGCCAGTTCCTCTTTCATGGAGAACGGAAAACATAGTTTCCCTGAAGCTTGCAGCTAGAAATGCAAGTTCCTCGGCATTCATCTTCCTGTCTTTTTCAGAGAGAAGTTTCTGTAACTTATCACTCATAGAAAGTTCCTTTTTAGTGTTTGGTATACAATATACATATCATCATAAATTGATACTGTCAAATGGAAAAGAGTGATTTTGCATATATTCGCAAGAAAAAAAATAAGAATTGTACACAAAGTACAATTTTATTGACGGCGACTATATTATAGGATATATTAACAAAAACAGGAGTATTTGATGAAGTTAGTGGCTCAGAGTTTGGCTGATCAGGTTTACGACTTAGTTAAGAGGGAAATATTGAAGGGAAACATCAAGGGAGGAGAGAAGATTAGGGAAGATAATCTCGCTTCTAAGTTTGAGGTTTCCAGAACTCCCATAAGAGAAGCATTGACTCGGCTTTCAGAGTATGGCCTTATCACAATAGTGCCTCGTTCCCATGCTGCGGTTGTCAAGATCTCTGATAAGGCGGCAAAGGATATCGCTCTATTGAGAGTTGAGCTGGAGAAGTTCGCAATAAGGACTATGAGTCCAGAGGGCTTTTCCGCTGTTCTCAATCAGATAAGCAGATATGCCGCTGATTGCCAGTATGCCCTATCTGTCGGAGAGAGGGGCAGGGCCTTTGAGCTTGACAGCTTATTCCACATCTCATTGATCTCAGGCACAGGAAATGAGGCCTTGATAGATACATATAATAGACTTGACGGGAAGATCCAGCTTCTCAGAATAGAACAGAACCTCGATGATAATGAGCTCTCGGAGTACATGGCTCAGCATACACAGATGATTCAATATCTCAAAAGCGGCAACAAAGAAGCTGCATGTGAGCTTGTCGCAGAGCATATTATGCATTCCCTCGTAGATAGATAAAATAAAAGGAGAAAATAATGAGAAAAGTAATTCTGATTCCAGATTCATTCAAGGGAACAATGTCTTCAGCAAGGATTTGCTCAATCATGAAGAGCGTGATCCTTGACCACTACCCTGAGTGCCAGGTCATCTCCATTCCTGTTGCAGATGGGGGAGAGGGCTCTGTGGATGCGTTTTTAGAGGCATTAGGCGGAGAAAGGATAACAAAGACAGTCACTGGTCCTTATATGGATGAGAAGGTTGAGGGATATTATGGAATACTCCCAGGCAACATAGCTGTTCTCGAGATGGCAGCAGCTGCGGCTCTTCCAATGGTTGGGGACAGAAAGGACCCATCAAAGACAACCACTTATGGCGTTGGAGAGCTTTTGGTTGATGCTGCGAAAAGAGGTGTCTCGAAGATCATCATCGGACTTGGCGGAAGCGCAACCAATGATGCAGCTTGCGGTCTTGCGGCAGCTTGTGGCATATCCTTCTATAATAATAAGGGTGAGAAGTTCATTCCTGTCGGTGGCACTCTTGATGAGGTTGAGAGGATCGACCTGTCAACTATGGATGAGAGCCTTAAGAGCATTCCTATAGTCACAATGTGCGATATTGACAATCCATTCTACGGCCCAGAGGGAGCAATTGCTGTATATGGCCCTCAGAAGGGTGCTGATGAGGAGATGGTAAAGGATATCGATGCGAAGATGATGAAGCTTGCCAAGGTTATCGAGGCAACAACTGGAATTGATGTGCAGAGCATACCTGGCTCAGGCGCTGCAGGTGGAATGGGTGGCGGAATGGCAGCTCTCTTCAAGTCCCAGCTTCAGATGGGAATCGAGACTGTTCTGGACACTGTGGGCTTTGATGACCTCCTGGAGGGTGCGGATTTCGTCTATACAGGCGAGGGCAGGATCGATGGCCAGTCCCTGAGAGGGAAGGTAGTCATTGGAGTTGCAAGAAGAGCATCTGAGAAGGGTGTTAAGGTAAATGCATTTGTAGGCGACATCGGAGACAATGTCGAGGGTGCATATAGAGAGGGCGTCACTGGCATATTCTCAATAAACAGGGTTGCAGTTCCATACAAGGAGGCTAAAGTCAGAGCTGAGCGGGACATGGCGCTCACAATCGACAATCTCCTCAGATACCAGAAGGCATTGGGTAGATAAATGGCAGCATCGGACATATTCATGTACATCATCGCTCTTCTGTTGATTGGTATCACTGGCGTCAATCTTTATGCTACAATGACTTCAAAGAAGAGAAAGGATAAGTCCAATCAGAGCTTTCAGAAGATCATCTGGCCTATTGAGGAGAGACTTTTGTCTGAGATGAAGGGCAGAGGTCTTGAATACACTGTGGTCAGAAGACTTCTGAATGACCAGGATCAGGGGATCATCTTCTGCTCTGACCCAAAAAACAGGAAGGCTGTCATTGCCATGGCTGACTCCTCAGTCCATTTCAGCTTTGATGAGCTTAAGGATAGCAAGGTCATCTATGAGACGCAGGGCAAGAAGGTGCTTCGCGCGGATGTCCATGTGACAATCAATGACACAGTTTACACCTATGAGATTGCATCGAAGGAGTTCAATCCAAGGTCTTTGATGGGAAAGGTGCTCTATGAGACTGCGGAGGAGCTGGCAAATCTCCTTGAGGATATCAGAAAGGGCTGATTTGAAAGGGGCGTAGCTTGATAGAGATTCTTGTTGTCATACCTTATAAGGAAGTTGAAGAGGCATATAAGCATGCCATTGGCAGAATCAATGTCAAGGAAGTCAATTTCACAACAATCCTTAATATATATGGAACTGACAATAGGACTCTCGAGGCCTTGAAGCCCTATGATATAGTCGTTGTCCGAGGCATGACGAGCCGTGCTGTGTCCAGGCTCTTTCCTGAGATCAACAAGATAGATATAAGCATGACAAGCTCCGATGTCCTCGATTCCATTCTTGAGGTCAAGAATCGATTTGGGCTTTGCCGCATCGGCCTTATCTTGTCAGATAATTCCATCTGCTCTGTCGATGCTATGAAGGCTTTGAGCGGATTCGAGATCGAGGCAGAGTTTGCCGAGGATGAGTATGAGCTTGAGTCAAAGGCGATGAACCTCATGGCAAAGGGTTGTGATGTTCTCGTTGGCGGCCTCACTTTGAAGGATATATGCCGCAAGAACAACTTCCCTTATGTTCAGATCAAGACAGGAGCCTGGGCGATTGAGAAGTCAATCAGGGATGCTATTGTCGCGGCTCAGATTCTGGATAAGGAAAGGACCAAGACAAGCCTTCTTGATTCGATAATCGACAACACTTCAAGCTGTCTTTTCGCTGTCAACGCCTTTGGCAATGTCATAGCGAGCAACCAAATGGCCAATAGCTTTTTCTCAGTCGATGAGATGGTCGGCAGAAGCTCAAATGAGTTCTATCCAGCTGCCATACTTTCAATGACATCGCTCTCTGGCAGCAAGGTGGAGATTGTTCATAATATCGCAGGGCGCACCATGCTTGTCACCCAGACTCCAATAGTCTCAAACAATGATGAGGTCAAGGCGGTCATAGTGGAAATGCAGACAGTCGATGACATCAGGGAGAAGGAGAAGAGGGTTAGAAGCAGATTGTCTGAAAAGGGATTGACTGCCCGCTATCACTTCTCTGATATCGTTGCAGAGCAGCTTAATATGAAGCAATTGATCGCAAAGGCCATCAAGTACGCATCTGTTGAGGGCAACGTGCTGATTACGGGCGAAACAGGAACGGGAAAAGAGCTGTTTGTCCAATCCATGCACAACGCAAGCGGTAGATCTGAGGGTCCTTTTGTGGCAATCAACTGCGCAGCTCTCTCTGAGCAGCTTCTGGAATCTGAGCTTTTCGGATATGCAGAGGGCTCCTTCACAGGCGCATCAAAGGGCGGAAAGGCGGGGCTTTTTGAGCTTGCTCACGGCGGAACCATCTTCCTTGACGAGATAGGGGAGATGCCTCTTCAGCTTCAGGCGAAGATCCTCAGAGTCCTGCAGGAGAATGAAGTTAGAAGAGTAGGAGGCCATGAGGTTATTCCTGTTGATGTCAGAGTCATGAGCGCGACTAACAAGAACATCCCGGAATTGATTTCCAAGGGTCTTTTCAGGCGTGACCTGTATTACAGAATCAATCTTCTATCACTAAGCATCCCTCCTTTGAGAGAGAGGGTCAATGATATCGGCATACTATTCGAGCACTTCGTCAGAAGGAATGCCAGAAGGTTCAATACCATGATGCCTATCATCGAGAACGACGCTATATTGGAGCTCCAGAAATATAGATGGATGGGAAACATCAGAGAGCTTAGGAACGTTGCAGAGAGGATAGTCGTCTTGAAATCGGAGGCGAAGATCACAGCCAATACGATAAAGAATGCCGATATCCCAAGCTCTGAGCTGATACACCAAGAGGATGTAGAGGAAAAAGCATCCTTGTCCTCTGTCTCGAATTTCAAGGCCATGGGAACTGCCCAGCTCTATGAGGAATACCAGAAATCGAACCTTTCCCTCATTGAGTTCTCAAAGCAGACGGGTATATCCAGAACAACCCTATGGCGTAAATTCAAGACGCTGGAATCTTGATGAAACATAATATGAAACGTTAACCTTAACATTAATGAAACATATTGAAACAAATGTGAAACATTCTGAAAAGTATTGTATAATTTAGCATTGGTTTAGTAGGTTTATCAAAGTTTGTGTAAATCGTGTTTACATTGAGATTTAATGACCAAAAAAACAGATATAGGAAAACTTTGCAAAAGTTGGCACGCTTCTTGCTGTAAATATGTAACACAAAAGGAGTGACAATAAAATGACAAACAAGCCAGTACTTGGAATTCTTCTTGGTGATGGTGGTGGCGTTGGCCCAGAGATCATCGCTAAGCTAGCAGCAGATCGTTTCTTTGATGAGTATTGCTACCCAGTTTTCATCGGAGACAGAAGAATCCTCAACAGAGCATTTGAGACAGTAGGTAAGAGCGCAGAGATCAAGGAGATCGATACTCTTGACGGCGTGGAGTTTGACGGAACATATCTCATGCTCAATAGAAATAACCTTTCATGTGAGGAAGCACCAATTGGTCAGCTCACAATCGAATGCGGCAGAGCAAACCTTGACCAGCTCACATATGCTGTAGAGCTTTATAAGGCAGGCAAGATCGAAGGCTTCTGCTTCGGACCACTTAACAAGGCAGGCATGAAGGAAGCTGGCTGCAAGTTCGAGTCAGAGCACCACCTTCTTGCACACGAGTTCAACCACACAGCTCCATTCGGCGAAATCAACGTCTGTGGTGAGCTTTGGACAACAAGAACAACAAGCCATATCCCAATCTCAGAGGTAAGCAACAATCTCTCAGTCAATTCAATCATGAGAGCAATCACACTTGCTAACGTATCTCTCAAGAACAGCGGCATTGAAAGACCAAGACTCGCTATCGCAGCTCTCAACCCACACTGTGGTGAGAATGGCCTTTGCGGAAGAGAGGAGATCGATGTCATCAAGCCAGCTATCGAGAAGGCACAGAGCGAAGGCATTGATGCACAGGGACCATTCCCATCAGACATCACATTCATCAAGGCTTTCCGCGGTGAGTTCGATGGCGTTGTCACAATGTATCATGACCAGGGTCAGATCGCTCTCAAGCTCAAGGGCTTCGAGCAGGGCATCACAATCGCAGGAGGTCTCCCAGCTCCAATCGTAACATGCGCACATGGCACAGCTTACGATATCGCAGGAAAGGGCCTTGTTAAGACTTCTGCTTTTGAGAACGCAGTAAAGATGGCTTCTAGAATGGCTAACCACCTTGCTGGAAGATAATCGGAGGATAGAATGAAAATTAATGAAAACGCTTCTATCAAGATTCCTACAAAGCTTATTGTGCCAATCATCACATTCATCGTCGGTGCAGTATTCTTCTATGTAGGCCTTGATTATGGCTTCTGGGACAGCAATGCTCTAAAGCCAACAAAGGGTTTCTTCCCAACTATCATGTCAGTTGCACTCATGATCATCAGTGTTCTTGGCATCATCAATGGCGCAAAGGCTGAGAAGGTTGAGTTCAAGCTTGCTAACTGGTTTGTTCCACTTGGTCTTCTCGCAGTAGTCGGTGCAAGCTATCTCATTGGCCTTGTACCTGCAATCCTTATTTTCGAGTTTGTATGGCTTAAGCTATATGAGAAGGTATCTTGGAAAACAACCATCATCACACTTGCGATTGTTGTGTTCATCGTTGTGTTCTGTTTCCAGATCTGGCTCGGAATCGACTTCCCAATCGGCCTCATTGGCAATCTCATTTTCGGATAATAGGAGGAATATGATATGGAAAATCTAATGATGCTATTTCATGGTTTCTCTGTTGTTTTGACATTTGAGAACGTGCTTGTTTGTCTTATCGGAGCATTCCTTGGCCTTGTTGTAGGTGCAATGCCTGGCATCGGCTCACTCGCTGGTGTAGCTCTTCTTCTCCCACTTACATATAAGTTCAATCCAACTACAGCTATCATCATGCTTGGTGCGCTTTATTACTCCAACATGTTCGGTGGTGCTTTCTCAGCTATCCTTCTGAACATCCCTGGTGACTCACCTGCAGTTATGACAGCTCTCGATGGATATCCAATGGCTACTGCAAGAAAGAGACCTGGTCAGGCTCTCTTCGTATCCAATATCTCATCATGTATCGGTGGTATCATTGGCATGCTCATCCTTACATTCATGGGACCACTTCTTGCAGACATCGGTCTCAAGTTCGGACCTGCTGAGATGACAGTTCTCCTTCTTGTTGCTATGACAAGTATTGGCTGGCTTGTAGGATCAAACCCAACTAACGGTGTTATCCTCACATTCCTCGGCATCCTTCTTGCTTCTGTTGGCATGGACCTCCAGACAGGTTCTCCAAGATATAACTTTGGAAACGTATACCTCCTTGGTGGAATCAAGTTCATCCCATTCGTAATCGGCGCAGTAGGTTTTGCTCAGGTTATGAGACTCATGGATGAGAGAAAAACAGAAGGTGGCAGCCAGTTTACAGAAAAGCTCACAATCAGAGGATCAATGCTCACAAAGCATGACTTCAAGAGACTTCTTTTCCCAGCTCTCAGAACAGGCTTTGTTGGTACATTCGTTGGCGTACTCCCAGGCGCTGGCGCTACAACAGCATCATTCTTAGGCTACGCTATGCAGAGAGGCTTCAAGAACGAGGATCCACTTGGCACAGGTGCTATCGAAGGCATCGCAGCTTGTGAGGCAGCAAACAACGCTGCAGCAGCTGGCGCATTCGCACCTCTTCTCGCTCTTGGTATCCCAGGCTCAGGCACAGGCGCTGTTCTTCTTGGTGGACTCATGATGTGGGGCCTCAACCCAGGACCACTCCTATTCACAAACGAGCCAGATTTCGCATGGGGCTTGATCGCATCACTCTTCCTTGCAAACATCTTCGCTCTTATGATCGCTCTTGGAGTAATTCCTGTTCTTATCAAGATCCTCACTGTTCCTGTTAAGATTATCATCCCAGTGATTATCGCTGTATGTCTCGTTGGTTCATACTCAGACACTTACTCATTCTACGGTGTTATCATCATGCTCATCTCAGGCGTATGTGGTTACATCTTCGAGAAGAGTGGGTACGGAACAGCACCAATGCTTCTTGCATTCGTTCTTGCTCCACTGTTGGAGGACAACCTTAGAAAGGCATTCGTTATCTCAGGTGGAAGCGTTGGCAAGGTATTCTTCAACGGCGCAATCTCAACAGGTCTTACAATTGCATTCTTCGCAATCGTAGCAACTCCAATCCTTAGAGCTATTTTGACAAAGGCTGGAGTGATCAAGCCAAAGAAAAAGGCAAAATAATTAAGTAATCGACAGCAGGTAATGCTGAAAAAAGGAGATAAAAATGAAAAAGGTATTAACAATTGTTGCTCTTATCGCAATGATCGCTCTCCCTGTATTCGCAGAAGGCTCAACAGAGACACAGGGTGCAGCAGCTGGCTTCGTTCCTACAAAGGACGTAGAGTGGACATGTACATCTAAGCCAGGCGGCGGCTCAGACATCTTCACACAGCAGATTAAGGAAGCTATGAAGGTTAACGGCATTTCTGATGCTAACGTTGTTGTTTCTTATGTAACAGATGGCGGTGGCGAGGTTGGTAGACTTCAGGTTGCTATGACAGCTAAGGCTAAGGCAGACCACACAATCCTCACATTCAACTCAGGTGACCTCATGCCAATGTGTGCAAACACAGACAATAGAGTAGAGAACTTCACACCTCTTGCTATCATGGCAGTTGACAAGCAGCTTCTCTTCATCGGCGAGCACTCAAAGTACTCTTCATGGCAGGAAATCCTTGATGCTCTCAAGGCTGGCCAGAAGATCGTTATCGCAGGATCAAAGGGTGACGACATTGAGACATATAACGCTCTCATCAAGGAGCTCGGCGTATCAGAGTCACAGCTCGCATACATCACAAACGACGCAACATCAGGTGCTATCACATCACTTCTTGGTGGACACGTTGACCTCTGTATGTCAAAGCCAGCAGCTGCATCACAGTACGTAGAAGCAGGCAAGATGACTCCAGTTCTCGCTCTCTCAACTTCAAGATTCACAGCTGACACACTCAAGGACGCTCCTACTCTCTCAGAGTTCGGCTACAACAACGTTGAAGTTCCTGTATGGAGAGGCGTAGTTGGTCCAAAGGCAATGAGCGCAGAAGCAGCAGCTTACTGGGTAGCATGCCTCGAAGCAGTTTCAAAGACACCAGAGTGGAACGCATACATCACAAAGAACGGTCTTATCTCTGAGTTCATCGGCGGCGCAGACGCAGTTGCTTACATGACACAGTATCAGAAGGATTACCTTGCTAAGATCGGCAAGTAATTGAGATAATGCAGTTGTCTTATGGGGAGGTGGAGGTGCTACCTCCCCTTTGTTTTGGAGGACATATGAAAAAGATCACACTTATCCACACAGTAGAGAGTGTTTATTCCTCTTTCAAGAAAGAGATCTTGAAGAGAGTCGATTTTCCTGTCGAGATAACAAGCCTTGTTGATGAGTTTTTGGTTACAAACGCCCAAAAGAAGGGATACTTCCCACCAGAGAATAAGCAGAAGCTCTATCTGGATATGCTCTCTGCCCAGGCAGAGTCTCCTGATGTGATAGTTGTCACATGTTCTTCACTCACTCCTTTCGTGAATGAGATAAGGTCTTTCTTTGACATTCCAATCGTCTGCATTGATGAGAGAATGTGCAGAGATGCAGCCAAGGAAGGCGATAGGATTGCCGTCCTTGCAACCGCTCCAACCACTGTTGAGCCTACTGTATCAAGAATACAGTCGGAGGCAGATAGGATAGGCAAGAAGGTTGAGATAAAGTCCCTTTTGGATATGGAGGCCATGACTCTTTTGAAGAGTGGTGATGTCAACGGCCATGATCAGAGGCTTGCAGAACTCTCGGAGCATGTCAAGGATTATGATGTCATAGTGCTTGCACAGGCATCGATGGCAACTGCTGAGGATGCTGTCAATCTTGTCACAGGAAAGATCGTGAAGACATCTCCAGGCTCTGCAATCAGTGAGCTTTTGGAAATATTGGAGGGCTGATATGCTATACGATATCCATAACTATGCGAAGGTGGGAATTGTTCTCACCCAGGCTTTCCCCGAAGCCTCAAAGAGCGAGGCCTCCTTTCTTGCGGCTCTTAAGAAGATATTGATTGATGACTACTTTGATTTGGTTGAGATCAGCCAACTTCCATTCCCATCACTGAATGAGAAGGTGCCACAGCTTATCAAGGCAGCGCATATGGATTTCACATATTGTGGGCATTCAAGGCTTTTCTCCAATAAGCTCAACATCAATTCATTGGATGAGAATGAAAGAGCAAAGGCAGTCGAAGAGATGAAGAGAGGCCTTGATGAAGCTCACGCCTTCGGTGCCACAGAGTTCCAGTTCCTATCAAGGACCTATGATCCTCTTAGGATACCAGAGCATATAGATGCCCTTGCAAGAAGCACAAGAGAGATATCAGAATACGCAAAACAATATGATTTGCCTGTGACTCTTGAGATTTTCGATTACGATATCGACAAGAAGTCTCTTCTTGGTCCTATTGATAGAGTTGAGGCCTTCTTGGAGAAGGTCAAGGATTTGGATAACTTTGGCTTGATGGTTGATTGCTCGCATATACCAATGATCAGGGAGTCCTTGTCGGTGAATATGGATAGCGTGAAGGACAAGATTCTCCATGCTCACATGGGGAATACACAGATGAGGAATAAGGATGATATTGCATATGGCGATATGCATCCAAGATTCGGATATCCAGATAGCGAGAATGATACAGAGTATTTAGCACAGTTCCTGCAGAAGCTGAAGGATTATGGCTATCTTCATGAGGGTGGCAAGAACTATCTAAGCTTCGAGATCAGACCAGTGCCTGGTGAGGATCCAGATATTGTCATTGTCAATGCAAAGAGGACACTTAATGAGGCATGGAGGTTGGTAAAATGATGGAGAATACGAAGTTTTCACTAGGCACATGGGCAATGGGCGGTGGCGATAGCTGGGGTGAATGCGAGGATAGAGAGTCTATCAGGACCATACACGCTGCAATAGACTACGGTGTTAAGTGGATTGATACAGCCCCTGCATATGGCAATGGCAGATCAGAGCTTCTTTTGGGAGATGCGCTGAAGGATAAGAGAAAGGATGTGTTTTTAGCAACTAAGTGCGGCCTTGTATGGGATGAAGAAGGCTCAATGGAGCACATCAGAAGAGATGGCCTTGTTGTATACAGGAATCTCAGACCAGATTCAATAAGAAGACAGCTCGATGCTTCTCTCAAGAGACTTAAGACAGATTATATCGACCTTTATATCACGCACCATCAGAATCCAAATGATAGTCTTGAGGATACTGTATCGTGCCTTGAGGATTTGAAGAGGGAAGGCAAGATACTCTCTTATGGTCTTAGCAATGGCAGTGTTGAGATTCTCAACAGCTATCTGAAGTATGGAAGTCCAGAGTGTGTTCAGGAAAAATGGGGTGCCTTGGATAGAAAGAAGCAGGATGTCCTGGACCTCACAGCAGAAAAGGGGATTATCTTCCAGGCCTATTCTCCTTTGGAGAGAGGGCTCTTGGCAGGGAAGGTCTCATCTTCAGCAGAGGTTGTAGGAACCGCAAAGAAGAGAGATGTCTGGTATCGTCCTGAGAATGTTGATGCGATCAACACCAGCATTGCGTCTCTTAAGGATATGGCTTCTTCATATGGCGTTGGACTTGCTGCTTTGGTTCTTGCTTGGCAGATGTCATACACTGATAATATGTGTGTATGTGTTGGTGCCAGAAAGCAGTTCCAGATTGAGGAGAATGCAAAGGCAATCGGCTTGAAGATCTCAGACAGTGATCTGAAAACAATTGGAGATGTCCTTCTTTCGATTGAGCCAGTATCAAAATGATCAATGGGAGGAAATCTTTTTTCCCCCCATTTGCCTAAAGGATTGGAAAATAGCTAAGAAGAGAACGATGTTGTCTCAGCATCGTTCTTTTTCTATCACAAAATACATAAAGCACAACCACTTAGGCAATGAATGCAAAGGCCATCTGATAAGGCTTTTAGTCATAGTCCTTTAATCTTCTAGGTGTTCACTCTGAGTTCTGCATCCCTTTTATTCGTGATATCCAAGGTTGTAGACAATCTTTCAATGATGCTGCCCGTGCTCTGTTTAGCTCTCCATCTCTGATAAAGCGGTAAGAGAGTGCTCCGACATTAGGTGGCCGCTGTATATTCCTCTATGCGCATCATGGCAGAGATTGTGCCCTGATGTCTTTGGGAATGTAAATGCTGACACAAGTTGGATGAAGAGGTTTTCCCGCCTTTTCTTTTTCAATTCATATATGTAGAATTCGCATATGACAAGAATGGATTTGGAAGATGGAAAGCTCCTGAGAAAGCTTATCAAGCTTTATGAGGAAGATCAGAACAGCATCAATTATACTTCTGTTTTGATTTGCCTCAGGGATTCAAACGTTTGGGTCTGTGGTAATGCAGAGCTTGCGGGTGATAGTCCTGCAGATGGAAATATTGAGACAGTTGGAGGATATACATTCACTCCAGAAATCCTTCAAAGCGAGGATGGATGCTTGCTACTGCCTGTATTCTCGTCGCTAGATGAGATCAGCCAGGAATTCCGTGATATCTATAGCGTGATAGAGAAGCCGTTTGTCGAGATTTTGGATATGGCTAAGCAGAATGATGCGATATTTGCCATAGCTGTCGATC
>JAZURW010000018.1:0-7026 GCA_045606405.1 Candidatus Ornithospirochaeta sp. | reverse complement strand
AAAAAAGGGGCTGTAACAAAAGTCGGGTTTTTTCTGACGGAGGTTACAGCCCTCTTTTTTACCGAAAAATCATCTGTATTTATATTCACGGGCAATCTCATTGGCACCCTTCGATCGCTTTTTCTCTATCCGGTTTTTAAGGCGCTTGGCGGAAGGTTTTTTGAATTTCTCCGGTCCAGTCCCCTCGGGAGCAGTCCAGTATCTAGCAGGTACGCCTTTTTCGCAGTACCGAAGGAATTTCCTGATGTTGTAGCCTAAGGCATTCAGCATGAGCTCAACCTTCACCTGGTCCATGCCAACTCTTCTGAACCTGTCAAAAGACATGTCCTGTTTCAGAACTCCAAAGCATCCCTCAACCTGGCAGCTCCTGTTCACCCTCATCTCAATGCCCTCAGGCGAAAGGAGCAAGTCGCGGGCTTCCTGTTTCAGCCTCTGGAAGGCTGGGTTGACCTCAAATATCTTGAATGTTCCAGTGGCTTCCTTCATGAACTGCCTGCAGTAGGGCATGAATTCGCAGCCAGTGCAGTTGTCTACCTTATAGAACACGGAGCCCTTGAACCTGTGGTGGCGTTCAGTTTCCGTGGTGACCTTGCCTATTCTGCCCCCTAGGCAGGTGATGGTGCCGTCATCATTCAGCTCATAAACGGCAGGCCTCCTTCCGCTGCACTCGCCTTCCCATGATTGGTACTTGATGAAGGCCTTGATCCCGCGATCCCTGCAGTACTGGTAATTGTCAAGGCTGCCATAGCCGGAATCCGCCCCTATCCTCTTTGGGTAGGTTCCATACATGCCATACAGCTCCTCGATTGCTGGGATGAATGTGTAAATATCTGTCCTGTCTTGAGATACGTAATAGGATGCAATCAATCCCGATGTCACGCAAAGCTGAACTTGGTAGGCTGGATGCATGTTGCTCCCAAGCCCGCTGTAATAGTCCCGCTTCAGGCACATTGCCGTAGCGTCATGGTCTGTCTTGTAGTAGGAATTCCTGCCAGGTCCGCAGACCCTTTCCTTTTCCTCATACTCCATTGTCTTTTCAAGATACGAGATGAGATTGTCCAGCATCCCCGAGTATGCCTTCTTCTGGGGCCCTCCAAGTGCTCCCAAAGCCTCTTTTGCACTTGTCACCCTCTCTGCTATGAGCGTTGAGGGGATAAGTCCTTTTGCGGGTATGCCCCTGTCCAGGCCCATCAGGGCAAGGAGGTTCCTTGTCTTCTCATTCAATGACTCGTGGAACTTTGTGGGCCTCCACACGAATTTGTACCTGTTCGCATCTGCCTCTATCTTTGTTCCGTCGATGAAGCAGTCATCGATTTCAAGATTGAAGTGCCTCAGGATCGCCTTCGTGACCGCAGAGAATATCCTTTCCTGATTCGGCTTGACCACCTTGTTTATGTATCTTCCGAAGGAAATGTGCGATGGGGACACTTGGTCCATTATGTACATGAACCTGGTGTCATACCTGCAGCTCGTCTCCAGCTCCCTGAGGCTGGAGGACCCCATCGCAAAGCCGTAGAGAATGCAGGCAAACAGCCTGAATGGATCAATCTCTGGCCGCCCTGACAACTGTTTTGAGCTCTCTTTTGCAAGAAGCTCAGCTACACCGACGACTCCAACAATTCGAGAAATCTATCAATTTTTGACGTTTGCTCCACCTCTATAGTGTAGTCGTAAAACAAAACGCCTTGTTTTGTGGTAAAATAGTTCATGGTAAATGTTCCTTGGCAGTTGCATTTTACCATGTATGCCCCGGGTTCGATTCCCCGGGCATCATTTTTTTCATTTTTGGATAAAAAACCGACTTTTGTTACAGCCCCTTTTTAATGCCCTGAGCACTGTAATATATGGTATAATCAGATGGTTTGGAGGAGATATGGATAACAGAACGCTTATTGAGATTTGCTTGGAATCTGCTGAATCAGTAGTGGCTGCAGAGAAGGGTGGGGCAGATAGAGTCGAGCTTTGCTCTGACCTTTTTGAAGGAGGGTGCACACCTAGCTTTGGTGTTTACAAGGCTGCAAGAAACAATGCCAAGTCAATAAAGATCAATGTCATGATTCGTCCTCGCGGCGGCGATTTCTGTTATAGCGATATTGAATTTGAGGCCATGAAGGAGGATGTCAGGCTTTTCAAGGAAAATGGCGCAGATGGAATAGTGTTCGGGATCCTGAAGCCAGATGGGAAGATAGATGTCGAGAGATCTCGGGAGCTTATTGAGCTTGCTCGTCCTCTGCCAGTCACCTTCCACCGTGCCTTTGATATGACAGTTGATGCCTTTGAATCATTGGAGACACTGATATCTCTTGGAGTGGATAGGGTTCTCACATCTGGTCAGGAGGCAACGGTTCCAGAGGGCGCTGACATGCTTTCTGAGCTTGTGAAGAGGGCAGGCGATAGGATAATCGTCATGCCAGGGTGCGGAATCACAGAACGCAACTTCGAGAAGATGAAGAGCATCATCAAGGCAAAGGAGTACCATATACACCTTCCTCAGGAGTATAAGTCAAGGATGGAGTTCCATCCAGGCCACATATACATGGGAGGTCTTCTCAGACAGAGCGAGTTCACCCTTGCCCATACTTCAGTTGCAAGAGTGCAGGAAGTGATGAGAATCAATGGCTAGAAGAATCGCGATAGGAGGACTCCATCATGAGTCCGATACCTTCAACCCCATAATCACAGGGGAAAAGGACATTTTAGTATCGAGAGGAGAGGAGATTCTCTCCTTTAAGTCAAGAAATGCGATAAGCGGGATAGTCTCTGCACTCTCAGATGACTATGTTCTTGTGCCGACTCTTTTTGCCCGTGCAGTTCCTAATGGAGAGTGGGACAGGAAATACTATGAGAAGCTAAGGGATGAGCTAATATCCAAAATAAAGGACTCTCTCCCCTTAGACGGCATATGCTTAGCTCTTCATGGCTCAATGAGAGTCAAGGATATAGGGCCAAGTGAGGAGGATGTTCTTTCAAGAATCAGAGAGATATGCCCTGATGTCCCTATATTCGTCTCACTCGATATGCATGCAACTCTTACAGAGAAGATGCTTCGATGCGCAAATGGTTTTGTAGGATACAAGACAGCACCTCATATTGATGAGTTTGAGACGGGAGAGCATGCTGCTAGGCTTTTGAAGGAATATCTTGAGAAGGGTATTTCTCCGGTGATGAGTGCCATAAGAATCCCTCTTCTCGCTTCAGGGGAGATGAGTGAGACCAATGTCTATCCCATGAACGATATCATGAGAAAGGTCAGAGAGCTGGAAAAGAGGGATAAGGTTCTCGCTCTATCTCTTCTTATGGGCTTTCCATGGGCCGACACTGAGCATACAAGTGCTTATGTGCTAGCCGTTTCAGATGGCGATGAGAAGATAGCTGAGGATATAGCTAGAGAGCTATCAAGCTATGTATGGGAAAGAAAATCCGCTTTCACCTTCTACAATGAGACTTATGAGCCTGATGTAGTCTTGGATGAGGCTTATAAGAGCATAGCCGATGGCGTCTTTCCTGTTGTCATCTCAGACAGTGGTGATAATCCTACAGCTGGCTCAAGCCAGGATGTGACAAACTTTCTCAAGCTTATTCTTTCAGATAGCAGACTCTCCTCTCTAGAGCCACCTCTTGTGTATCAAGCAATATATGATCCTGAGGTTGTTGTTGCCGCAATAAAGGCAGGTGTTGGCTCTGATGTGGAGGTGGCTTTAGGAGCCAAATTTGACACAAGGACATCAACTCCTCTTAATTGCAGGGCCAAGGTGCTTGCCATAAAGGAGGATTGGAAGGGCTCTTATCGCTCTGATTTAGTGCTTTTGGATATCAAGGGGGTTGATGTAGTCGTTACCTCAGCTCATGTTGGTTGCTACGAGCCTGATATGATGAGAGCTCTTGGCGTGATTCCTGAGGATAGAAAGTGCATAGTGGTCAAGCTAGGTTATCTTGAGCCTGAAATCAGGAGCATAGCAAGGCGCAGCATGATGGCGCTCACTGATGGAAGCTCAAATGAAGTCTTCACCCGCCTCGATTACAAGAGGATTCCTCGACCTATCTATCCACTGGATGGAGAGTTCCTCTACGAGTTTCCTCTCTTGGATTTCTAAATGAAAAGGCGCCGAAGCGCCTGAAAGAAGAAGATTATCAGAATGGAAGATTGGCGACTTCCTGGATGCTGTTCTCTATTGCTTCAGGAAGCGTGACCCTTCCATCAAAGGCCTTCATGTCCTTGAATCCCGAGCCAGTTAGGAGAATCACAGCAGTTGCGTCTTTTCCTAGCTTATCAACAAAGTGGTCTTTGTCCTTCTTGAAAGAAGCATATGCGCACGCTGCGGCAGGCTCAGCAAGAACACCAGATTTTGAAGTTAGCTCTGTTTGGCTATCGAGTATCTCCTTGTCTGTCACTGTGACGGCCCAGCCACCTGACTCCAGAACATAGCGTCTTGCCATTCTGCCGTTTGCAGGAAGACCTACAGAGATGCTGTCTGCCCTGGTTGTTGCTGGGAACTCGCTGTAATCCTCGTTGTTTATCGCATTTGAAATCGCGGCAGAATCTGTGCTTTGGCAGCAGATGATTCTTGGGAGATGGTCAATCAATCCCGCTCTCTTAAGGTCGATAAAGCCCTTTGCGACACCTGCTATTATGCATCCATCGCCTACTGGGACATATACTGCATCAGGAATCCTCCGTCCCATTTGCTCATAGAGCTCTATGGAGATTGACTTCTTGCCTTCTATTGTCATTGGATTGTAGGCAGTGTTCCTGTTGATGCCACCCTTTAGCCTTGTATACTCAATGGAGAGCTTGAAGGCATCATCGTAGCTTCCCTTGACAGGCACTACTTTGGCACCATAGAGCACAGACTGCATTAGCTTATTTATTGGTGCCGATGACGGAACGAATAGGATTATATCCAATCCCATTGCAGCCCCAACTGCTGACATCGCAGCTCCTGCGTTTCCTGTTGAGGCAAGAGCTATCCTCTTCTCACCTAAGGCTTTTGCCTGAAGTGCGACTAGGTAGCTCGCTCTATCCTTGAAGGAGCCGGAAATGAGCTGACTGTCGAGCTTGAAGAAGAGATTTGGGATGCCTAGCTCATCTGAGAGTCGCTTAGGCCTCATAAGAGGTGTGATGCCAATTGGATATACGCTCTCATCCTCACTTGTGTAAGGATAGAAGTCATTTGGTGTCACATGATCCTTTGCTTTTGCTTTCTCCAAAACCTCATCAGATAACTCAACAATAAGGTTTCCCTTTGCAAAGGATGTCCCATCATTTTCTTTTGCGCAGATAGGGCATTGGTACATCAAATCCTCTGTATCATAGACTTTTCCGCAGTCTGAGCATATATATCTAAACCTCATTTTGTAATTCCTCCAGTATTTAAAAAGGGCCGGTTGCCGGCCCCTATGGCTATTAGCCTTC
This sequence comes from Candidatus Ornithospirochaeta sp., assembly GCA_045606405.1. GTDB lineage: Bacteria > Spirochaetota > Spirochaetia > Sphaerochaetales > Sphaerochaetaceae > Ornithospirochaeta. The sequence goes on along the minus strand of JAZURW010000018.1, from coordinate 1,613 downwards.
TATTAGCTTGTTGAACTCTGTGATGAGCTTATCGATCTCATCGAGCATTCGTGGGATGGATTTCCAGTAATCTCTATCATACCACTGCCTATTAAGCTCTTCATATGTCTTGCCCTGCTGCTCAACCCATGTGTAGTACTTGAGGTTGTGGACTCTGAGTCGCTCATAGTATGTGAGCTCCAATGCATTATCGATTCCCTGGTGAAGAAGCGCTGATGCATGAACCTTAGCAGCCTCGATCAAGCTAAATGGTCCCTGCTGCTCTTCAAGCTCACCAAGTCTTGATGTATACATTGATGAGGAGTCTGTGAGGATTGTGAATACGACATCGTCCTCTTCCATCTCATAGTACTTAGCCATCTTGATTGCAGAGAGCATGTTGCCGATGCCTGAGATTCCGAAGAGCTGAAGGTTTGAAATATCCTCATCCTTCACGCCGATTGACTTGAGGTATTCAATGCCGTCTTTCTCATTGAAGAGTCTGTAGATATCCATGCAGTCCTGATCGTCTATTGCCAAGATCATGTCAGTGTTCTTCACATTGTGGATCCAAGGAACGTGCTTATCTCCGATGCCTTCGATTCTATGGCCGCCGAATCCGTTTCTGAGGAGAGTAGGACACTGTAGAGCCTCACCTGCGCCAATCTTGATGTTTGGATATACGTTCTTCAGGTGGTCGCCAGCTGCAAGTGTTCCGCCAGAACCTGTTGAGGAAGCGTAGCCCTTGACGTTCTCTTTCTTGATGCCGAGATTCTTGAGAACCTCCAAAATAGCGGATCCTGTGATCTCATAGTGCCAAAGATAGTTCTCGAACTGCTCAAACTGATTGAAGATGACAATATGGTTGCCTCTTTCAGCATCAAGCTCATGGCACTTGTCGAAGATTTCCTTTACGTTTGATTCGCATCCAGGTGTTGCGATGATCTCGCCTGCGACTGTCTTGAGCCAATTGAATCTCTCCTGTGACATGTCCTCAGGGAGGATAGCGATGCTCTTGCAGCCTAAGAGGGCTGAGTTATATGCGCCGCCTCTGCAATAGTTGCCTGTTGAAGGCCAAACAGCCTGCTGCTCAACAGCATCAAAGTTTCCTGTTACAAGAGCAGGTGCCAAGCATGCGTATGTTGCGCCGACTTTATGGACGCCACATGGGAAGTACTTGCCAGCAAGGGCGAATATCCTTGCCTTTGTTCCTGTGATCTCTCTTGGGATCTCGATGTAGTTGACATCTCCATAGAGGCCACCTGCTTCCTTTGGCTCGTTATGCCAGTTGATTCTATAGAGGTTCACTGGGTTCACGTCCCATAATCCAGCCTTCTTGAGGTTCTCCTTGACGCTCTCAGGGATGAGTGAAGGATCCTTCATCTCCTTGAATGTTGGGAGCTTGATGCCCTTTTCTCTGCATCTCTCTGCGTTTTTCTTTATAATCTCTGGGTGTTTCTCTAAATTGATAAGCATTTGTGTTGCCTCCTAGCTAAATTCAGTATAAGCCTATAAAATCGGTTGTAAAGAAAAAGTTGCAACAAAAAGCAACAAAAGATTAAATTGATGTAAATATAAAATTTCAGACTAAATCTTGATGTATTTTACAAAATAAATTTCTGAATAATCGATTG
>JAZURW010000017.1:0-3418 GCA_045606405.1 Candidatus Ornithospirochaeta sp. | reverse complement strand
ATAACAGGTTCCATCAGGGTGCCAAACGCATCTTCAAATAGGAGATATAACCCATCAAAGAGCGCCCTATCCACTGCAAATGGCACTATATACAATATGCTGATGGCGATTATTGGAAGCATTGAGATGAATAGTCTCTTTGTCACCTTAACACCAGAAGCATATAGCCATGTCACCCCAGCCGCTAACAGCGACAAAGGGAAATAAATGCTAATAGCAAAGCTCATCAAGCTAGCTGAATCTGAAAAATCAGGCAAGCCACCCCTGACAAGCTCAAGCGCGGTAATCACAAACAGCTCCACTATCATGAGCAAAGCTGTTTTGCTTTTACCATATTTGACCGCGAAAACCATCAATGGCGAAATAAAAACCAAAACCGATAAACCTAACTGGTATAGCAAAGTGCTCATAAGAACAAAGAGCAAACCATCTTTTATAAGCGCTTTCCTGTTATGATTTAATGCAGCATTCTCCCCATTGTTAATTGCGGCATCCATCAGTTAAGCTCACTTCTTCTCGAATGGAAGATATGCAAGCACTCTAGCTCTCTTGATCTCTCTGTTAAGAGCTCTCTGGTGCTTTGCGCATGTGCCTGTGATTCTTGCAGGAAGGATCTTGCCACGCTCTGTGATGTATCTTCTGAGCATGTCAGGATTCTTGTAATCTGCTGGAGCTGAGCCCTGACAGAACTTACAAACCTTCTTCTTGAAGCCAGCCTTTCTGGCACCCATCTTTCTTTCCTTAACTGCGTTTTCGTTGAAATTATCTTCTCTCATTTTAATCTCCTAAATATTAGAACGGAATATTATCGTCCTGAAAATCCTCTGGACCAGGAGCTGGGCTCTGGTATTGAGGTCTAGCGTTCGTATTCTGCTGAAAAGAAGCAGGAGCTGCTCCTGCAGCACTCTGGAATGCTCTTCCAGCACCCTGGGACTGACCAAGGCTAAGATTGTTGACAAATATCTCCACTCTGCTTCTGGTCTGGCCATCCTGCTCCCATCTTGACTGCCTGAGCTCTCCCTGGACTGCAACCTGTCTGCCCTTTTCAAGATAAGGGTTAACAGCCTCAGCAGCCTTTCCGAAGTAGATGCAATCAAAATATGAAGTCTCTTCCTCCCACTTGCCGTCTGCAGACCTCTTTGCTCTGTTGACAGCTAGAGAGAAACGGACAACCGCTCCACCATTTTGGGTATACTTGCATTCGCCATTGCGTGTAAGCCTACCTACGAGAGTAACGGAGTTAATGTCTGCCATCTTTCACCTCACTAATTAGATTCTTGCTGGGTTTACGAATAAGAACTTAAGAATAGAAGTAGAGAGCTGGAATTCTCTGCTCATTTCAACGATAGATGCTGTGTCAGCCTGAAGCTCGAAGTAAACATAGTGGCCCTTGTCTGCCTTCTTGATAAGATATGCGAGGTTTCTTACTCCCATATCCTCCTTCTTAGTGACGTCTGCACCGAACTTTGCGAGTGTCTTCTCTACAAGAGCAAGACCCTCCTTCATCTTCTCTTCATCTGCTGAAAAGATGACTGTGAACTCATAATTCTGGATCATGAATTCCTCCTTGTGGTCTAAAATTTTAAATTTCTGATCCGGAAACACCGGATAAAGAGGCTTTAACACTATATCAAAATCATGTAAATGATTCAATAAACAAAACGTCAATCAATGAAATTTGACGCCTCTTTGCGACTACTTTCCTTTTATACCACTTTTCCTTGCTTTGTTTACAAATAGAAAGAAGGAAGCAAGCTGCGTTTTGATATATCAAATGCCTCGATATATGCTAAAATCGCAATATGCTCGATAGCCACGCACATGCCTTTGACAATTCATTTGATAATGCCTTTGTATGCACAGCCTCAATCCCATCAAAAGAGGAGGCAGAGTCCCTTTTGAAGTATAGGCTTTATGCAATAGGCTCTCTTCCTGGAGAGACATTGGGAAGCTTGGATGATGCTGATGAACTATTGAAGCGTGGCTTCCATCTAGGCGAGGTTGGCCTTGATAGGCGTTTTGGGGATATCGATAAACAGCTTAGGGAGCTGAACCTTCTTCTAGATCTAACGAGAGACTATGATAGATGTGTCGTGTTCCACTCTGTGGGCCACTTTGATAGAATAGTCAAGATCATTAAGGAAAAGAGGATAAAGAGATTCATGGTGCATTCCTTCCAAGGCTCCTATGAGATAGCCAAGGAGATATTGAAGCTCGGAGGCCTTATATCCATCTCAAATAGGTTTGAAAGGTGCAAATCCTTTAACAAGGTGCTTAATCTTCCCTTCGTCACTGAAAGCGATATGAAGACCAGCGCTGAATCGATAATGACCTTAACGGAATGGAATGATAAGCTATCTAGGATAGTTGGCTATGATGTTGCGACAAAAAGCGAGAGACTATTATTGGATTATATAAATGGGTAAAGAACAATTCCTTAGAATAGAAAGATTCATTGGAGAAGCTGCTGTAGAGGCGCTGCACGGAAAATGCGTAGCTGTTGCAGGAATAGGCGCCGTTGGCGGCTTTGCCTCTGAGGCCTTGATAAGAAGCGGAGTCGGCAAAATGAGGATTTTGGACTTCGATACAATCTCTGAGACAAACATAAACAGGCAGATCATCGCTTCTCATAGCACCATAGGTCTTCTGAAGACCGATGTCATGAAAAAAAGACTTCTTGATATCAATCCAGATGCCGTAATCGAGGACTACCCTCTCTTTCTCTCCCCAGAGAACCACCACCTTCTCTTTGATGGGGCAGACCTTGTCCTGGATTGCATAGACAGCCTTAACCCCAAGATAACGCTTTTAGAGAGCGCCTATGAAAAGGGCATTCCGATAATCTCCTCCATGGGCGCAGCCCTTAGGAGGAACCCATCCCTTATAAGATGCTCAGATATCATGGACACCTGGGGCTGTCCCCTTGCAAAGCAAGTCAGATCAGGGCTCAGAAGAAGAGGTGTCGGACGAGGAATTGAATGCGTATTCTCGCCAGAGAGAGTCGAGTTCGACTACATCCCGCCTGAAGAGGATGACAAAGCCGAGAGAATGATAGATAGAGGTAGAAACAGAGTTGTTCTAGGCTCGCTCCCAACAGTCACCGCCATCTTTGGGGAGATGATGGCCCACCTGGCTCTCACGAAGCTTCTTGGCAAAAAGACCTTTGAAGGGAAGGAAGAATGGAACCCTGGCTCAAAGAAGTGACAATCCCTCCGCCCTTGCATCCTCAGCCTTTAAATTTGATTTGATCGAAAGCCTGTATCTAGATCTCTTGTTATTGTTCTCCAAAAGAACGAAGGAGATATCACAGTCAGAGAGATCTGAGAGGCAGGATGCTGTGAAGTAATGCCATTTGCCCTCAAAAAGAAGCTCAACGCCATTATCGTCACGATTCTTCATCCTATATAGATAATCAGTA
>JAZURW010000016.1:0-13499 GCA_045606405.1 Candidatus Ornithospirochaeta sp. | reverse complement strand
TACTTTTTCAACTTGTGCTATAGTGCTAGAATCACGAATATGTTGGTGACTTTGATCAATGCGTTATCTGTGGTAATCGGAGCCTTAATCGGTCTTGTGATGAAAAAGCACGTCTCCCAAGGTTTCCAAGGAGTTGTCATGACTTCTGCGGGAATCGTGACGCTTGTGCTTGGCATTGACATGGCATTGACAGATTTATCAGTGCTTGCGATTCTCTTCTCGCTCATAATCGGAGGCTTCATTGGTTCTAGCTTGAAGCTTGATGAGAGGATAGAGAGTCTTGGCAGCAGGTTCAAGAGGGAAGGCGATGATGCCAGCTTCGGCAAGGGCTTTCTCGATTCCTCTATCCTTTTCTGCTCTGGCGCGATGAGCATTGTAGGCTCCATCAACGCAGGCACAACAGGTGACAATAGCTTGATTTTGATTAAGTCAGTGATGGATGGCTTCATGGCAGTTGTATTTGCCGCAACCTATGGCAGAGGCGTTTTGCTTTCTTCTCTTGTTGTGCTGGCATATCAAGGGTTCTTTGTTCTTGCAGGATCCTTCATTGCCCCTATTCTGGGTGAGTCAGGCATAGGCTATATCGCAGCCTCCGGTGGCTATCTGCTGATCATGCTATCTTTGGGGCTTCTGAAGATAAAGGAGATAAAGACAGCTTATTTCATCCCAGCTCTGCTGATAGCTCCTTTCTTGGGTCGTCTTTTTGAGTATCTTCCAATTTAATCAAAACGCAAGAAGTGTCCAAATCCTCTTTTAACCATCAATCCAGGAAATTTATAAATACATAAAATTATGAACTTATCCATTATGGATATATGAAATAATAATAGATTTACTGCAATAATTTGAGATTTTTTCAAAATTAGGGAAGTTGAAAGTTGAAAAATAATGATTCTTCATTGATTATATATAAAACTTTGCTTTTTGAAAGAAATGGGCTAATGATATAAAGGTGTTCCATTTGTTTGCATTAGTTGGGAACAGTTTTGTTTTGTCTATCAAGGGGGGAGATGAAATGGATTTGATATGCTCTAAATGTGGTAGCACAAGAATTGTGCATATGGATTATGGAGGAAGTTTCTCATCAGGAGAAATGGATTCTCAAAAGCCTGCGTATAAGTGCAAGGCGTGCAAACAGGAGTTTGGCACCGTTTGCGGCAGCTCGCATTATTCAAATATTGTTCAAAGCATAACTATTTCAATCCTAAAGCCATACGAAAATAAAGATTCAATAAGCCTCAAGCTCTCAAAAAACGAAAATGGCATGAAATACAGAATAGATATCCAAGACTGTGGTGCAATTGTCAAGGGCAATATCTATGAGATGACCTGGAAGAATATCTGCAGCGCACTATTTAACGAGATCTTTCTCGATAGCTGGAAGAACCGAGTTTATAATCCAAAGATAATCGATGGCACAATATGGGATGTTGAGGTTAAGTTCGAGAAGAAACACGCCTTGCAAATCCATGGCTGTAACGGTTATTCTCCTTATTGGAACGAGCTTATTGCTCTTGTCGGCCCAATATTGGATGCCAACGGTATCGATAGCTCGAAATATAAGGTATGAGAGATAGAAAGAATATAACAGCACTTCATAATCTAACAGCAAAGATCGCGAAGAATCCCACGGTGGATTTTGACGATGCGCTTTTCCATGTGCTTTTGGAGGCAGCTCTTTTGGGAAAGGAGACAGCGCTTTCCAAGAATACTGTAAAGGATAATGGCAAGGAGTACCTTCTTCTTTCGGAGGGTGCAATCACAGATCGCCAAATCAGCTTTTATGACCTATTCTCGAGGTTTGTGGATGAGTTTGTCGATTATGATGGCTTCGTCATAGACGGGATCATCATTGAGAAGGAGTTCATAGAGGAGATAATATCCTCCTTGGATATGTCACAGATATCCGTAGTCAAGGACAGCATCATCAATTTTGAGGGCGATGCTGTAGTCAACGCTGCAAACAACACGCTCCTTGGAGGAGGCGGTGTGGATGGCGCCATCCATAAGGCGGCAGGAAATGGGCTTTTATCTGAATGCAGGACTCTCGGTGGCTGCAATACAGGCGAGGCGAAGATCACCGATGCATATGATATGAAATGCTCCAAGATCATCCATACAGTGGGACCTTATTACGGGGACAATGACAACGATGCGGAGCTCCTTGCCTCCTGTTACATCAACTCCTTGGAGCTTGCAAAGAGACATGGCCTTAAATCGATAGCCTTCCCTCTGATCTCAACAGGAGCTTATCGCTATCCTTTGGAAGAAGGTATTGCCATTGCATTGGAATCGGTCATGGCTTATTTCGAATATAACCCAGATTATCCTATGTACGTTGTCTTCTATTGCTACGATGACGAGGCATATTCTGTGTTCTCTTCAATGGCGTAAGAGCTTTGCTTTCCGTGGTATAATGGAAAAAGCAGGAGTGAAAGAGCATACATGAGAAGAGTAGCGGCGTGGCTTGCAGCAATCTCCCTTATCATCTTTGTCTTCATATGGATGCTTATAGGCATCATGATTTATGAGGGGGAATATCTTATTCAGACGCAGCTCTATATCGCTCTTTTTTCCCTTGGTGTCTTTTTCGCATCCATTATTGTGCTTAGGATCACTAAGTGCGAGGGCGACGCAAAAATGGACAGAAAATCCCATGATAGCCATTGCCCCCACTGTGGAAGGAAGCTGGATTGATCCCAAAAAGAAAAAACGAAGCGGCCTGAGCTACTTCGCTTTATCTTTCCTCGTCTTATTGGACTAGAGAATGTTCTTGACATCCTCTAGCACTGAGTCTTCCTTTGACTTTTTGACTTTGCATGGCTTGACGTTCCAGATTTCGTCTGCGTATTCCTTGATTGTTCTATCTGATGAGAACTTGGAGGAGGATGCAATGTTGAGAACTGCCTTCCTGTTCCATTCTGCAGGGTTTTCGGCATAGAGTCTTGTAGCCTTCTCATGCTCATCGTGGTACATTCTAAGGTCAGCGAATAGATAGTACTTATCGCCATACTCGAAGAGTGATTTTTTGAGAGGCTCGAAGATGTGAGGCTCGTTGATGTTGAAGTAATCGGAATCGATTAGCTCAACCATTGCCTTGATCTCTGGGTCTGAGAATGCCCATTCATAAGGGCTATAGCTCTTGCTGAGAGCTGCAATCTGCTCTTCTGTGTGTCCGAAGATGAATATATTCTCCCTTCCAACTTCCTCTGCAATCTCAACATTGGCGCCATCAAGAGTGCCCATTGTAAGCGCACCATTAACCATGAGCTTCATGTTTCCTGTGCCTGAAGCCTCTGTTCCTGCTGTGGATATCTGCTCTGAGATGTTTGTGGCTGGGATTATATTCTCTGCCATTGTGACTCGGTAGTTAGGCATGAAGTGCACCTGAAGCACCTTGTTCACCTGAGGGTCTGAATTGATGACCTTTGCGATGTTATTGATGAACTTGATGATGAGCTTCGCATTGACATAGCCTGGAGCTGCCTTTCCACCAAAGAGGTATGTGGTTGGAGTGAAGGAGTCCCTGTAAGCTCTGTCATTCTTCATCCTGTTATAGATCATGATGATATTCAGTGCATTCAGAAGCTGTCTTTTGTATTCATGTATTCTCTTGACCTGGACATCAATGAGAGTCTCTGGATTGAGGATGATTCCGCAGTCTTTTTTCAGGAATGAGGCAGCTTTAAGCTTTGCCTGTTTCTTGATTCTTGCAAACTCTTCAACGAATGCAGGGTCCTCAGCATATGGCTTGAGGTTGGAGATTTCATTGAAAGAAGTAATCCACTTGTTCCCGATTGTGTCAGAGATGAGTTTCGCAAGGCCTGGGTTCGCATCCAAAAGCCATCTTCTCTGAGTGATTCCATTTGTCTTGTTGTTGAATCTGTCAGGGTAGATTGCGGCAAACTCTGGGAACATGGATTTCACAAGGAGCTCAGAGTGTAGCGCCGCTACTCCATTAGTGGAGTGGGAGCCGATGATTGAGAGATTTGCCATTCTGACCATCTTAGGAGTTGATTCCTCGATGATCGATACCTTTGATATCTTATCATTTTGCATTGGGAAGAAGGATACAGCCTCTGCGATGAATCTCTTGTTGATCTCGTAGATGATCTGCATGTGCCTTGGGAGTAGGGACTCCAGCATAGGAAGAGGCCACTTCTCCAATGCCTCTGGCATGAGAGTGTGGTTTGTGTATCCCAGGGTCTTGACTGTGATATCCCAAGCTTCATCCCAGCCTAAGCCCTCTTGGTCAATAAGGAGCCTCATGAGCTCTGGCACTGAAAGGGAAGGATGTGTGTCATTGAGCTGGATCGCTGCTTTCTCAGGGAACTTCTTCCAGTCATAGCTTCCTGTCCTTTTGAAGCGTCTCACGATATCCTGCAGGGAGCAGGATACGAAGAAGTACTGCTGCTTGAGTCTCAGCTCCTTGCCCATGTAGAGCGTGTCATTAGGGTAAAGAACCTGCGAGAGTGTCTCTGCATTGATCTTGTTTCTCACAGCCTCTGTATAATCACCGGAGTTGAACTCCTGAAAGGAGAAGCCGTCTGGGCTCTGTGCTGACCAGAGTCTGAGTGTGTTGATGGTCTTTCCCCCATATCCAACGATAGGTGTGTCGAAGGCCATGCCGTTGACTTTTTCATTTGGAATCCACTTGAATACGTCCTTTCCATCCTCGTTGATGTACTTGACCTCACCGCCAAAGAATACTGGGTAAACAAGGTCAGGTCTCTTCAGCTCCCAAGGATTGCCATCCTTGAGCCAATTATCTGGCTGCTCTATCTGCCAGCCATTTCTGATCTGCTGTCTGAAGATGCCGTAGTTGTATCTGATTCCATAGCCATATGCTGGAAGCTCAAGGGTAGCAAGGCTGTCAAGGAAGCAAGCTGCGAGGCGACCTAAGCCACCGTTGCCAAGGCCTGCGTCAGGCTCAACATCTGCAAGTTCCTCATAGCTGTATCCGAGACTGGCAAGAGCTTCCTTAACGTTCTTCTCAATACCAAGGTTGATGATATTATTTGTCATTGCTCTTCCCATGAGGAACTCAAGGGAAAGATAATAAACTCTCTTAGAGTGCTTTTCTCTCTGTGTTTTTCTTGAAAGCTGCCACTGATGGATTATCCTATCCCTGATCGCATATGCGATTGCTTGGTACTTTCCTTCTTGTGTTGTATGGTAGACATCTGCATCCTGATTGTATTTCAGCTGCTCTGCAAAGTCCTGTGCTATCTCTTTAGCGGATTTGCCATAGCGGATGTGCTCTTCACTTGCCATATCAATATCTCCTATATAGAGTTTTGGTGATTTTAGTTTAGATAATTTTAAGCAATATATTCAATAACTAAATAAATGTTAATCTGTGTTTTAAAGGAAAAACTATTGAAATTGGATGCATTATTATAAGGATAATAGTTGCAGTGAAGCGGATTTATCTATATATTGAAAAAAGTCTAGGCAACCGTTTGACAAAAGATGAATAAAGAGTTAACTTATAATGCGATTGAGTTTTAGACAAAAAACTTGTCATTTCTTATTGACAAGTTCTATATAGATTTGATACATTTTCCCCTGCATGTTTGCTTTATCAGAGGAATATGTAAGCGCCCTTGTAGCTCAGTAGGTAGAGCATCACCATGGTAAGGTGGGGGTCAGCGGTTCAAATCCGCTCGAGGGCTCATCAATAAGAAGAATGACAGGCTATCCTGTCGTCTAGGAGTTAGGATATGGCAAGTTCAAAGAAGAAAGGCCCAGTAGAGAAGATTGCTCTTCAGTGCACAGAGTGCAAGCAGAAGAACTACACTACAGAAAAGAATCGCCGCAATACACCTAATAAGCTCGAGCTTATGAAGTATTGTAAATTTGAGCACAAGCACACACTGCATCGCGAAACAAAGATCAAATAATATTGGATCTGGAAAGTCGAGGTACGAGCAGGCCGATAGCTCCAACGGTTAGAGCACTGGTCTCCAAAACCGGGTGTTGGGAGTTCGAATCTCTCTCGGCCTGCTGGTACCTCGAATTCAAGGAGTTATCGAATGAAGAAAATTGTCAAGTTTTTCAAGGAGTGCGTATCCGAGCTTAAGAAGGTCAACTGGCCTTCACGCGAGGTTGTTGTCCACTCAACTTGGGTTGTTATAATCTTCACTATCGCAGCAGGTGTTGTTCTCGGTCTTTGTGATACACTTCTCGGTCTTGTAATGGATCTGGTTTTCTAAGTCAAAGGAACGAAGAGAAATGGAAAAAGGCTGGTACGTAGTTCATACATATTCAGGATACGAGCAGAAAATCGAGAGAATAATCAATAAGCTTCGTGAGACTGATCCGGATTTTGCCCTCTATTGCACAGGTGTGACAGTTCCAATGGAGACTGTTAACGTAATTACTGAGAAGGGTGAGAAGAAGACAGAGAATAAGAAGCTTTTGCCTGGTTATATTCTCGTAGAGCTTGAGCTTCCTGAGGAAACTTGGAGAACAACTACAGCAAAAATAGTCAGAATCCAGGGTGTAACTGGTTTCTTGACAGCAGATAGGACAGGCAAAAACCCTCCTAAGCCTCTTTCTGCTCGTGAGCATACAGCTATCCTTGTTCGCACTGGTGCAGTGCCTGAGGAGAAGAGCTTCAAGCCAAAGCAGGATTTCCTGAGAGGCGAAGAGGTGCGTGTCACCGCAGGTCCTTTCGCATCATTCAATGGAATCATCGAAGAAATCGATCTCGCAAAGGGCAGACTTCGCCTTTCAGTTCAGATCTTCGGTCGTTCAACACCTGTTGATGTTGATTTCACACAGGTAGAGAAGGTTCTGGCATAGTCAGAGCCTTTCGGTTTTTTATTATTTTTACTTAATTTCGTTTACTCCCCTTCGTTGAAGGGTGGGAGCCCACCGTATGGTGAGCGTTAATACCAGCGCGGAATCCGAGTTATCGGTCAACTCAGACCAGGTTCCGACGTAAGGAGAAAGAAAATGGCAAAGAAGAAGGTTACCGCAGTAATCAAGCTTCAGTGCCCTGCCCAGAAGGCTACACCAGCACCACCAGTTGGTCCTGCACTTGGCCCTCATGGTGTCAGCGCACCTCAGTTCGTCCAGCAGTTCAATGATAAGACAAAGGGCTACGAAGCTGGACTCATCCTCCCTGTTATCATCACTGTCTACTCAGACAAGAGCTTCACTTTTGTTCTGAAGACTCCTCCTGCAGCTGTTCTTATCAAGAAGGCACTCGGCATCCAGTCAGCATCTGGCACACCTAACAAGACTAAGGTTGGCAAGCTTACTGATGCACAGCTCACAGAGATCGCTAAGACCAAGTTCGAAGACCTTAATGCAAACGATATGGATGCAGCTAAGAGAATCGTAGCTGGAACTGCTCGTTCTATGGGCGTAGAGGTGGAGAAGTAAGATGAAGAAAGGTAAGAAGTATCAGGAAGCAGTTAAGAAGGTAGACAGAAACAAGGCTTATGCTCTTACAGATGCAGCTTCTCTTGTAAAGGAGTGCTCATTTGCTAAGTTCACTGAGACAGTAGAGCTTTCAGTAAAGCTTTCTCTCAAGAAGAGCCAGTCTGTTAGAGATACTGTTGTTCTTCCACATCAGTTCTCAGCACAGAAGAAGATTCTTGTTTTCGCTAAGGGCGATAAGGCACAGGAAGCTCTCGATGCTGGCGCAGCATATGTTGGTGATACAGACCTCATCGATAAGATCAGAGGTGGTTGGATGGACTTCGATGTTGCAGTAGCAACACCAGACATGATGAAGGATGTTGGTAGACTTGGTCCAATCCTTGGTAGAAGAGGTCTCATGCCTAACCCAAAGACACACACAGTCACTAACGACATCAAGGAAGCTCTCGCAGAGCTTAACAAGGGTAGAACAGAGTTCCGTTCTGATAAGACAGGCGTTGTTCACCTTGCAGTAGGTAAGGTCAACATGGATACCGACAAGATCACAGAGAACGCAAAGACAGCTCTTGCTGAGATTCTCAGAAAGAAGCCATCTGATGCTAAGGGTGATTTCGTCCTTTCAGTTGCTCTCTCCTCAACCATGGGCCCTGGCGTTCATGTAGATGTAAAAGATGCTCTTGCATCAACTAATGCTTAAGGAGGAATGTGATGGAAGAATTTAAGGCACATGTAACCCCAGCTAAGGAAGATGCTGTAGCAGCACTCAGAGAGGAGTTCGCAGGCTACGATGGATACATCTTCACAGACTACAGAGGAATGACTGTTGAGCAGATCACAAATATCAGAAAGAACCTGAGAAAGGATGACGCTGCTTATAGAGTTGTTAAGAATCGCTATGCCAAGATCGCTCTCAAGGACCTCGAGAAGGGTGGTGCAGAGGATCAGATGGTTGGCCCAACAGCTGTTGCTCTCATCAAGGGTGACACAGCAAACGTTGTTGCTAAGGTTCTCTTCGGAGCAGCTAAGGACGGCGTTAATGTACAGGTTAAGGGTGCTCTTCTCAATGGTGAGCTTCTTAGCGCTGAACAGATTGAAGAAATTTCCAAGCTCCCAACAAAGCTGGAACTCATTGCATCTTTCATGGGTACAATGAAGGCACCTGTACAGAAGCTCGCTGCAACTCTCCTCGCTTATGTCGAGTCCAAGGGTGGAGCTGCTTCTACTGAAGCATAATAATACGGTCCTAGTCTTCACGTAACCTGCTAGACCGTTAAAAAAAATAATCAATAGGAGAAGATAATATGGCTACTAAAGAAGAAATCCTCGAGTCAATCGCAAACATGAGTGTTATGGAGATCGCAGATCTCATCAAGATGATGGAAGAGAAGTTTGGTGTTGTTGCAGCAGCAGCTGCAGTAGCAGCAGGCCCAGCAGCAGCTGCAGAGGCTGTTGAAGAGCAGACAGAGTTCAACGTTATCCTTAAGTCAGTTGATGCAGCAAAGAAGATTGCATGTATCAAGGAAGTTAGAGCTGTAACAGGCCTCGGCCTTAAGGAAGCTAAGGACCTTTGTGAAGCTGGTGGTACTCTCAAGGAAGCTGTTTCCAAGGAAGAGGCTGCTGCTATGAAGGAAAAGCTCGAAGCAGCTGGTTGTGTTATCGAAGTAAAATAACACCCAATAAATTCACACCTGGCCCTCATGGGAGGGCTGGGGACTATGCCATCGGGATACCGGTGGCATAACGTGTCTTATGAAACCCGATAATAAAGAAGCAGAATGACTGCTTCGGAACATGATTTTGTTCCTTATGGAGGTACAATGATGGCCGGCAACGGTAAGGCATTAAAAAGAGTAGACATTGGCTCTGAGCTCCCAGAAGTATGCGAACTTCCTAATCTTATTGGAATTCAGACTGAGTCTTATAAAAGATTCCTGCAGCTGGATGAAGTTCTCAACGGAGAAGCTCCAAATAAGAAGTATGGCTTGGAAGCTGTATTCCAGGAAACATTCCCAATCAAGGCACCTAATGAGGAGATGTCTGTAGAGTACAGAGGATACTCTGTTGATATGGATGGCATCAAGTATTCTGAGTCTGAGTGCAAGAAGAAGGGAAGAACATACGGAGTTCCAGTAAAGGCTACAGTATCTCTTACAACGAAGAATGGCGAAATCAAGGAAAAAGAGATTTTCTTTGGTGATTTCCCACTTATGACTGATCGTGGTACTTTCATCATTAACGGCGCAGAGCGTGTAATCGTATCCCAGATTGTACGTTCACCTGGCGTTGTATTCAAGGAAGGCAAGAAGAATGACGCTTCCTCACAGTACTACGGCACACTTTATCCATATTCAGGCACGAAGCTTGAGTTCGTTCTCACAAGAAAGAACGAGAAAGCTGATACAAAAAAGAATGAAAACAGTGCAGCAACAGAGAAGAAGAAGGTCAATAACATCATTCAGGTGTCCTTCGGCAAGAAGCCATTCTTGGTGACTTTCTTCCTCAGAGTTCTTGGAGTTGACTCCAGAGACAAGATTGTTTCTGCTTTCTATACATCAAAGACAATCAGCACAGCTGATATTTCAGAAGATACTAAGTATTTCTGTTATAAGGATATAAAGAATGAAGATGGTGGATATTCCTTCTATGCTGGCGATGAGCTTGGCATCAATGAGCTTGAAGAGCTGAAGGATAAGGGCTTCGATTCAATTGAGGTTGTTGATACAATGGCAACAGACCTTGACGCTCCTTCCATGTCCATTCTGAAGACTCTTAAGAGAGAGAGGATTCTCTGCCCTGCATACAGCCACGAGGAAGGTGATGAGTTCCAGAACCAGTACATCGCCTGCATCGTTGAAGCCTGCAAGAACTCTCTTCCTCAGAACCTCAAGACATTCCCTGATCCTAAGAGAATCATCTCTTATTTCCAGGAATTCTTCCTCAATGCAAGAGGCTTCGAGCTTTCTGACATCGGTAGACATAAGCTCAACAAGAAGTTCTATGGTCTTGACGAGGAGAAGTACGAGACAAGGACAAGCCTTGTATGCTCAGACGTCATAAACACTGTCAATAATCTTGTTCTCTTCTGCAACGGACAGATCAAGGATGATGACATTGATGCTCTTGGCAACAGAAGAGTTAGAACTGTCGGAGAGCTTCTTCAGAACAATATCTCTGATGCCTTTGCTAGAATGGCAAAGACAGCTAGAGAGAAGATGAATCTCGCTGATGAGAGCACAAAGCCACAGGATATCATCTCCATCAAGCCAATTGTGGGCGCAATCAAGGAGTTCTTCGGTTCTTCACAGCTTTCACAGTTCATGGACCAGATCAACCCTCTTGCTGAGCTGACACATAAGAGAAGAGTCTCAGCCCTTGGTCCAAAGGGTGGTCTTTCAAGATCCTCTGCTAGGGCTATCTACGAGGTCAGAGACGTACATTACACTCATTATGGCAGAATCTGTCCTATCGAGACTCCTGAAGGCTCCAACATCGGTCTTATCCTTTCTCTCGCAAACTATGCAAGAATCAATGAATATGGCTTCCTTGAGACTCCATATAGAAAGGTTGTGGATGGCGTAGTCACAAATGAGGTTAGATATCTTGATGCGAACGATGAAGAGAAGTTCATGATCGCTCAGGGAAACGCTAAGGTTGATGAGACTGGTCACTTCATTGAGAATGAGGTATCAGTAAGAAGCTATGGCGATTATTCAACAGCAAGTCCTGAGGAAATCTCATGGATGGATGTATCACCAAAGCAGGTAGTATCTGTAGCAACCTCTCTCATTCCATTCTTGGAGCATGACGATGCCAACAGAGCTCTCATGGGCTCAAACATGCAGCGACAGGCAGTTCCTCTCGTATTCCCAGAGGCACCAAGAGTAGGAACAGGCATGGAGCAGAGAACAGCCTATGACTCAGGTGTGCTGATCAAGGCAAAGAGAGCAGGTACAGTAGTATATGCATCCTCAGTGGAAATCAGGGTCCTTCCAGATGAATCAGAGATTGATGGTGAGGTTGACTCCTATGAAGTCCATAAGTTCGAGAGAACGAACCAGGATAGCTGCATGAACCAGAAGCCAATTGTTAACGTTGGCGAGCATGTTGAGGCTGGCGATGTTCTTGCAGATGGTCCTGCAACACAGAATGGAGAGCTTGCTCTTGGCAGAAACATCCTTGTTGGCTTCGTTCCATGGAATGGATATAACTATGAGGACGCTGTTCTTATTTCAGAGAGAGTTGTAAGAGAGGATATCTATACATCAATCCATATCAAGGAATTCTCAATTGATATCAGAGAGACAAAGCTTGGACCTGAGAAGCTGACAAGGGATATCCCTAATACATCAGACAAGCTCCTTGAGCATCTTGATGCTGAAGGCATAGTATGCATTGGCACATATGTGCGCCCAGGCAACATCCTCGTTGGTAAGGTCACTCCTAAGTCTGAGTCTGATGCTACTCCAGAGGTCAAGCTCCTCAATTCAATCTTCGGTGAGAAGGCAAAGGAAGTAAGAGACAGCTCTCTTAAGGTTCCACACGGAACAGAGGGCACAGTCATTGACATCCAGCGCCTTAAGAAGAGCGAAAAGGATGAGCTGCAGCCAGGTGTTGAGCAGACAATCAAGGTATTGATCGCAACAAAGAGAAAGCTCAAGCAGGGCGATAAGATGGCTGGCAGACATGGTAATAAGGGTGTTGTATCAAGAGTTCTCCCAGAAGAGGATATGCCATACATGGAAGATGGCACTCCACTTGATGTTTGCTTGAACCCTCTTGGTGTTCCATCAAGAATGAACATCGGACAGCTTATGGAAACACAGCTTGGTTGGGCAGCTGTCAAGAATGACAAGTGGTATAAGACACCTGTCTTCCAGTCAGCATCAATGGAGCAGATTGAAGCGGAGATGGTCGAGGGAGGCCTTCCTAAGAACAGCAAGATCACTCTCTACGACGGCAGAACAGGCGTTCCATTTGTCAACCCTGTATTCTGTGGATATATCTACTATCTCAAGCTGCATCACCTTGTAGATGACAAGATGCATGCAAGATCCACAGGTCCATATTCGCTTGTAACACAGCAGCCACTCGGTGGTAAGGCTATGTTCGGTGGTCAGAGACTTGGAGAGATGGAGGTATGGGCATTTGAGGCATATGGCGCTGCAAATACACTTCAGGAGCTTTTGACTATCAAGTCAGACGACATGAAGGGTAGAGTCCAGATCTATGAATCAATCGTAAAGGGCGAGACAAATCAGACAACATCAATGCCTGAGGCATTCAATGTTCTTGTTCAGGAAATCAGGGGTTTGGCACTCGATATCTCTGTATACGATGAGAATGAGAAGCAGGTTCCACTCACAGAGCGTGATGAAGAGCTGATCAAGAAGAGAGAAAAGGGCTCTTTCTAGGAGGAAAGCACGGATGAAGGAAATACAGGATTTCAGCAGCATTAGGATTAAGTTGGCATCTCCAGAGCAGATTCTTGACTGGTCCTATGGTGAAGTAAAGAAGCCAGAGACTATCAACTACCGTTCTCTCAGACCAGAAAGAGATGGACTCTTCTGTGAGAGAATCTTCGGCACAACCAAAGAGTGGGAGTGCTGGTGCGGTAAGTTCAAGTCAAATAGATATAAGGGCGTTGTCTGCGACAGATGTGGCGTTGAGGTAACAGATACAAAGGTTCGCCGTGAGAGGATTGGTCATATCACTCTTGCAGCTCCTGTTGCTCACATCTGGTTCTACAGATCAACTCCTTCAATCATGAGCTACCTCCTGGATATCAAGAGGTCTGAGCTCATGGAGATTCTCAGCTATGAGAAGTACGTAGTCACAGATCCTGGCCAGGATACAGACCTGAAGAAGAACCAGGTTCTCACTGAGGATGCTTATAATGAAGCATATGAGAGATGGGGTGATACCTTCTCAGCAGGAATGGGTGCAGAGGCTATCTATGACCTGCTTAAGGACCTTGATGAAGCAGGTCTTGAGAAGCTTTCCAGGGAGCTTAGGGAAGAGCTTTCACAGAAGGAGCATGCAAACAACAAGATTGATAATAAGCTCCTTTCCAGAATCAGATACTGTGAGGACTTCCTGAAGTCAGGAAA
>JAZURW010000015.1:0-12775 GCA_045606405.1 Candidatus Ornithospirochaeta sp. | reverse complement strand
GAGCACCTGATCAAAGTTTCATCTGGAGACGCAAGGTCGCTTTTGAACGCCCTGGAGCTTGCAGTTGAGACGACAACAGACTCCGATGGCGTTATATACATCTCCAAGGAGGCAGCTGAGGAGTCAATCCAGAAGAAGGCTGTGCTGTATGACAAGGAGGGTGATTACCACTTCGATGTCATCTCTGCGTTCATAAAGTCATTGAGAGGCTCTGATCCTGATGCCTCTCTTTATTGGCTTGCCAGGATGGTCGCTGCAGGAGAGGATCCAAGGTTCATATTCAGGAGAATGCTGATATCTGCAGCAGAGGATGTAGGTCTTGCGGACCCTAATGCAATTGTAGTTGTGGAGGCAGATGCCGCTGCCTTCGATAGAATAGGCTTGCCTGAGGGCAGATTCCACCTTGCTCATGCTGCCTTATATCTTGCTTCTTGCCCAAAGAGCAACTCAACACTCGCGTTCTTTGATGCGCTTGCTGAGGTTGAGAACGAGAAAGCGAGAGAGGTGCCAAACCATCTTAGGGACAACTCAAGGGACGCAAAGGGCTTTGGCCATGGGGAAGGTTATCTCTATCCTCATAGCTACAAAGACCATTGGGTTGCGCAGCAATATCTGCCAACTGGGCTCCAGGGAAAGATATTCTACAAGCCATCTGATTCAGGCTATGAAAAGGTCATCAAGGATAGCGTGATACAGAAAAGACAGGCACAGCTTGAGTCTGCAACAGAGGATTTATTCCAGGAGAATCTCACCTATTCCCCTGGTGATAGCTCCAGAAACAAATGGCTTGAGCGCGCTATGACAACTAGAACCAAGCTGATGTTGACGCTTGTTAAGGAGCTCTATGCCGATCTCGATATGAAGAGACATGAGAACGCTCTTGTCCTAAATGCATCTCACGGCCTTCTTCTTTGGCCTTTGATGAAGCAGAATCCAGAGGGACTATCTGTTGCCCAGGTCACAACGAAGGAGCAAGAGGGCATCATCAGCCACTTCTCGGAGGATTTGGACGCCCTATCTAGGCCTATGGTCATTGTATCGTCACCTTTGTCGGTCTTTGATTCAATTGACCATGACCTCTATTTCTCTGTGATCTCTGGAAGAAATGTCCTATCGCGGCTGGATGAGTCAGATGAATTGCTAGAGAGGATGAGGCAGCACCTTGAGAAGGATGGCTCAATTCGATTGATCGAGGCAATTCCATCTCTATCCTCAAGGCTATCTGACTATGCAGAGGGAAAGATGCGAGAGGAGCTTTTGGAGTCAGAGAAGAGAATCTACAGCACAGATAACCCATTGACAAACTGGGGCTCTGAGGAGCTCGAGGCTAGGGTTGCAGCATATTGGAATGATGCTGTGTTCTCATATAAGGAGGAGTGCGAGACTAGGACATTCTCCAAGGGGAATCTAGAGTCATGGTATGATAGAAGCTACAGCTCAATAGCTTTCAGCAAGGATGAGTTCAGAGCATATTTTGAGGGTATGCGTGTCAATTGGAAGAATACTCTCGCCATAATAAAGACAAGAGCCTCTGCCCGCCAGGATAATCCAACAAGAGAGGAATGGGAGAGTGTGCATAGTAAAACACATTGATTAAGGAAGGCACTTGAATAACTTTTGAGAATCTATTAAGATTTGGAAGGTAATGCGGAAGTAGCGTAGTGGTTACGCACCACCTTGCCAAGGTGGGTCACGCGGGTTCGATTCCCGTCTTCCGCTCTAAAGCATCTCAAACGAGGTGCCCTTTTTTTTATTGAATAGTTTTTCAAATTAAATGTAATTGTTCTCCCTAAAACGCAATATGTACAATTTTTAGCAAACGCATTTCCTTTGCAGATTAATTATTAGTTGAAGGGTTTGTTTCATCTCTTTGAGTGTCATTTGACCTAAATTCATTTGCTTCGGAAAGAAAGCCAGATTCTTCCTTTCCCACTTGTACTATATGTCAAATAAATTAAAACCGAAAAATGCATTTAGATGCAAAAATCTTTCCTAATTATTGGGTTGTATATTGATTTTGCATATATACATGGTAATATAGAACCGAAAAATGTATCTATTGGCACAAATATTTCCAAAGGAGGCTTTAATATGGAAATACGTAGAGACTTCTACTTGGACAAACTCATTAAAAGAAAGCACAACGGGTTGATAAAAGTCATTACAGGAATCCGCAGATGTGGCAAATCCTATTTGCTTAACAAACTTTTCTATCATCATTTGCTGGACTGTGGTATTTCTGCCGACCATATCATTCGTTTTGCTTTTGATTCTGCCGATGACCTACATTTGATTGGAGAAAGCCTTATTCAGATTCAGAAAGAAAAGCGGAATGTAGATCCTGAAAAGTTCATGGCGTATATCTCTGCGCAGGTTGTTGACAACGGAATGTACTACCTATTACTGGATGAAATACAAATGTTGGATTGCTTTGAGGCCGTGCTGAACAGTTATCTGCGTAAGGAAAATATGGATGTATTCGTGACCGGAAGCAACGCAAAACTTCTTTCTAAGGATATTGCAACAGAGTTTGCGGGTAGGGGAGATGAGATTCATATGTATCCTTTGAGCTTTTCGGAGTTCATGTCGGTTTATAAGGGCGACAAGTACATGGGCCTGTCCGAATATATGCTCTACGGAGGTATTCCTCTGGTGGTTCAGCGCGAGGATGCCAACGATAAAGCCTCTGTACTGCAAAACTTATTTAGCGAAATTTATATTCAGGATATTTGTAAGAGAAACAAAATCAGAAATGTTGGTGAATTGGAAGATCTTCTGAATATTCTTTCCTCTGCTATAGGTTCACTAACCAATCCTGAAAAGATCAGAAACACATTCAAAACAGTAAAGAAATCCAAAATTACGCCTAAAACCATAAAGAAATACTTGGATTACTTTGAGGACTCCTTCTTGATAGCATCCGCTCTGCGCTATGACATCAAGGGTAAGGCTTATATCGAAACTCCGAAAAAATACTACTTCTCCGATTTGGGGCTGCGCAATGCTAGAATCAACTTCCGCCAGTTTGAGCAAACTCATGCAATGGAAAATGTGATTTATAACGAGCTTTGTTTGAGAGGATATAGTGTGGATGTGGGCGTTGTTACGATTTCTGAGAAAGATCAGGATGGAAAATCAATCCGCAGGCAACTGGAGGTGGATTTTGTATGCAACCTTGGTTCCTCCAGATACTATATTCAGTCGGCGTACTCCTTGCCAGACGAAGCAAAACGCACACAAGAGATTAGACCTTTCCGGAAAATCGACGATTCTTTTAAGAAGATTGTCATCACTAAAGATATTGTTCCGGCTCACTATGATGAATACGGTATTCTTACTGTAAATATCTACGATTTTCTTCTTGATCCAGATTGCCTTGAAAAATAATTCATCCAATAAGCAGTTCGTCTGTAAAGGAGGAATGTGTCATCGAAGTAATGGTTTATCTTCCGAAATGGAAGAAAATACAAGGCGAGCTGGCCAAATGCATAGTTACCATCTATGCTCAAGCAATTCTGGATAAGATCCGAAAGTTTGACTGCCCACCTTGCCAAGGTGGGTCACGCGGGTTCGATTCCCGTCTTCTGCTTATTTTTTTGTCCATTAGCTTTGGGATTTGCAGAAAATAGGACATTTAAAAAATTTTGTTTTTTGTAATTCCTTTCTGTGAAAAAAGATATTTGAATAGTGATTCAAATGGATAAAAAAATAGGAAAAAAAGTTGAAAACTTGTTGACAACTTTTTTATATTCTTGCATACTTTTCAACGTTGAAATTGCGGTGAAATCGCAATGCCTTCCGAAATGGTGGAAGTAGTTCAGCGGTAGAGCGGCAGATTGTGGATCTGCTTGTCGCGGGTTCGATCCCCGTCTTCCACCCTACAGCTTCCCACAAGGAAGTGTTCGCGCTCTTAGCTCAATGGATAGAGCGTCGGACTTCGAATCCGCAGGTTGCAGGTTCGAGTCCTGCAGGGCGCAACAACAATATGGGCCGCTAGCTCAGCTGGTAGAGCAACAGACTCTTAATCTGTGGGTCAAAGGTTCGATCCCTTTGCGGCTCAATTTAAGCAACCTATGCGAGCGTGGTGAAATTGGTATACACGCTAGACTTAGGATCTAGTGCCTTGGCGTGAGAGTTCGAGTCTCTCCGCTCGCAAAGAGCCTATCGCAGGGTTAATTGCGGAAGTAGCGTAGTGGTTACGCACCACCTTGCCAAGGTGGGTCACGCGGGTTCGATTCCCGTCTTCCGCTTAGAGCACCGAAAGGTGCTTTTTTTTTCTGATTAACAAATCCTTAATATTTCCTTAATATAATACCTCCTATGTTTAGAATCCTATTAGTTGATGATGATCCTGAATTCAATAGAAGCTCCTCCATCTTTCTCAAGAGGGAAGGATATGCAGTTGATTCTGTCTATTCAGGGGATGAAGCATATGAGGCTCTATTCAGGAATGCTTACGATATGGTCATTACCGATATAATGATGAAGGACGTTGACGGGTTTGAGCTTGTAAGAGCGATCAGGGGCATCAATGAGAATATCCCGATTATCTTCGTATCGGCGCGGGATGACTTCAGAGCAAAGGAGAGAGGATTTGCGCTTGGCATCGATGATTATATGGTCAAGCCACTGGATCTTGATGAGCTTTCATTGAGAGTGAAGGCGCTTTTCAGACGAGCTCTTATCGCATCATCCCGAAAGATTGAGTTCGGTGCCTTCTCAATGGATGCTGATGAACGATCTGCAACATATAAAGGCGAGGAAATCCAATTCACCCAAAGGGAGTTCGATATACTCTTTAAAATGCTCTCTTATCCAAAGAAGACGTTCACACGAGCCCAGCTCATGGATGAGTTCTGGGATGTCAATACAAATTCCGGCACAAGGACTGTTGATGTGTATATGACAAAAATCCGTGATAAAACGGAGAAGGTTGAGGAATTCGCGATTATGACCGTACATGGCTTAGGATACAAAGCGGTGCTTCTATGAAGAACAAGAAGATACAAAAGGCGATGTTTTACAAGGGAATCAAGGATTTTATCCTGTATTTTCTGCTGATTAGCTTCATTTGCACCTGCTCAATCCTCATTTTCGCAAGAGAGATGTCATTTGATGAGCCTCTGATAAGAAACAATGCCAAGTTCACTTTCCTGAATATATTCGTTCTTAGTTTTATTTTCTCATCCATTGATCTGATCAGCTACAAGCTCAAGGTAGAGGTCCCTTTGAAGAAGATTCTTTCAGCAACGGACAGGATCATGGATGGAGACTTCAGCTTCAGAATAGAGGAAAATGCCATTGGGGGCTTTTTCTATGACAATGGGTTCTCTGAGATCATAGCCAACTTCAACAAGATGGCTGAAGTGCTTGGCTCGGTGGAAACTCTTGGCTCAGATTTCATTTCGAACGTCTCCCATGAGTTTAAGACGCCTTTGGCTGCGATGTTGAATTATGCGACTCTTCTAGAGGATCCTAGTCTGTCGAGAGAGGAGATGGGGCAATATATAAAGGCGATAAAGCTTGCATCCAGGAGGCTTTCTGATTTGGTTTCAGGCATATTGAAGATATCGCGCATCGAGAGTCAGGGGAATATTCTCTCAAAGACCACCTTTGATTTGGCAGAGAGCCTGCGAGGCATACTTATAACAATTTCCTCAAAATGCGAGAAGAAGGGGATAAAGCTCCTTTTGGATATCCCAAATGAGCTTTATGTCCACTCTGATTCGCAGCTTTTGTCACTTTGCCTTACGAATCTTGTCTCTAACGGTGTGAAGTACTCCAGAGATGGCGGCAAACTCGAGATAGTGCTGAAAAGGGAAGGAAATGGCATCGCTTTCTCAATAAAGGATGAAGGCGTTGGGATAAGCGAGGAGGAGGGAAAGCATATATTCGACAAATTCTACCAGGCGGATAAATCCCATTCAGCAGAGGGGAATGGATTAGGTCTGAGCATGGTAAAGAGCATATTGAAGCTCTTGGATGGCAAAATACACGTTGAGTCAGAGAAGAATGTCGGCTCATTGTTCTCTCTATATATTCCGGATTTAGTTCAAGAGGAGTAGGTGATGTATATCCAGTATGACGCTAAGGAGAAGGCTGAAATCGAGAGGATAAAGGCAAAATACACATCCCTAGATAGCACCCCAAGCACCCTGAGTGAGATGAAGAGAATAGATAGAAGGGTTGAGTCCGTTAGCAGAAGCATAGCCATTTGCTGGGGAATCATTGGGCTTCTTGTACTTGGAACCAGTCTTTCAATGGTGCTTGCCTTGGGTAGTGGAATACTCTCTTCCATGGTGGTTGGGATTATAGGCATTGCCATGATGGTCTTCACGAAGAATATTTATGATCTTGTGCTTTTCAATAAGAGAAAGAAATACAAATCAAAGATAATCTCCATATCTGAAAAATGATGTTGACATAATCCTATCAATGTTATAACATTTAATTGTTAGTTGAAACTAACCAATGATTCGCAAGTACTCCACGGATCATAATGCACTCCACAGTTATTCAGCCCGCCTGCAAAAGCCTGCTCGCGGGCATTTTTTTCTCACCGCCTTCAAAAGAAATTGAAAGAGGCTCAATTATGTTTCTGCTTTCATTTGTTTGTGCTATTCTCTACTTAGGAGATGAGATGGAGAAGGTCCTTAAGAGATTAGCCTCAATTGAAAAGAAGATAGATAATCTCATGAAGAAGCGGAAGGTCGATAGGGTCGATCTTCTCAATGCCTTTGCTGAGGCTTTGTTCATGTATCATGAGCATAAGCTTTTCCAAAGAGGGCTCCACTATGCTGAGCTTCTGGTTGAGGTGCTGGAAGGTGAAGGCAGGATCACGGAGGATCTTATCCTTGCTTGGGGGAATCTATCTGTATTCACAGAGCAAACAGGGGACTTGAAGCGGACAGAGGAGCTTCTTGAGAAGATCTTCATGGCAAATGGTGAGGATAAAGGCCCTCAGTCCAAAGAGGCAGTGGAGAAGAGGATATTCGAAGCCAATCTCAGATTCGCCTCTGGGAACATACAGGAAGCAATCACCATATTGGAGAACAACATTGACGAGTGCAGCCTCTATCATAAGCCAGATAGCGATGAGATGCTCACATCCTATCAGATGCTTTCGTCATTGTATTGCAACATAACTCAATACGGCATGGCCGCAGATAAGCTTGAGCACTATCTTGATGATTTGAAAGCCACCGATGAAAGAAGCCCATATCTCTTTGAATGCTTGAGAATGATCTCTGATGTCTATGAGCTTGATGAGGACTATGATAGCTCATTGATCTATAAAGAGGAGATCTTGAGGCTAAGGCGCGAAGGCAATGACAGGGATGGGCTGAGGAATGCGATCCTGGAGCTTGCCATTACAAGAGCTTATGCAAAAAAGGATGTTGAGGCATCTATTGAGGATTTGATTTATCTTCAGAATGACTTGATCGTCAACTCAGTAGGCGATGACTGGATAGAAAAGGTGGTTTCTGCCCTTTCTAACTGCTATATCGCGATCGATGATTATGAGAAGGCATCAGATTGCTTGTACTATCTTCTTGTGAAAGCGAAAAACAGGAATGCGAAACTTGACGAGATTAGCTCTATTTCATCCCGTCTGAGCTATGCATATGCTCTCTCCGGTGACCATGGCAAGTCAATCGATGTTCTAAGGGAGGTTTATCTTCTCTCTTTCAAGGAAGGTGGAAGCTCTTCTGATTTATCGCTATCCATTCTTGATGAGCTTGGGCAGGCCTATCTTGAGGCAGGGAGATTCCTGGATTCAGTTGAGGCATATAGAAGTCTTGTCTCTGAGCTGCAAAATACAGGCCTCGATAGCCTTGATGATTTCCTGATGGCCTCACAGTCGATGCTTGCAAAGGCTCTCATGTATTCTGGGGAGCACTATGAGGCTGCCTCGATTTACCAAAGCCTCATCAAAAGACAGAAGAAGGAATATGGGCTTGTGGATCCTTTTGTCGCAGAACTCATGCTTGATCTTTCGGAGTGCTATATAAGACGCAACGCCAAGGGCGATAGAAAGAGGGCGGAGAAGGAGCTTCTTCTTGCTTTGGAGATTCTCTTGACTGTTGAGGGCGCAAGCGGGGAGCTGACAATCAGGGCAAGGGATATGCTTGATTCCCTTTAAGGTTTACATCTAGTTTTAGGTGTGAACCAAATAGGTTGTGAGATTCTATTTGCATAACCTTTAAGGTTGCTATTGTCTTCATTTGAAAGTTCGAATACATGGAAGGATTATTTATGTGATAATCTCATTTCAAATGAAACTATCTCGCGTGTATTGCCAAACATGTTTGGGAAATGCAGAGATCTTCGTGCATTTCCAAAAGACAAACCAGGACTTGTTCGACTCCTACAATCCTCAATTCAATCACATGATGCGGCTTCTTCATAAATTCGGCATATCTCCATCTGAGCTATTCCGCTCATATGAGGATGGCATGCCAATTCCTCTTAGAGGAGATACCAAGTGCCTGTCGTCAAACGACATACTCCGCGCATTTGCGATCTTAATGCAGAGGATGTGCATTTCAAAATCAGAGCTGGCTAGGAGAATGGGAGTCGAGAAGACATACCTTAGCTCGCTATTCAATCAAAGGTATTCAACAGATCTGAGGATGAACACAATAAAGAGGATGTCAGACTCTTTGGGAATTAAGCTCTCGCTCCTCTTTCAGGTCGCAGAGGACTCCCATCACAGGAAAGAAAAGCGCATCTCTACCGGTTGATGGTCTGACCAAGCGTAATTAGTCTCAATGTTGCGCACCTCATATTCAATGTTGTCAGATACGATGAAACCATCTATGAGGGCAGTGTAGTTTACATTCTTCTCATAAGGTATATCCGCTGATCTGCAGGTTGATACATCACCTCTGTTGACCGCCTTAGCAATGGAGAAGCCCTGAGGAACGTCCTCTTCTGATAAAACAGCAATCCATTGAGGTGTCTGCTGCCCTGAAGGGTAGAAGTCCACCATCTCCTGAGACAGGATGTGGTTGAAATCCCCACCTACGATGACATAGTTGCCTTTCTCGTATTCCTCAGACATGATGGACTTAAGCATATCAAGCTGCGCGCTTCGTATCACACCACCCTCGTCATATGCGGACATATGGCTGTTTATGACTACAAGATACTTGCCATTGTCTATAGCAAGGCGTGAGATAGTGAAGCATCTATCGAGATCAAAGAGCTTTGAGAGACTGTCTGAAATAGGGTAGCTTCTCCTTCTCACTTCCTCAACCTTGTATCTTGAGAGCATGACAAGTCCAGCCTCTGTCTTTCCATGGGGATCGTGGAATGGGTATGGAAGATATGGGGTGTGGAAGTTCGATGCATAGCTTGAGCTGTGGTCAGGGAAGGCATTAGAAAGCATCTTGTATTGATCCACCCCATATGCCCTAGAGGACTTCCTGTCAACTTCCTGAAGGATCATGATGTCGCTATCTAGCGCTTTAAGCTCGCCAATTGCCCCCTCTGTGTTCCTGATGGTGAGCTCCTTTGAGATGCCTTTGCCATATTTGCCTTTGACATATGTCCCATCTGCCATGTGTCCTGTGTCCATGAAGAAGGAGAACTCAGGTCCATAGGCTCCAAAGCCGATGTTGTAGGTTGTTATTGTGTATTGACCTGAAGAGAGGAGCTCAGCGTCCTTCTCGTTCTCGATCGCAATCTCTATGTCATCATCTATTCTCTGGTAGGAAAGCACTATATACAAAGCATAGGAAGCTACGAGGAGAAGAAGGATGATGATTATGGAAAGTGTAACTTTCAAGGCTCTTCTTGGTTTTTCATTCATAGAATAATAATCAATGGTTAGAGAATAAAAATCAACTTGAATATTTCATGTAGTTTCAATAATGCATATTGACGATTTTGCTTCTGCTGATGATATTTCAAAAAGTTATTAGGAGAGATAATGGACGCTTTTACAACTGAGATGAAGGATCTTCTTGAAAAAGAGAAGAGGGGCATACTCAATAAACTGAGAAATGATGAGGAAGATATAAAGAGAGGACTGGATCTGCAGGGAGACGATGCGGATTTGGCAAATGAAGCAGATGATCTTAAGAACAAGGAGATCTTCAATGCCATGGATACAAAGAGGCTCAGGGCAATAGATGGCGCCTTGAAGCGAATCAATGACAATCGCTATGGCTTTTGCCTTCAGTGTGGCAAGAGAATACCTGAAGGAAGGTTGAGAGCCATGCCTTCTGCTGTTCTTTGCGTCTCTTGCAAGGAGCGACAGGAAAGATTCATGTGATTGGCGCTAGTGGACAGGCCCGCATCTTGCGGGTTCTTTTTTTTGCCATCAGAACTGAAAAAGCGTAAAAAAACAATCTTTTTTGTTGCAGATTATTCTTTGCAGTAGGAAAAGATGCAAGAAACATATATCATCAAGTGGCAGGAGTGATTATGAATTTTATCTTTATTTCACCACAATTCCCACATACGTATTGGAATTTCTGCGACAGGCTGAAGAAGAATGGCGTGAACGTTCTTGGCATAGCCGACACACCATATGACCAGCTTCCAAATGAGCTGAGACAATGCCTGACAGAGTATTACAAAGTCGATGATATGGAAGATTACAGCCAGATGTATAGGGCTGTTGCGTTCTTTGCTTTCAAATATGGCAAAATCGACTGGATTGAATCAAATAATGAGTATTGGCTAGAGCAGGATGCAAGGCTTAGGACCGACTTCAATGTCAAGACAGGCGTCCAGATCAATGGAATCAAGAAGTACAAGTCCAAGTACTCGATGAAGAAATACTATCAGGAAGCTGGTGTTCCAACAGCTAGATGCCATAAGGTGACGACAATTCAGGCTGCAAGGAGATTCCTGGATGAGATTGGCGGATACCCAGTGATCGTCAAGCCTGACAATGGTGTTGGCGCAAGCGGCACATACAAGCTTGAGAAGGATGAGGATCTTGAGTGGTTCTATGGCAATCTCCCTAATGCGAAGTATGTCATGGAGGAGTTCATTGAGGGAGACATCGTTTCCTATGATGTCATCACAGATAGCAATGCAGAGCCTCTTTTCGAGTCAATGACAGAATGGCCACCATCAATTGCTGATATCGTGAACAATGAGCTTGATCTTGCTTACTACACAGCAGAGGGCATAGATGAGGAGCTGAAGATGAAGGGCAGGGCGACAGTCAAGGCCTTCGGAGTCAAGAGCAGATTCGTGCATCTGGAGTTCTTCCGTCTCAGAAAGGCAAGAAAGGGACTTGGGAAGAAGGGGACGATTGTAGGCTTGGAGGTCAATATGCGACCAGCTGGTGGCTATACTCCTGATATGATGAACTATGCCCATTCTGTTGATGTCTATTCAATCTGGGCAGAGATGGTTGCTTACGACAAGAGATATTTCCCAGAATCAGAGAATGACCACTTCGCTGTTTATGCCTCACGTCGCGATAAATATGCCTACAAGCACACACATGAGGAGATTCTTGAGAGGTATTCATCCTCTATAGTGATGAGCGAGAGACTTCCTTCCATCTGGTGGGGTGCTATGGGCAATTATATGTATACAGCTCATGCAGAGAGCGAGGAGAAGGCGAAGGAGTTCATCTCATTCGTGCAGGAGAAAGCATGATGGAAGGCATTGTCAGAAGGCATTACTCCTCTTCTTTGGGCCGTGACATGGAGTTCAAGACCTTTGGAAGAGAAGGTGGAAGGCTCTGCTTCGCATTCCCTCCTCAGGATGGAAGATGGTGGGACTTCGAGAACTTTGGCATGGTTGACTCGATCTCTAGATGGATAGAATCAGGGGAGGTTTTCCTTGTCCTCCCTGATGGGATCGATTGGGAGAGCTGGTCAGATAAGAATGGTGATTGCAGAAGAAGGATCGAGGCGCAGGAAAGGTGGTATCACTATATTGTTGATGAGCTCTATCCTTATGCTAAGGAGCTTTCATGCTGGTCAGGAAAGGCAATAGTGACAGGCTGCTCAATGGGAGGCGTCCACTCAGGTGTTTTCTTCTTCAGGCGCCCAGACCTCTTTGACACCATGATCTCATTGTCAGGAACTTTCAATGCCCAGCAGTTCTTTGGGCCATATATGGATGATTTGCTGTATGCCAACAGCCCTGTTCATTTCCTTCCAAACATGTCAGAGGATCATCCTTATATGGAGATTTACAGAAATAGCAACATAATCACATGCTGCGGGCAGGGTGCTTGGGAGGAGGATCTTCTCAGAGGAACGAGAGAGCTAGATGCGATTCTCACAAGGATGGGCATCCCACACTTTTCCGACTATTGGGGCTATGATGTGAATCATGATTGGCCTTGGTGGCAGAAGCAGCTTCCTTATTTCTTCGAGAACTTTGTCATAGGCAAATGAATGATAAGGCATTTATGAAGCAAGCCTCGTAATTGGGGCTTGTTTTTATCTCTGCGGCCTTTATCTTATGTTCATGGGGAGTAGAGCATATAACATCATAGTCGCTTTATTCGCATCGGCCTATATTGGCTTATCAAGTTATGTTCTCAGAACTGCCAATCAGAAAGAGCCTCTTATCATATTCATCCCTCGCCTTATGATTCAGCTGTTCTTCCTCTTTGATTTCATATATAGGCTATTGAAGTCAAAAGGAAAGTGGCAGTTTTTAAGAGGCAATGCTCTGGATTTCATTGCGACGATATCGCTTCAGCCCGCGCTCTCATTTTTCAGGATTCCAAGGCTTTTGACTGCCGTAGGGCTTATGAATAGGCTCAAGCGGACAGTTCTCTATAGGGGATTTG
>JAZURW010000014.1:0-5579 GCA_045606405.1 Candidatus Ornithospirochaeta sp. | reverse complement strand
GGTAAGGGCAATCTTTGATAGGGAGACGCTTATATCAGATGGGGAGCATCGCCTGGATACACGAAGAGGCACAATGGAATTCAATAGTGTTTCCCTCTCTTTTGGAGACAAGAAGGTGCTTGATGATATTTCATTCAAGATCACGCCAGGAAAGACAGTTGCGATAATGGGAGCGACAGGCTCAGGAAAGAGCCTTATCGCAAATCTCGCAATGCGCTTCATAGATCCAACAGAGGGTAGCATCACAATAAATGGCAAGGATATTAAAAGCGTATCGATTGAAGACGCTAGAATGTTCTCATCAA
The DNA here is from genome assembly GCA_045606405.1 of Candidatus Ornithospirochaeta sp. GTDB lineage: Bacteria > Spirochaetota > Spirochaetia > Sphaerochaetales > Sphaerochaetaceae > Ornithospirochaeta. Next base: position 5,274 of record JAZURW010000014.1, on the reverse strand, counting down.
TAGTCACGCAGGATGTATTCCTCTTCTCTGACTCTGTCACTGACAATATCAAGCTTGGCCAAAGGGATAAGGAGCTGGATGATGAGGTTAGGAAGGCAAGCCAGGATGCGAAGGCTGAGGAGTTCATAATCAATCTTCAAGAGGGCTATGATACTGTCATTGGCGAAAGAGGGGTTGGCCTTTCTGGCGGCCAAAAGCAGAGGCTCTCCATTGCTAGGGCCTTCTTGAAAAAGAGCCAGCTTCTCATCCTTGATGATGCAACCAGCGCCCTCGATATGGAGACTGAGAGGGATATTGAAAGGACTATCAGAAAGGAGAAGGACAAGTCTCTTCTTATCATTGCCCATAGAGTCTCCGCAGTTGCTTTCGCAGATGAGATTCTCATCCTTGAGGATGGAAGGATTGAGGAAAGAGGCACCCATGAAGAGCTTATGAAGAGAAAGGGCCTCTATTACAAGACATATATTTCACAGTATCCGGAGGAGAGCGATGAGAGAGAACTATAAGAAAGACGAAGCCTCTGTCCAGATTCCGCGTTCCCAGATACTCAAGAGGATTCTTGCTTATTTCACTGATTACAAGGCAAGAATCGCGATTGTGATTTCCCTTGTATGTCTTTCCACCCTGATAGTCACAATGATCCCGCTTTTCACCGAGCATGCAGTGGATGTCGATATAGCGAATAAAGACAAGGCGGGGCTGATAAGAACTGTCGCATTAGGTGTCTCATTGATTGTCCTTTGGTGGGGTTTGGTGATCACAAAGCAGCATCTTATGACTAAGCTGACTAACGAGGTTGTCTATAGAATAAGGGAGGATGTCTATAAGAACATCATAACGCTTCCATTGTTCTTCTTCGACTCCCGCCCAACAGGAAGGATCCTTGCTCGCTTAGTCGGTGACATGAATGGTCTTAAGCAGATATCCACGCAGCTTGTCGATACTTTGATCCCTAATGTCCTTATGCTTCTAGTAATCCTTGTGATCATGACTGCGATGAATCCAGTTCTTTCGCTTTCTGCTTTCATAGTCCTTCCAATACTTGTGTTCTTTGCCTATGTCATCATCATCAAGGGTTATAAGAATTGGGAGAGCTTCAGAAAGAAGAACTCCAACTACAAGGCATTCATCCATGAGGACTATGCAGGAATAAGGGCAATCAAGTCATTTAACGCAGAGGATGAGACAAGCTCTGAGGCTAAAAGCATTTGGGCAAGCATAACAAAGGCGTGGATTCGCGCAGTGGGCAGGGGAGACTTGTTGAATATCGTAATCCAGTCCTCTCAGGGACTAGGCTATTTCTTCCTCTTCTTCTTTGCCATAGAGAAGCTCTCCATGGGCGAAGAGTCTTTAGGTGAGATCCTAGCTTATATTGGGTACATGGGGCTATTCTGGCAGCCAATCAGGAGCCTGGCTTCCATGTACAACCAGATGACAAACAACTTCTCAGCAGCAGCTAGGGTCTTTGAGCTAATGGATGAGAAATCGAATATCAAAGAGAGTTCTGATGCGATTGATCTTAAAGCTGACTTTGGCAGAGTCACCTTCGATGATGTGTCCTTTGCGTACCCAGATGAGCCAGATAGGCTCATCATAAAGGATATAAGCTTCGATATCGAGGGCGGGAAGAGGATAGCGCTGGTAGGGCCAACAGGAGCAGGTAAGACGACCATCATCAATCTTATCGCACGCTTCTATGATACAGTGGAAGGAAGGGTGCTGATCGATGGCTTTGATGTGAGGGATGTATCCATTCGCTCCTTAAGGGATGTAGTGACCGTGATGCCTCAGGATTCCGTGCTCTTCACTGGAACTATCAGGGACAACCTGAAGTACGGCAAGGACGTATCTGATGAGGATATGAGGAAGGCATGCCGAAGACTTGGAATAGAGAAGCTTATTGAGTCTCTTGAGAGTGGCTATGACACAGAGATCAAGAACACAACCCTCTCTCAGGGGCAGAAGCAGCTTATCGCACTTGCGAGAACTCTTATTGCTGAGCCAAAGATCCTCATCCTTGATGAAGCGACCAGCTCAGTGGATACTAGAACAGAGCTTCTAGTGCAGGAGGGCTTGAAGGTATTGATGGAAAACAGGACGACGTTTGTCGTTGCTCATAGACTATCCACGATAAAGAACTCTGATGAGATTTTCGTGATCAACAACCAGAGGATAGTGGAAAGAGGGAATCATAAAGAGCTAATGGCACTAGGCGGCGAATATAAAGCGTTGTATGACGCTCAGTTCGCTGCGCTATCCGAGTGACAATCCATCTGTCTGGAAGAGTGATTTGATCAAGATGGCACTATATGCATTTTATATCATGCCAATGTTTGCCATCTTTGCAGCTGTTGCTATATAGGTCTTTTTTGTAGGATAATCAAGCTATGAGAGAATCTGTAGATAAAAGAAAATTCTGTCCATTGTTTGGTAAATGTGGCGGCTGTGATTACGTAAACGACAACTATAGTGAGGAGCTTATAAGAAAGCACTTGATGCTTGAGAAGCTTCTTTCAAGGTATGGTTATGTTGAGAGGATAATACCTGGCAGGCATATCACGCACTATAGATGCAAAGTCCATGCAGTCTGCGGCTATGATAGGGATGGGAAGTTCACTACAGGCATCTACAGAAAGGGCTCTCATCGCCTTATTCCAGTCAGGTCCTGCATTCTTGAAGATGGCAGGGCAACAGCTATTCTGCAAACTGTAAGGCAGATGGCGAATAAGCTGAACATCAAGCCATATGATGAGGATTATAGGGATGGGGACCTTAGGCACATACTTATCCGTCTTGGATACCATACGAATGAGATCATGGTAGTTCTTGTCACAAGAGCAAAGGACTTTCCTAGAAGAAAGGAGTTTGTTGATGCGATTATCGAGAAGCACCCTGATGTTGTGACAGTTGTCAATATCGTGAATGATGAGAAGACAAGCATGATTATCCCTGAGGACGCTGAAGAGGAAATCCTCTATGGCAAGGGTTATATCGTGGATAAGCTCAATGGCGTAAAGTTCAGAATCTCTGCATCATCTTTTTACCAGATAAACCCAGAACAGACTGAGATTCTCTATGACATTGCAATGAAGATGGCTCAGCTCAGAGAGACAGATACTGTTCTTGATGCATATTGCGGAACAGGCACAATCGGTCTAATTGCAGCGAAAAAGGGTGTAGAGAAGGTGATCGGAGTGGAATCCAATCCAAAAGCTGTTGAAGATGCCCGCCTTAACGCTGAGATGAATCATATCGATAATGCTGAATTTGTCTGTCATGACGCTGCAAAGTACTTGAAAGCCGCATCAAAGAATAAAGAGAAGTGCGATGTACTCTTCCTCGACCCACCAAGATCAGGCTCTTCTGAAGAGTTCTTGGCAGCTGCAGGCAGAATGGATCCTGATGTCATTGTCTATATCTCATGCAACCCAGAAACTCTTGCAAGAGACTTAAGATACATAACTAGATTCCTCCCATATAGAGTAAGAGGAATCCAGCCAGTAGACCTATTTCCAGGGACAATGCATGTCGAGACGGTTTGTCTCTTGTCCCAACGCAAACCGGACACGACAATTGAAGTGGATCTGGATATCTCAGAGCTTGAAGTATCTCAGTGCGGAAACCAATGCAACCTATGAAGAAATCAAGTCCTACGTGTTGAAATAATTCGGGTTGAAGGTATCGAACCTTTATATCGCCCAGGTCAAAAGAGAATGCGGAATTGTGGAGAGGATTAATTATAATCTTCCGAAGACGGGGGGGGGGGACAGAGTTCCTGAGTGTCCGGAGGATAAGAGAAAAGCCATCAAGGATGCGTTCATACATTTTCAGAGGATTTAAAAGAAAAGGCAGTCAGGAATCAGATCCCGGCTGCCTTGTTCATTGTATCTTCGATTGTAATCATTTCTTTTTTGCTTCCTTGTCGTGCTCCATTGTTTCGTCAATCGCTCTGTTGATGAAGGCGGTGGTGCTTTCATCCATGTCCTGAGCATGCTGCTGAACCTCTGTACGGTGCTCAGGGGTCATTCTGACCTTCACCTCTACGAATTTATCAATATAGCGCTTATTAGCTGCCTTACGAGCCTTTGTGAGAGTTCTGTGACGGCTGTCCTTTTTCTCTGCCATGTTCTTATTCTCCTTGAGGATGGATTTTTACACAAAATGAGTATATCACTTTTTTGGACATGCGACTATATCCCAACAGTAAACATTACTTGACGATCAATGAAAAAGGAGGACCTAAGAATGGCAAAGAAAAAAGAATACGGATCGCTTAAGATCAGCAGCATTTGGAACTATGGTAGTAATCCTTCTCCGCAGCTCAGACTTCAGGGACGGTGGCTGGAAGAGCTGGGCTTCCAGATCGGTGAGGCAGTGCTTGTAAAATGCGAGGACGGGAAGCTTATCATCACGCCGGACACTATGAGAACTGAGACAGAGAGCAGAGAGAAAGAATTCCTTGATAAAGAGATGGCTTTGCTTCAGAAAAGGTTTGATGCTGAGAAGCGGAAGATCCGTCAACAGATTGTGGCAGAGAGGGAAGGCTGTGTATGTGGCGGAAGGAAGGTAATCGCCTATGTTTGATGCAAATGAACTGGCTTCTTTGGACTCAAACTATTTTACCGTCATCTATAAGGACATCTATGATATAACCATCAAATCCAATAACAACGGTCACTACTGGAGCCTGCACAGTCCGGGCTATTCGGAGCCGGGAACAGTTATCATCTTTCATTCGCATTTTGCGTCCTGCCCTTACCATCAGCATGGAAGAGCAACAAGTCTGAGACAAGCGGTAAAAGTATTAAGAGTCATGACCGGTTCCAGCTCAATGGACGTAAGCCGGTCAGGAGATAAAAGAGTGGCGCTATCGGAATGGATCCGACAGCGCCATTCGTGCGTTTTACAGTTCAAGGAACTTCTTCGTCAGTTCTTTCGCTGCATTGATTTCCTGATAGCCACGGGACGGCTTCAGACCGAGCTCAGCAATGATCTGTTCTTTCGAGTAGTTCTGCCTGCCGAGGGTGACGATCTTAGCGTAACGATGGCTGATTTTGCCCAGGTATTCCACCAGCTCCGTGAAGAGTTTTTCGAGGATCGCTTCTTCCTCAACATTCACATTGGGATCTGCGATGTCGAGACCGACAGTGTTGCCGTCCTCATCTTCGTGGGTATCTTGGAAGGATGTGAACTGGATGAAGTCCTCACGGCTCTTGAAGCGCGGAAGGTGTTCTACACGTCTGGGACAGCCTTTGCAGCGATTCTCCTTGTTAC
>JAZURW010000013.1:0-3355 GCA_045606405.1 Candidatus Ornithospirochaeta sp. | reverse complement strand
GTTTTTAATTCAATACGGCATAGTCTGATATATCTTTATCAGGAGAAAACCTCAATTCCATATTGATTAGTTGTCATTGAAGAAATAAACTTTCTAAAAAAGTTGGAGATTATCATGGTTGTATGCAAATTTGGTGGAAGTTCAGTTGCTGATGCGAATCAGATCAAAAAGGTGAAAGCTATACTTGAGCGTGATCCAAATAGGAGCGCTGTGGTCGTATCTGCACCAGGAAAGAGGTGCAAAGAGGATGAGAAGATCACAGATATGCTTTATCAGTGCAATAAAGATGTCAACAAGGGCCTTAGCTGCAGAGAGACCTTCAAGAAGGTCGCAAAGCGCTATCTTGAGATCGCAGATGAGCTGAAGGTGAACAAGAAGGAGCTCTCCGCAAAGCTTGATGAGGTGAGAAGGTTCATCGATGCAGGGCGTGGCGCGGATTATGCAGCCTCCAGAGGCGAGTACCTTTCTGCATACCTTATCTCCCTTTATCTTGGTTGGGAGTTTATTGATTCAGAAGACTGCATAGTGATCAATTCAGACAACACAGTCAATCCTATTACATATGACAAGCTTTCAAGCTTATTGAGAGCCGGAGGAAAGTATGTGATCCCTGGCTTTTATGGCAGGAATGAATATGGGGATGTGAAGACCTTCTCTAGGGGAGGCTCTGATATCACAGGAAGCATCATTGCAAGAGCTTTGGATGCAGAGCTTTATGAAAACTGGACAGATGTGGCTGGCGTCTACTCTGCAAATCCAATGCTGATTCCTGATGCAAAACCAATCGAGAGACTCTCCTATAAGGAAGTCAGAGAGCTTTCTGAGGTTGGTGCTTCTGTTTTCCATGAGGAGGCTATTGCTCCGATTGTGGAGAAGGGAATCCCAATAAACATAAAGAACACAAACGATCCAGATGCAAAGGGTACTATGATCTATCCTGAGTCTGTAGGTTGCGGCATAGTTGGCGTATCATCAAAGTCGGGGCTTTCAAAGCTTCATGTAGAGAAGCTGATGCTCTTCAAAAAAAGCGGCATGAGACATGCTCTTCTGACTATGATCCAGATATTCGGCATCCGTCCTCGATACTCTTTATTCGGCATTGACTCAATCACTTGGTACTTTGATTCCAGCATGGCCTCAGATTCAGTATGTCAATCAATGTGTGAGAGATTGAAGAAGGAATTCGCTCTTGATTCCATATCTGTTGATAGAGGGCTTGCTGTGCTTGGCCTCATTGGTCCTAATATCGATAAATCAACAGACTATGTTGAAGCTCTTGTGGCGCTTAGGGACGCAAACATCCCTGTATCATCTGTAAGCTATGGAGCATCAGATACATCTTGTCTGATTGGTATTCCAGAGGAGCAGAAGGATGCTGCCGTGAAAGCTGTGTACGATGGATTGTTCAGATAGTCGAATTGAGACAGTGCATTTTTCCAATATCGAACACAGTGCATGAAATGAAGCTGCAAAAACATAACTTCTTGGGTTATCATGAAAAGTGGAGTGGATATGAAAGAAATTACAATACCTTCAAAGAAACTTGGATTTGGAATGATGAGGTTGCCTCTTAAAGAGGATGGCGTAACTATTGATATCGAGAGAACCTGCTCTATGGCAGATAGCTTCATCTCTCAAGGCTTCACTTATTTTGATACCGCCTATGGCTATCATGGAGGAGAGTCTGAGAGAGCATTGAAGGCAGCTGTGGTATCGCGTCATCCTAGAGAAAGCTTCACAGTCGCAACAAAGCTCCCAGCTTGGATGATCAACCAGAAGGAGGATGTCGATCGCATCTTCAACGAACAGCTTGAGAAGACTGGGGCGGGATATTTCGATTACTACCTTCTGCATGCTGTGAGTGCTGACAAGCTGGATGTGTATGATGGCTTTGGCTGTTGGGATTATTGTCTTGAGAAGAAGAAGGAAGGTAAGATAAAGCATTTTGGCTTCTCCTTCCACGATAGCGCAAAGGTTCTTGATGATATTCTCAAAGCTCATCCTGAGGCGGAATTCGTGCAGCTTCAGATCAATTACCTTGATTGGGAGAATGATGCTGTCCAAGCAAGGCTTTGCTATGAGGTGGCAGAGAAGCATGGTGTGCCAGTTGTGGTTATGGAGCCTGTTAAAGGCGGAACTCTTGCAAAGCTGCCAGAGCCTGTTGAGGCTATTCTCAAATCCAAGTCAGATGCTTCCATCGCATCCTGGGCAATAAGATTCGCAGCATCGCTTGATAATGTGTTCATGGTCCTTAGTGGCATGTCAGATGAGAGCCAGATGGAGGACAATATCTCCACAATGAAGGATTTCAAGAAGCTCGATGAGAATGAGATGGATGCAATAGGATGCGCGCTTGATGCTTATAAGAGTTATAATGCAGTCCCTTGCACAGCTTGCAGATATTGCCAGGACGGCTGTCCTATGTCAATCAGGATTCCTGATGTCATAGCAGCGCTGAATCAGGCTAAGGTCTATGGATTAGGCCAGAAGGCTAGGGGAATGTATGAAAAGGCTTTGGAGGGTGCTGGTGATCCTGCCGAGTGCATCTCATGTGGCCAGTGCTCCTCTGTATGTCCTCAGCATCTAGATATCCCAGAGATCATGAGAGAGGCTGCTGAGAAGTTCAAAAAGAAAGAGGCTTAGAGACATCTCCTCAGATCCTCGTCGCTTAGGCGATGAGGATTTTTCAAAGAAAAAGCCGACTCGTTGGAGCCGGCCTTTTTCATTGAATCCTGAATTAGCGAATTCTGAGCTCTGTATCGAGATCGAAGAAGCGAGCCTTCTCCATGTTGCAGATAAGAGCAACCTTCTCGCCAACAGTAGGGATAACAGTAGGATCAATCTTTCCAACGATGTTAGCACCGTCTGTAGCTACATATACCTGAGTCTCTGAGCCAAGTGGTTCAACAACAGATACTGCGCCATTGATTGTCTTGCCAGCCTGAGGCTCGTGTGAGTACTCAACATCCTCTGGTCTGATGCCGAATGTGACCTTCTTGCCAACATATGGTGCGAGGAACTCTGCCTGAGCTGGTGTGACATCGAGAGTGAAGGAGTCTGACTTGAGAGAGATCTTGGATCCTGTCTCCTCTACTGCAACTGTCATGAAGTTCATTGGAGGTGATCCAATGAAGCCTGCTACGAACTTGTTGTCTGGCTCGTTGTAGAGTTCCATTGGTCCGCCGATCTGCTGGATGACGCCGAGCTTCATAACGACGATCTTATCAGCCATTGTAAGAGCTTCAACCTGGTCATGTGTTACGTAGATCATTGTAGCCTGGAGTCTGTTGTGGAGACCTGAGATCTCAGCTCTCATCTGGACTCTGAGCTTTGCATCGAGGTTTGAAAGAGGCTC
>JAZURW010000012.1:0-2429 GCA_045606405.1 Candidatus Ornithospirochaeta sp. | reverse complement strand
GCTTGGCCTCCGACTTAAGCTCAAGGGCAAACACTGGAAGATCAATCTCTGAAAGCTCCTTCTCTTCCCAATAGACACCCTCTGTTGTCATCCTTGCGCTCTTCTTTGCCCTTGGATGATTTGGAGATGCAGAGCCTGGGGAGATGTAGATACCATTGACTCCGAAGCTCTCTGCGCTCCTGAAGATGGAGCCGATGTTATAAGGGCTTCTTAAGTGATCAAGGTAAAGATAGTGGTCCTTCACTACCCTCTTTGACCAATCGATTGAACCACTTTCGTCCTTGAAATCCCAGTCAGCTGGGCTTTCGCCTAAGATATTCAGAAGATAGTAGTAAATATCATCAAATGATGAATCTGTGTCTTTGCTGAGGAAGTAGCTGAGTCTCTTCATATCCTCAGAAGACACCAAGCCAGTTGAAGGAAGCAGAGATAGGCACTCTTCCAGATAGTCCTTCTCTAGGCCATTGCTCTTTGCCTCATGAAAAACGTCCGCAACCTTTCTCAGCTGCACTCTGGGCTTAAGACTCGATATCTTCTTGATTGTTATCATCAGCATCTCCAGGAACAACTACAATCGCGAACTCACCCTTGATTGTGCTTTTTGCCTTGAGAGCCGCAACACATTCAGCAGGAGAGCCGACTATTATCTCCTCAAAGGTCTTTGTGAGCTCTCTGCCGATCACAAGTCTTTCAACGCCATTGAGGCAAGCAATCTCCTCGATTGTCTTGAGGACTCGGAAAGGAGACTCATAGATTATAAAGGCATCTCCTCTTGAGATCAGCTCCTCTAAGCGCTTTGTCCTTCTGCCCTTCTTTGGACTTAGGAAGCCCTCAAAGGTGAAGGCCTTGCCGATTCTGCCAGATGCTGAGACAAGAGCAACAGATGCCGAGGCACCAGGGATTGGAACGATTTTATGCTCGCTCTCACTTCTTACATATTCAACAAGCCTCGACCCGGGATCAGATACGCCTGGAGTTCCCGCATCAGAGCAATACGCAATGCTCAGCCCTTGGTCCAAGAGGTCAAGAATGCCCTTTGCACTCTCCTCCTCATTATGCGCATGGCATGCGATCAGACGCTTATGTATGTCGAAATGGGATAGAAGCTGATTAGTATGTCTTGTGTCCTCACAGGCAATCACATCGACTTCCTTAAGGACTCTGACTGCCCTATATGTGATATCCTCAAGATTTCCAATTGGTGTTGCTACCATGTACAAAGTGCTCATAGCTATAGCATATACCATTAAAGAATAAGAAGCAAAACGAAGAGAATGCCAATATTTGGTCAATAATACCATCTATAGTGGCAAAAACACCCAAAACCCGTGATGAAAATGGTGAAATTGCTATTTGGCACGCCATTTGCAACTAGTGAGCATATTCAAAACTAAATAGGAGCGCATATGAACATATTCAAAAGAATGGGAGATATCATCTCATCCAACGTGAATTCAGTATTAGATAAGATGGAAGATCCTGAGAAGATGATCGATCTTGCAATAACAAGACTAGAGGAAGCCATTGATGAAATCAAGCTCACCATAGCAGAGAAGACAGCAGAAGCAAGAAGAATTGACAATCTTCTCATTGAGAGAAAGAATGCCAGGGACAGATGGCAGGAGAGAGCCAAGCTTGCTGCTGCGAAGAACGAGGAGGAGCTTGCCAAGGAGGCCATCTCTGAAAGATTAAGGCTTGATTCCTTAATTGCGGCAAATGAGGAAAGCAGTGTCTCTCTCAAGAGTCTCCTCCAGTCACTTATGGAAAGCAAGGTTGAGGCGGAGGAGAAGCTTGCATCGATGCGCGCAAAATCCTCAGAGCTCAAAGCAAGGGCAAAAAGCGCAAAGAACAAGATCAAGGTAAACAAGATCGTCTCAGACAACGAGAATGCTAAATTCGATAAGAGAATCGCAGAGATAAAAGCGAAGATCGAAAGATGGGAGTGCCAAGCTGACGAGGGCTATGTACCACCAAAGAAGGAGGACAATAGAACATCCTTCGAGGAACTTGAAAAGGAAGCCGCAATAGAGGAAGAGCTTAGAAAGCTCAAGGAAGGCTGCTAAAGAAGGGGACTGTCGCAAAATAGAAATGCGGCAGTCCTTCTTTTTGAAAACACTCAACGGCAAGGCTCCCGGGACAGCAAACCAGAGCCTTTTTACCTTTGTTTTGATGATGTGAAAAGGCAAGAGGACAGACTGGTCCCCGTGAAGGTCTGGGAATCGAAATGCAATCAGGCTGTTTCTTCTGCTGGACTGGCTTTAATCCGATACCAGAATGGAGTGCCGACTTTGCCCTGTTCGATCCTGGCAGCAAGCTGAGCTGTGTTTGTTGCCATGCAACAGACGAGCCATTCGGAGAAGACCCTGGCCTTTCCGAAGGAACTGAACCTTCTAAGCCCGAACTGCTGCTTTTGAAAGGCAAACCTACCT
>JAZURW010000011.1:0-2805 GCA_045606405.1 Candidatus Ornithospirochaeta sp. | reverse complement strand
GTATAGTGGGATATGGACAAAGTTCAAAGCGGAAGATAAGAAATGAGAGACCCATACGAAATTCTTGGACTATCACAGAGTGCTGGTGAGGAAGAAGTCAAGAAAGCATATAAGAGACTGGCCAAGAAATACCATCCAGATGTAACAGGCAATGATCCAGCTGCAGCTAAGAAGATGCAAGAGATCAATGCTGCATATGATGCGATCATAAACAAGAAGAATGATTATGGATACGGCTCATCAAGCTCTCAAGGCTATGGCTTTGGCGGTTATAGCTCTGGATATAAGGAAGAGAACGATTACCAAGACTACCCAAACGAGATGAAGGCCGCAGTGAACTACATCAACGCAAGAAGATACATGGAGGCTTTGACTGCCCTATCTGGGGTTCCTTTTGAGAAGAGAACAGGACGCTGGTACTACCTCTCAGCTGTCGCGAAATCATACTCAGGGGATACTGAAGGCGCTAAGGAGGACATCAACGCAGCTATCTTCAAGGAGCCTTCAAACTACTCTTATCAAGCTTTCAGGGAAAGGCTCAACAGCACAAGAAGCGCATATCAATACTATCAAAGCTCATACACTCCAACCTCAAATGCGTTCACTTCATGCTGTCTGCCTACGATTCTGCTCAACCTATTCTGCAACTGCTGCTTCTAAGAGAGCCCGGATCATCTTAAGAGAGCTTTCCCGGGCATCATCAAGCGCGCCCTCTTCATCAATGATCATCGCATCGGTATATATGCCATAGGAGCCTGCAATGATGAAAGGGAGGACCTTTTGGCTCCCTTTGGGCCATTCCTCCTTCATGCTGATGATCTCAAGAAATAGGCCACATCTCCTTTCTGCCTTTGAAAGAGCCTTAACATAATCTAGATGCTTCTTGATATAATCAGTGATTCTATCCAAGTTGCGAAGGACTTCCTCCTTCCCAAGTGGGCTTTTCAAGGGTTCCAGAAGCAAGGAGACCTCATCTATTGCGCTTTCGACAAGAGCCTTGAGGACATCCCTAGGGGATTCAAAGTGAGCATAGAAGGTTGCTCTTGAGATATCTGCACCCTTAATTATGTCGGAAACTGATATATCATCGAAGTCTTTCTGCATCAAAAGCTCCGCAAAGGCCTTCCTGATCGCAGTCTTCGATCTGATTGAATTTCTGTATTCCGGTCTAGCAAAATCAGCTGAGGTGCTCGAGCGCATATTCAATCGCCTTCTCCAGTCCATCTCTTTCAACATCATCTGTCACAAAGGATGCGCATCTTCTCAAACACTCATCTGAGTTGCCCATCGCAATGCCAAGAGCTGCGAATTCAATCATCTCAATATCGTTCGCCCCATCCCCGATTGCAACCACGCTCTCCCTCTGCTCAGAGAGGGCATCAAGCATCACCTGTATGCCAGTAGCCTTCGTTATTGAGGGAAGAACAATCTCCGCCATTATCTGATGGGGCAATCCAACAGTGTTATCCACAACGACAAACTGCCCCTTCAGGTCCTGCCTTACCTTATCAACCTTGCCTTCTACGGAGATGAACAACAGCTTGTAGATATCAAGGTTCTCCGGAAATGAATCAACAAGCTTGAAATTAGGTATATCAAGCACTCTTCCGATGTGCTTTTTTAGAAGAGATGTGAAAAGCTCTCCTGACTCTTTTGAGAGATAGGTCCCATCCTCGCTTTGAATGAGCAAGGCAAGTCCCTCCCCTTCAGCATAGTCCAGCATGAAATCCTTCTCTTCTTTTGAGAATACCCTCCTTGAAATGACCTTGTCATCAAGGACAACAACTCCGCCTGCTGAATACACTCCTCCGGAAAAAGGCAGCGCCTTAAGCTCCGGATCAACCTCTGGCAAGCTTCTTCCTGTCGAAAGGAAGAACCTATGACCAAGGGATGAGGCATGCCTTATCGCTCTTTTTGCACTCTCAGGCACTCCCTTTCCAAAAGGGAGAAGAGTGCCATCTATGTCCAAAAAGAAGTTCAGCCTACGCATACTCGCCTACAAACTTGAAGCCAGCATCAAGGAGATTCTTCTTTATCTCCTTCACATGCTCATGGTTCCTCGTCTCCATTGAGATTCTAAGAGTGCAGCCATTGATGTCTGTCTCCTTTCCAGTCTTATCATGGAAGCAGCCAATGACATTAGCCCCGCTTCTTGCGACTATGGAGGATACTTCAACAAGCTGTCCTGGCTTATCCATCAGCTCAACAGTGATATCTGCGATCCTTCCTTCCTTTATCAGGGCTCTGTTGATCACCCTGGACAGAATAGTCACATCAATGTTGCCGCCAGAGACAAGACAGACTGTCTTCTTGTTCTTGATATCCACCTTGCCAAACATCGCTGCGGCGACAGAGACGGCACCGGCACCCTCGGAAACAAGCTTCTGCTTCTCCATCAGCTCCAAAATCGCCACTGCCACCTCATCATCAGTCACAGTTACAATCTCATCAACATACTCGCTTGTGTATTTATATGTCAGGCAACCTGGCTCCTTCACTGCGATTCCATCAGCGATTGTGGAGACTTTGGAAAGAGTCTCAATCCTGTGATGCTCTATTGAATCACGCATGGAAGGTGCGCCTGCTGCTTGCACGCCATAGACCTTCAAGGATGGCTTTAGGGACTTCATTGTGAAAGCGAGCCCTGAGATAAGCCCACCACCACCGACAGGGACAATCACAGCATCCAGATCAGGAAGCTGCTCTAATATCTCAAGGCCTATTGTTCCCTGTCCTGCGATCACATCCTCATCGTTGAAAGGATGGATGAGGACTCTACCTGTTGTCTCGGCAATCTCCATTGCC
>JAZURW010000010.1:0-2381 GCA_045606405.1 Candidatus Ornithospirochaeta sp. | reverse complement strand
GATATGCAAAGAAAGATGGCCAGAATACAAGACTGTATTCATCGGACCATGTCTTGCAAAGAGAATCGAGGCTGCTAAGAAGTTCAGATCCACAATTGATGGCGTAATCACATATTCAGAGCTTGCTGCTATCTTCCTTGGCAAGGATATCGATGTAAGGGAGATGGAGGATGAGGATCTTGGAAATACAGACTCATTCAAGGATTGCAGGGAGTTCGCACTCTCAGCAGGCACAGCAGGCTGCGTTATGTCACGTTTTGAGAAGAGGGATGAGAATGTCAGAGTCCTTCCAATCAATGGCTTAGACAAGAAGACAGTCAGACTGATGAAGACCTGGGAGAAGAGAGCGCCTGAGGCAGACCTTGTTGAGGTCATGTGCTGTGAGGGTGGCTGTATCGCAGGACCTGGCACAATCGTTAAGCCACAGCTTGCAATAAAGCTTAGAGAAGCTGCAAGAAAGGCGAAATAATGTATACCTCATTTCTCAAGACAGGAGATAGAGAGAAAGATGACAAGGCCTTCTTGGAGGCCTGTCGTCTCTATATGATGGAGGAGTCGACCATCTTTTCGCATGTTGCCGACCTTTCCAACATAGCAGCGCTGCTATATGACTACCTTGAGGATGTGAATTGGGCCGGTTTCTACCTTTTTGACGGTGGAAAGCTGGTCCTAGGCCCTTTCCAGGGAGAGCCTGCATGCACAGAGATCTCCTTGGATAGAGGTGTCTGTGGTGCCGCTGCAAGAATGATGCGCACTCTTGTTGTCGATGACGTGGAGAGTTTTCCCTCCCACATCGCTTGCTCATCAAAGTCAAGAAGCGAAATCGTCGTTCCAATCATATCAGAGGGGAAGCTTTTGGGTGTGATTGATATAGATAGCCCTGTTCTTTCCCGCTTTGATGATAGGGATGCTAGGCTTATAGAGGAGCTTTCCTCTTTTATCGCAAGCTCTCTTGCCAATGATTGGGTATTGAATTATGATTTATCTAATAGCTAAGACGAAGACGAGTAATATCCGATGCTGCCTCTGAGAGGATGTCCGCGTAATGTGGGTGAGAGACATCTGGAGCTAAGATACGAAAACCACTTCCGAGCTGCATCCTGGAAAGGAGACAAGTATAGGATGCCGTTCCCTGCGTAAATGGATAAGAGCGTCCCCTTCATAGGGGGAAGCAAGGTGGAACCGCGGAGCCTTTACAACTTCGTCCTTGCAATTTGTGAGGATTAAGCTGTAAAGGTTTTTTTAATATAAAGGAGTATTTTCATATGGCTAGAG
This sequence comes from Candidatus Ornithospirochaeta sp., assembly GCA_045606405.1. Lineage (GTDB taxonomy): Bacteria > Spirochaetota > Spirochaetia > Sphaerochaetales > Sphaerochaetaceae > Ornithospirochaeta. The sequence continues at coordinate 1,106 of JAZURW010000010.1, read as the reverse complement.
AAATAGACCTAAATATGCTGAGACACTCCACTGCCCATGTAATGGCAGAGGCTGTCCTTGAAATCTTCCCAGATGCTCAGATTGCAATCGGACCTTCGATTGAGAATGGTTTCTACTATGACTTCGAGCTTCCTAGAGCTTTGACTCAGGAGGATCTTGATGTGATCACAGAGCACATGAAGGCCATAATGAAGGAAGGTAAGCCTTTTGTCAGAAGGGAAGTCTCCAGGGATGAGGCCAGAGAGTTCTTTGCTGACCAGAAATACAAGATAGAGCTTTTGGACGCTATCCCTGAGGGCGAGGTTGTCACTATGTACAACCAGGGCAAGTTCACAGACCTTTGTCGCGGACCTCATGTGGAATCAACAAAGGAGCTCGTGCCCGAGGGCTTCAAGCTTCTCAATATCGCAGGTGCTTATTGGAGAGGAAGCGAGAAGAACCAGATGCTCACAAGAATCTATGGCACAGCTTGGGCAAGCGGCAAGGAGCTTAGGGCATATCTTGATCATCTTGCGGATATCGAGAAGAGAGACCACAGAAAGCTTGGTAAGGAGCTGGATCTGTTCTCACTGCATGAGGAGGCAGGGCCAGGCTTGGTATATTGGCATCCAAGGGGTGCGAGAATCAGACTTGCTATAGAGAACTTCTGGAGAGAGGAACACTATAAGAACGGCTATGAGATGGTATACACACCTCATGTTGGAAAGTCCTGGCTTTGGGAGACCTCTGGTCACTTGGGCTTCTATAAGGAAGGCATGTATCCTCCAATGGAGATGGACAATGTTGACTATTATGCAAAGCCAATGAATTGCCCATTCCATATCATGATTTACCAGAATGGCAAGAGAAGCTACAGGGATCTTCCTTTCAGATGGGCTGAGCTGGGCACTGTATATAGATACGAGAAGGCAGGTGCTCTTCATGGATTATTGAGAGTTAGAGGCTTCACTCAGGACGATGCGCACCTCTTTGTCACACCAGATCAGATGGATGATGAGATAATGGAGGTCCTTCGCTTCTCTCTATACATGCTCCATAGCTTTGGCTTCAAGGATATCCATGCATATATCTCCACTCAGCCAGAGAAGTCAGTCGGCGAGAAGGAG
>JAZURW010000009.1:0-30849 GCA_045606405.1 Candidatus Ornithospirochaeta sp. | reverse complement strand
GGGAGGAGTTCCGCTCTGGGAGTTGTGCGTGGTTTTGGAAAGATAGACTGATTTGAAAGGAGCTGGACAGAGTTGGCGAAAATTGCCGAGGTGCAGGAAGTAGCCATTGCGGTGCTCAAGCCGTATGAGCGCAATGCAAAGCAACATGGAGCAGATCAGATCAATAAACTGATCAAATCCATTGAGGAGTTTGGATTTCTGACTCCATGCTTGATAGACAGAGACCACAACATCATTGCTGGACATGGCAGAGTCATGGCTGCTCGGAAGATGGGCATGCAGACTGTGCCATGTGTTTATATTGAGGGATTATCCGAGGCACAGCGCAAGGCATACATTCTTGCAGACAACAGGCTTGGAGAGCTTGGAGAGTGGGACATGGATCTGGTCATGGAGGAGCTGACAGCTCTGGATGACATGGACTTTGATGTGACTGTGACAGGATTTGACTTGCCTGATCTGACAGAGCCTGATGAGGTTGTTGAGGATGAGTATTCTGAAGATGTCGAGACCAGATGCAAGCTTGGAGATCTCTGGCAGCTCGGAGATCACAGGCTGATCTGTGGAGACAGCACAGATGTTAATGTGATTGATAGGCTGATGGATGGGCAAAAAGCTGAATTGCTTTTAACAGATCCGCCATATGGGATTGATGTGGTTCAAAATAAACAGGTAGGCGGCGGCGGCGATCTTCATTTCAAAAAAGGCAAAGTTGGAGGAGGCTCTGCAAATACTCCACAAGGCAATTTGATTGCGCCTAATGTCAGGGTTGAGTCAAAGACATATATGCCTGTTATTGGGGATGAAACAACAGAAACTGCAAGAGCAAATTATCATGTGGCAATAATGCACACACAGAATCAGATCATTTTTGGTGGGAATTATTTTACAGATTTTTTGCCTCCGTCAAGATGCTGGATTGTATGGGATAAAGAAAACACAGGCAATTTTGCAGATGCAGAGCTTGCATGGACATCATTTGATAGAGGTGTCAAACTCTATCATTTTATGTGGAATGGCTTGGCAAGAGAGGGCAGCAGAATTGTTGAGGGCAAGACAAGAGTGCATCCGACACAAAAGCCTGTCGGAATGCTCTCATATATTTTGAAAGATTTTTCTGCCGAGAATGACAAGGTGCTTGATTGTTTCGGCGGCTCTGGCTCGACATTGATTGCTTGCGAACAGCTCGGAAGAAAGTGCTATATGGCAGAGCTTGATCCGCATTATTGTGATGTGATCATCAACAGATGGGAACAGCTCACTGGCAGAGAGGCGGTGAGACTCAATGCCTAAGGAAAAGCTGACCATACAGGAACAGGTCAATAAAATATTGGAGCAGGCACAAGAGAAAGGTGTCTCCACTAACTTTTTCTTTGTGACTACATTCAAGCGGTATCAGGTACAGATGCGGATCTTGTCTGATCTGGAGAAAGCCATTGAGGAGTATGGTGCAACAGTCACCAAGGAATATGTCAAAGGCAGACAGAATCTGACAGCCAATCCAGCCATCACAGAGTACAACAAGACCAGCACAGCCGCAAATGGTACTGTGGCAACACTGATCAATATAGTCAAGAGTCTGTCGGACGAGTCAGAATCCATGGATGCTCTGGCTGAATTCCTGAAAGATGGATAACTACATTTTAGCCTATTACCAGCAGATTGAGGATGGCTCAGTCACTGTGGGCAGATGGATCAAGCTCTTGTATGAGATGATCATCAAAGGCATTGAGGATGGCACATACATCTTCAATCAGCAAAAGGCAAACAGGGTTGTCAAGTTTATTGAGACATTCTGCCGACATAACAAAGGCAAGTTAGCTCCAAGCAGATTTATCCTGAGTCTGTGGCAAAAGGCATTTCTGTCAATCCTATATGGCATAGTTGATGAGAGCGGCAAGCGGATCTTTTCCGAGGTCGCTCTTTTTGTTGGTCGGAAATGCGGCAAGACTCTGCTGGCATCTGCCATCATGACATATGAGGCATATGTGGATGGAGAGTTTGGCTCAGAGATCTATTGCATAGCACCAAAGCTGGATCAGAGTGATCTGGTCTTTTCTGCGTTTGAGTTTAACAAGGATCACAATCCTGATCTTGCCAAGCGGACAAGAAAGAGAAAGACAGACATCATCATTGACTCCACTAACACCACTATCAAAAAGATTGCCTTTTCCGAGAAGAGAGCGGATGGATACAATCCAATGTTGACTGTGGCTGATGAGATGTCCTCATGGGTAGCTGACCGAGGTCTCAAACAGTATGAGGTCATGGTCTCAGGCACAGGCGCAAGGCGAGAGCCAATCACACTGTCCATCAGCTCTGGAGGATATGTCAATGAGGGCATCTATGATGAGCTATACAAGAGAGGCACAAGAGTCCTGTTGGGAGACTCTACAGAAAAGCATCTTTTGCCAGTCTTTTACATGATAGATGAGCCAGCCAAATGGGATGACATCAATGAGCTGAGGAAAAGCATTCCCGGTCTTGGTGTGTCAGTGCCAGTGCAGTTCATTCTGGATGAGATCGAGATAGCCAGAGGATCACTCTCCAAGCGGACAGAGTTTCTGACCAAATACTGTTGCATCAAGCAGTCCAGCTCCATGGCATGGCTGCCAGCGGATGTGATAGAAAAGGCAAGCGGCGAGCCTCTCCATCTTGAGGACTTTCGGAACACATATGCCATTGCTGGTCTGGACTTGTCAATGGCAACAGACTTGACATCAGCCTGTGTGCTGATCCAGAGAGATGGTCAGCTCTATGTGTTTTCCAAGTTCTGGCTGCCAGCCGAGAAGATCCAAGATGCCATCCAGAGAGACAGCTTGCCATATGAGCTATATATCCAAAGAGGTCTGCTGGAGAAATCTGGAGACAATTATGTGGACTATGATTCCTGCTTTAATTGGTTCAGATCACTGATTGAGGATTATCAGATTTATCCGCTAATGGTCGGATATGACAAATACTCCTCACAGTTTCTGATCAAAAAGATGCAGGACTATGGATTCAGGACAGATGATGTCTATCAGGGATTTAACATGACTCCTGCCATCAATACCTTTGAGGGCATGCTGAGAGATGGCATTGTACACATCGGAGACAATGATCTGCTCAAGGTACATCTGCTTGACTCCGCACTCAAGCAAGACAATGGCTCTGGCAGATCCAAGCTGATCAAGCTCCGCAAATATGGGCATGTTGACGGCACTGCCGCCATTCTGGATGCCATGATTGTCAGAGATAAATGGTGGGCAGAGCTTGGTGATAGATTGATAAATGAGGGTTGATAGTTATGGGATTATTTGAAAGATTGTTTGGGCGAGCTAAACAAGCAGAGCCTGAGAGATTCGGAGGCTATTTCAAACTGTTGGATGGATATGCTCCGCATTTCCGAACATGGGGAGGCGCACTCTATGAGAGCGAGCTTGTCAGAGCTGCCATTGATGCGAGAGCCAGACACATCTCTAAGCTGGCAGTCAGCATCCAAGGAGCGGCGCAGCCTAATCTGCAGAGACTGCTGAAGAAAGCACCAAACGAGTTCTCTACATGGGGACAGTTCTTGTATAGGCTCTCCACTATCCTTGATGTCAAGAACACAGCCTTTGTTGTGCCAGTCATTGACAAGTATGGTGAGACCACTGGAGTCTATCCGATTTGTCCGCAAGACTGGGAGCTTGTGGAGTATCAGGGAGAGGCATTTGTGCGGTTCAAGTTTGCCAGCAGAGAGGCACTGTCTATTGAGCTGCGGCGAGTGGGGATCATGACAAAATTCCAGTACAAGTCAGATCTCTTTGGTGAGACCAATGGCGCACTGCGTGACACTATGGAGCTGATCCAGATCCAGAGGCAAGGCATTGAGGAGTCTGCCAAGAATGCGGCTCATTACAAACTGCTGGCAAGAGTCAACAATTTCACCAAGCCTGATGATCTGGCAAAAGAACGGCAGAGGTTTGATGCCGAGAATTTCCAGAATGGCGGTGGTGGCATCCTGCTCCTGCCGAATACATACACAGACATTAGACAGCTCACACAGCAGTCTTATAGTGTGGATGCCGAACAGCTCAAGGTCATCAAGGCATCTGTGTATGACTACTTTGGTGTGAATGAGGATGTACTGCAGAATGCCGCATATGGTGACAAGTTCAATGCCTTTTATGAGGGAGCTATTGAGCCATTTGCCATCCAGCTCTCTGATGTGCTGACTCGGATGCTGTTCACACTGAGAGAGCGGTCACAGGGATCAGGCATATTCCTGTCAGCAAACAGACTCCAGTACATGACCAATACTGACAAGCTGAATGTCTCGGCACAGATGATGGACAGAGGCATCATGACCATCAATGAGGTCAGGGAGATCTGGCAGTTGCCGCCAGTAGAGAATGGAGATGTGCGGATCATCCGAGGAGAATACTATGGAGCGGATGATAAGATCACACAGCAGCCAGCGGAGGAGGATAACAATGAGTAAAGAGATCAGAGCATTCAATTTTGATGTCCATGCTGACCAGAATGAGGAGCATGGACATTTTTTATCGGGAATGCCGATTGTGTTCAATGCGAGAGCAAATCTTGGAGAGTATGACGAGATTATCAGTCCAGAGGCTCTTGCCAATACAGATTTGAGGGATGTCAGATTTCTTGTGAATCACAACACTGACATGATTCCTCTGGCAAGGTCTCGCAATAACAATGAGAACAGCACCATGCAGATGTCTGTTGGTGCGGAGGGCATGGAGATCAGGGTTGATCTTGACACTGAAAACAATGCCGAGGCTAAAAGCCTTTATTCAGCCGTGAGCAGGAATGACATCACAAGCATGTCTTTCATGTTTATGGTTGATGAGGATAAATGGGAGGATGTTGAGAGCGATCATCCGACAAGGACAATTCTTGCGATCAGCAAGGTCTTTGAGGTGTCTGCTGTCACATTCCCAGCGTATGAGCAAACATCAATTCAGGCAAGAGGCTTGTCAGAGGCACTGGATAGTGCCATGGCATCACTGGAGAGTGCAAAAGCCAGACAGCGTGAGATTGATAGGCGCAAACAGCGCATCAGAATTTTAACGGAGGTGCTGTGATGGAAATCAAAGAGATGTCTATCACTGAGCTGATGGAGCGCAGACAGGCTATTGCCACTGAGATTGATGCTCCTGATGCTGATCTTGATGCTCTGGAGGCTGAGGCAAGGAGCATCAATGAAGAGATTGAGGCAAGACAGGCAGAGGCTGTCAAGAAAGCCGAGATCAGAGACCAGATCGCAAAAGGTGCGGTTGGTGTTATCAAAGAAGAACGCAAGGAGGATGTTGTTAAAATGTCGAATGCTGAAATTCGCAAGTCTCATGAGTACAACATGGCATATGCCGAGTACATCAAGACTGGTAATGATCAGGAGTGCAGAGCACTGCTGACCGAGAATGTATCTGGCACTGTACCTGTTGCGGAATATGCAGAGAATCGTGTTCGCACTGCTTGGGATCGCGAGGGAATTATGTCCCGCGTCCGCAAGACCTATCTCAAGGGCAACCTGAAGATCGGGTTCGAGATCTCCGCCGACGGCGCATACGTTCACACCGAGTCCGCGAGCACCGCGACCACAGAGGAAGCCCTGGTTCTCGGAGTCGTCAATCTGATCCCGGCTTCTATCAAGAAGTGGATCTCCATCTCTGACGAAGTCTACGACATGAAGGGCGAGGAGTTCCTTGACTATATCTACGACGAGCTGACCTACAGAATCGCGAAGAAGGCCGCCGACCTGCTGATCGCAAAGATCGAGGCTTGCGGAACCGCTTCCACGACCGACAAGCCGGCCGTTCCGGTTGTTACCGCAACGACTGTCACCGTCGGGCTGGTTGCTCAGGCTATGGCTCAGCTGTCCGATGAAGCCGCGAATCCGGTCATTATGATGAACAAGACCACATGGGGAGCCTTCAAGGCTGCCGAAGCTGCGAACGGCTACGGTTACGATCCGTTCGAGGGTCTGCCGGTACTGTTCAACGACACGATCACCGCGTTCAGCGCAGCGACGACCGGCGACACCTATGCGATTGTCGGCGACCTCGGCGTCGGTGCTCAGGCTAACTATCCGAACGGCGCAGAGATTGACATCAAGTTCGACGACAAGACCAAGATGGAATACGACCTTGTTCGTATCCTCGGCCGTCAGTACGTCGGGCTCGGCGTTGTCGCTCCGAATGCGTTCGTCAAGATCGCTCACTAATCAAAACCGAATAACCGCATAAATCAAACACGGAGGAGAAAAAATGAGAACATTTATCGCCGTACCGTCTCTGGAGTACGTCCCCGCTTTGTTCACGCAGAGCCTGGCGATGCTCCGCAGAGCAGGAGACACACAGGTTGGCTTTGAGGTTGGATCGCTTGTGTATGTGGCAAGAAACAATCTTGCAAATGCGGCGATACAGTCCGAGGCTGATCAGGTTCTCTGGCTTGATTCGGATATGGTGTTTACACCGGATTTCCTTGAGAAAATGACAGAGGTCAGCAAAGCCAATGACATTGACATCCTGACTGCTCTGTGTTTTCGGAGGAAATATCCGTATACACCAACGATTTATGACAAGCTGGAGTATGACGGCAAAAAGGCGCATTTCACTCAGCTCCTCTCCATACCAGAGGAGAGATTTGAGGTCGGTGGATGCGGCTTGGCTGGTGTGCTTATGGGGACAGATGTGTTGATGAGTGTTTCATCCAAGTTTGGAGGCAGAATCTTTGATCCTCTGGAGGGTATGGGAGAGGACATCTCATTCTGCTGGCGAGCAAGACAGTGCGGTTATCAGATTTACTGTGATCCAGACATCACCATGGGTCACGTTGGTCAGTCTGTGATCACTCGGACTTTTTATGAGCAGTATGGAGGCAACAAATGAAAATTGTCCTCAAACAGAATGTGAGAGTGCCAATGCCAGCAGGAACAGTCCTTGAGCTTGAGGACAGTCAGGCGGCATTGCTGATCTCCATTGGATATGCCGAGGAGGTCAAGGCAGAATCATCTGCCAAGACTGCGGCAAAGAAAACCACAAAGAGGAGTTGATCCTTATGGCAACACCAGATTTGCTTGCCAAAGTAAAGATTGCAGTCAGGAGGACTGACACCACAGCATTTGACTCAGAGCTGAATGACTTGATTGATGCTTGTCTTGTGGATCTGGGGATTGCTGGTGTTGACTCCACTGATCTGACAGATCCTCTAATCATCAGAGCTGTCTGCACATATGCAAAGGTGCATTTCGGAGAGACTGATGAATATGAGCATCTGAAAGAAAGCTATGATGAGCAAAAGGCAACACTCCAGATGTCGAGCAGATACACAAACTTTGCAAGCTATGGCATCACATCCGCTCTGGATGCGTTTGAGGTGTGATCATGTTTGACTCTGGGATTTGCACTATTTGTGACAAGACAGAGGTCTCTGTGAATGGTCTCATGCCTGCTGAGCGGCTGAGTCCGACAGTCTCCAATGTATTCTATGGAGATCGGACAGTCAGCTATACAAGGCTCTATGAGGCGAGAGGTGCGGACAGCCAGATTGACAGGCTGATCCGTATCCCAGCAGAGGTCTCTGCCTTTCCTGATATGTATGTCTTGATCGGAGATGATCAGTTCAGAATTGATGCGGTGAGTGATGTGATAGTTGCTCGCAGCACAAGAGCAAGAGAGCTGACCCTGGTCAAGCTGGAGGACTACTATGACATCACTACAAGCTAAACTGCAGCAGATTGGCTCTGCATTGTATGGCGCACTCGGATCTATGGTGCATCATTATTTCAGACCAGATGGAGAGGCTCAGTCTGTTGTATGGCAGGAACAGGGCGAATATAACTCTTTCCATGCCGACAACACAAAAGGCGAGCAAGCCATCAGAGGGACTGTGGACTATTACACACAGACCGAGTTTGACAGCAATGCAGATGTGATCCAGACAGTCCTGATGAGCCTTGGAGCGGCATGGGCATTGGAGTCTGTTCAGTACGAGGAGGACACCAAGCTGATCCACTATGAGTGGAGCTGGATCATCTGCACAGATGGAGTTGATGCAAATGGCTAAAGCAAAGATTGTCGGCATAGATGCATTCTTGGAGCAGTTGGAGACCACACAGGAGCAGTCCTCTGCTGTGGTCGGACAAATGATCTATGATGGTGCTGGGATCGTGGCTAATGAGGTGCGGAGGCGCATTCTCATGATTCCAGAGCGAGAGGTCTATGAGACAAGCGGTGGCAAGCATCACACCAGAGGCATCACAGATGTTGAAAGAGAGGGATTGCTTGACTCTCTTGGGATCTCAAAGATGAGAGTGGATGGTGGATTCTACAATGTTGCTATTGGCTTTGATGGATACAATGCCAATGTGACAGCAAGCTATCCATACGGACATCCAAACAGCATGGTGGCTCGGTCTATAGAGTCAGGCACATCATGGCTTGCAAAAACACCATTCATTGCGCCAGCGGTCTCTGCGACAAGAGGCATGGCTGTCAAGGCAATGGAGAAAGTATTTGATAATGCTACATCTGGCAACAGGTATGGCAGATATAGCAGAAGATAAACAATAGGAGGTATGACACATGGCTGCTGGCTATGTAACTACTGGCTTTTCACTGCCGTATGTAGCTAAATATACGGCATCTGGCACTACTGTCACATACAGTAATGGTCAGAAACTCGCAAGAGGTGTAAGTGCGACAGTCACTCCGACAAGCACCAACACTGAGAATAACTTTTATGCAGACAATGGTCTGGCTGAGTCAGCACCTGGCGGATTCAATGGTGCGACAGTCTCTCTTGAGGTTGATGGACTCAAGAAAGAGGCACAGGCTCTGATCTATGGTCTTGCGGCTGCGGATCAGCAGGGATTCATCAATTATGACAACAATGCTGTGCATCCGTATGTTGGAGTTGGTTTCATTTATCGTGAGCAGGAGGATGGTGTTGTATCTTATACTGCCATCATTCTGCCGAAAGTAAGATTTGACTATCCGACAATGTCCGCACAGACACAGGAACAGGAAATTGATTGGCAGACTCAGACTCTCTCTGGCACTGCATTCAAGTCCAATGAGACAAATGGTACTTGGCTCAAGGTTGGGACTGCCAAGGTTGTTGATGGCACTACATATGCCACTGCTGCACTTGCTGAGGCGGCTGCCGAGGCTGACATCAAGACATTCCTGAGTATTACCTAAGAGGAGTTTATATGATTATCAACGGCACTGAGCGAAAATTTTTCCTGTCGGTTGGTGCATCATGTGCTATTGCTGACTTATGTCCAGATGGAGATCTGGCAAACATTGGAGCATTGTTCGACGGTCGCATGGGTGACGGCATGCGGACAATAGCCAAGATCATTGTTGCCTTGAATAGAGGATATGAGGACAGAGTGCATCCTGATGCTGAGAAACCGAATTATGTCACAGTCAAGGAGCTGATGTCTCTGAGCATGGATGAGTTTCATCAGGCAGAGGCAGAGGCATTTGAGGCATATTTCAGCGGATCAAAGACTCAAGTGGAGTTGACAGATCCAAAAGGATCAAAAAAAAACGAGGCAAGCGCAGAAAGCTGACCAAAGCATGGTTCATGTTTTACGGCTTGCATGAATTTCACATGACAAGAGATCAGGTCTTGAATTATCCATATGGGGAGTTTATTGATCTGATCTCTTGTTTGTCTATATTCAATGGGAATGCAGAGGAGAAAGACAAAATGTCATTCAGACAGGTCCTTTCTCTTTTTAGATAAAAAGGAGGTGAGTCTGTGCAGGATATTGGTGTAAGAATTGGAGTCCAAGGTGAGCAACAGTATAGACAAGCCATCCAGAATATAGTCCAGACCAGCAAAGAGCTTAATGCAGAGATGAAAGCTCTGACATCTGGATTTGAGGCAAACACATCTGCACAAGAGCAGGCTCGGCAGAAGATGGATGTGCTGAATCGGCAGATCCAGAATCAGTCCAAGTATATTGACACACTCAATGGCAAGTACAAGGCACAGGAGACAACACTAAACACTCTCCGACAGCAGCTTGACAAAGCCAATGCCGAGTATGGTGAGGGATCAAAAGAGTCACAGAAACTGACCACAAAGATCCAACAGCAAGAGACTGCCATGAGCAAGACTCGGACAGCCATCAACAATGCTACAGCCGCTCTGAACAGCATGCAGACAGAGATGTCTGACACAGAAAGATCAGCAAGTGGTGCGGCATCATCCACAGAAAGACTCTCCAATGCGGTTGAGGATGCAGGAGATGCGGCTGACAAGGCATCTGGAGGCTGGTCTGTATTCGGTCAGATGGTCGCTGACTTTGCGACAAAGGCGGCAAGCGCAGCTCTGTCCATGGTCAGGGATCTTGCAAAAGAGGCAATCTCGGTCAATGACCAGATGATCAAATTCCAGAACACCATGCAGTTTGCTGGCTTTGGTGCATCCGAGATCGAGAAGATCTCTGATGCCATGAAAGACTATGCTGACAAGACTGTGTATTCTCTCGGTGATGTCTCTAATGTAGTTGCACAGCTTGGAGCAAATGGTGTGGAGAATATTGAGGCTCTGGTTGAGGCGGCTGGCAATCTGAATGCAGCGGCTGGTGGATCGGCAGAGACATTCTCCTCATTTGGCTTGGTACTGACACAGACTGCTGGTGCTGGCAAGCTGACAACCGAAAACTGGAAACAGCTAATGAATGCCATTCCGGGCGCATCTGGCGCACTGCAGGATGCTCTCCGAGATGCAGGAGCTTTTGTTGGTGATTTCTCTGAGGCTATGAAAAATGGAGAGATCACTGCGGATGAGTTTAATGCGGCAATCATGAAAGTTGGCAGTCAGCCAATGGCAGTGCAAGCTGCCACATCCGCAGAGACATTTGAGGCAAAACTGGCAAGGCTCAAGACACAGGGCATTGACATCATCTCGGATGCTCTGACAATACTCACTCCAGCCATTGATCTTGCGTTCAAGGCATTTGATGCAATCCTGACTCCTCTTGGCAAGCTGTCAGAGGCACTCAAAGGCGGTCAGGACAAGATTGACAAATACACATCATCCGCAAGACTGCTCACACAGGCTGTCAAAGATTGGAATACAGAACAGAGGAACATTGATGACGAATATGACACATCAAGCGCATTGATTGACACATACAAAGAGAGACTCCATGATCTTGAGGATCAGATGTGGAAAGCAAAGGCGGCAGGAGAGGATGTCACCAAGATCCAGCAGGAATATTCAACCATAGTTGGCATTCTGAATGAGAGTATTCCTGATCTGAATCTGACTATCAATGATCAGAATGGTCTGCTTGATTACAACAGCAAAATGGTGCTTGAAAACTCAAAAGCATGGATTCAGGCAAAGAAAGAACAGGCTTGGCAGGAACAGTTTACTGACATCCTCATGCAACAAGCCAGAGCAGAGGCAGAGGTTGAGCTGAACAGAACAAAGCTCAAGATTGCAACAGATGATTATAATGCATCATCAAGGCGAGCCGCAGATCTCCAGCGAGAGATTGAGCGGCTGTGGGATGATTATTATTCTGGAGCTGCAGAAGATCCAGAAAGGCTCAAAGCCAAGATTGAGGAATTGACTGCCGAGTGGGAGAAAGAGAGTCTTGCGGTCAAAGATGCAGAGACCAAGATGAACGATTATTCCACAGCGGTCAATGATGGCGAAAAAGCTCTTGAAAGCATCTCCGAGGAAACCGAGATTGCCAAGCGCACATTTGATGAGCTTGCAGGATCACAGGAGTATTTTGCATCCAAGACCAAGCGCATTCTCAATGATGAGGTTGTGCCACTGTATGCAAGAGCGGCACAGGATGCATCATCTGCTTGGAATCGGAATATAAATCTAAAAGTATACAGCCCAGCCAGACAGGGACTGACCACTATATCCGCATATAAGACTGGTCTTGCCTATGTACCATATGACGGATTTATCGCAGAGCTACATAAGGGCGAGCGGATTCTGACAGCGGCTGAGGCTCTGCAATATAGGAATCTGCGGTCTCCAGAGGCTTATGTGCCAACAGCTCCATCTGTGCCTGATCTGTCTACTGTAAACAACAATCAGCGGACATCTGTGGTGCTGAATGTATATGGAGCGGAGGGACAGGATGAGTCTGTGCTTGCAGATATAGTCATGGATCGCATCCAGCGGTCTGTCAACAGACAGGAGGCTCTTTATGCATAAGATCATCTGGAATGGTGTCAGCTCGGACACCATTGGCATCAGAATAGAGCGAGCCGCAAGGATCATCAGACCGAGGCGCAAGGCTGATGTGGTGTCTATTGCTGGCAGGAATGGAGACATCATCTTCATGCAGGACGCATGGGAAAACTATAGTCAGCCTTATGAGATATTTTTTGGCACTGGTGCGGATCTGTCAGCCGAGACTGCGGCAGATGCGGTCTCCGCATGGCTGCACTCGGCATCAGGATATGCAAGACTTGAGGATACATATGAGCCTGACATCTACAGAAAAGCATACTATGTTGATGAGCAGGACATTGAGAATGCCATCACAGAGTATGGCAGAGAAACAATCCATTTTGTGTGTGCTCCAGAGCGGTTTTTGAAATCTGGAGAGACTGCGGTGACAAAGTCATCCTCAAATACCACAATTACGAACCCGACACAGTATGCATCAAGACCATTGATCAGAGTCAACGGATCAGGATCTGGCACTCTGACCATAGCTGGCTCTGCTATGACATACTCTGTCAGCATCACAGGGATCAGCTCATACATCTATCTGGACTGTGATGAGCAAAATGCCTATAAGACAGTAGGAACAAATCTCAACAATAATGTCACAATCACCAATGGTGTTGACTTTCCGAGACTGAGTGCTGGATCTAACACTATCACATGGACTGGAGGCATCACCAGTCTCCAGATCACTCCGAGGTGGTACAGAATATGATTCCGAAACTATTTGCATCAACGGCAACAGCATTCACCACACAGGGACTTGGCGCACTCACAGACACCATCCTCTGCTATGTCGAGGAGGAGAGGAATGGCAAATATGAGGGATATTTGAAATATCCGATCACTGGCATCCACTATTCGGACATTGGCATGAGATCCATCATAGTCTGCAAACCGAATTATACGGATGATCCGCAGCCATTCCGAGTCTATGAGATCAGCAAGCCGATCAATGGAGTGGTGACTGTTTACTTTCAGCACATCAGCTATGACTTGAGCGGTTATCCTTGTCAGCCATTCACAGCAAGTACTCTGACTGCCGCATTGAGCGGTCTGACTGCTAACTGTCCAATTACCTGTCCATTCACTCTGACAAGCTCCAGATCCGTCACAGCAACATTCACTGCGGATCTGCCAGCATCCATCAGGTCATGGCTCGGCGGCAAGGCTGGCTCTCTGCTGGATGTCTATGGTGGTGAGTGGAGCTATGACAAATTCACAGCCACACTGCACACACAGAGAGGTGCAGACAGAGGTGTGACAATCCGATATGGCAAGAATCTCACATCTCTGGAGCAGGAGGAAAACTGTTCAAAAGTATACACAGGTGTGTATCCGTATTGGACTGACTCCTATGGTGGAAATCTCACACAGATCACTGGCAGAATCGTACATAACACAGACACTGACACATATGCTGGCGCAACATACGATTATGAGAAGATCCTGCCTCTGGATCTGTCAAACAAGTGGGAGACACAGCCGACAGAGGGACAGATCATCTCTGCGGCTAAAAAGTACATTGAGGACAATGAGCTTGGCACACCAGCGGTTAATCTGAATGTAGAGTTTGCACAGATCTCCAATCTGATCAAAGACAGAGTTGATTTGTGTGATACAGTCACAGTCCAGTTTGAGCGGCTGGGAGTCTCTGCCACAGCCAAATGCATCAAGACTCGGTGGAATGTGTTGCTTGACCGATATGAGGAGATCACTCTTGGTGATGCCAAGACCACTATTGCGGAGACCATTGTTGGCACAAAAGAGGCAGCGGAGAGGGCAGTCAGTAAGTCATCACTGGAGATGGCGGTTGATCAGGCAACATCTCTGATCACTGGCAACAGCGGAGGGTATGTTGTACTCCATGATGCTAATGGAGATGACAAGCCTGATGAGCTGCTGATCATGAACACACCGAGCATTGACACAGCCACAAAGGTCTGGAGATGGAATCAGTCAGGTCTTGGCTATTCGTCAACAGGGTACAGTGGCACATATGGTCTTGCAATGACTGCCAATGGGCAGATAGTGGCTGACTATGTAAACACAGGCACACTGAATGCTAATGTCATCAAGGCTGGTGTGCTTGAGGATGTTGCTGGTCAGAATTACTGGAATCTGGAAACAGGCGAGATGTCCATCAAGGCTCTGTCAGACTATGGATGGCTTGATCAGCAGAGCGCACTCCAGACATTCGCTGGTGAGGATCTTCAGACATATGCTGGTGATGTGATCTATGCCTTTGCTCCTGCTACATACACACAGATCCAGACCAATGCCAACAGTATCAATCTGCTGGCAGAGGATGCCGCACATCTGCAATCCGAATTGAATCTTGTCCCAGGTCAGATCACAGCGGCGGTCAGCGCATTGGAGGGACAGATTAGTGCAGAGCTGGCATTGGAGATTGCGACCGACAGCGGCGGTCACCAATATGGCAAGATCAGCGCAAATGCGGATTATATCCAGTTTGACACAGGCGATCTGATTATCAATAGCAACCAGTTCAGCCTTGATGCGAGTGGGAATGCGACATTTAGCGGAGCATTGAGCGCAGCCACAGGATCATTTAGCGGAGCAGTCACAGCAACATCTTTGACTTTAGGATCAGGTGTCACAGTTGCCGCATCAAAGGTCAGCGGTCTGGCAGCGGTTGCGACAAGCGGAGCATATTCTTCATTGAGCGGCACTCCAGATTTAACAGTCTATATTGCGAAAGATGGCACTATTGGATCTACTCCAGCAAGTGGTGTCAATGGTTTTGTTGTCAGTTCGGCAGGAGTTCTCAAAGCATCAAATGCCATTATTTATGGCTCTTTGTATAGCTCAACAGGTACGATTGGCGGCATGACTTTGTCAAATAATGCCTTGTATCATGGCACAAACAGCATGACCAGTACCACGGCAGGAGTCTATCTCGGCACAGATGGTCTGCGGTTGTATGGCTCATCCTCAAATTATTTCAATGTAACGAATGGCGGAGTTGTTACTGTCAAGGGCGGCTCAATTACAGGTTCAACATTTTTAAGTGATGATGGGACAGTTCAGCTTGATAATAATGGGTTGAAAATCCGAGATACAAGTTCAAACAGCACAGCATTATATATGCTTGATTTTGGCCTTGATACTAATAATTTGCCAAGGATTGTGTATTCACGCAGAGCATCAACATCAAGTCCATGGGGTGTGCATGTGCCATTTTATGTCGATAGTTCAAATTATTCTTATCTTGAAAGTACATTCAGTAATATAACTACAATGACATCAAATGACATTACAACCGGCAGATTAAGAGTCGCACAACAATTATCATTTGAGACAGGATCTGCGCCAACCTATTATCCTGCATCAAATCTCACACCACTTATCAATGGTCGATTTATCAATGCAGAAATTGTGCTTGATCCAAATGGAGGCAGTAAAACAATTTCGATCGGCAATATAACAGTCTATAAATCATTGATAATAATGGGAACAGTAGGCGGCACAGGTGGCGCATTGATTGGAGTAACCATTAACAATGGCTCGTTTACTGCAAGAAATCTGATAAACAATACCACATGGAGCGCAACAGGACTTGTGATATCTGTCAGCGGTCAGAATTTAACTTTGACGAATAACAACACAGCAGGAACAAGAGTTACTGTTTATGCTGGATAAGGAGGATTATATGAATAAGCCGATTGCACTAATCATCAAAAACACAAGAATGCAGATCATCAATGCTTTGAATGAGAGCCAGTTGCCGCCGTGCTTGTTGGAGGCTGTGCTGAATCCGATTTATCAGCAGATTGCACAGGCGGCACAGGCGGAGATCGCACAGGCGGAGAAAGAATACAAGGAAAGCGAGGAGCAGAAAGATGCCTAAAGTTATTGATTTGCCGACAGCGACTCAAATGGATGCTGGCGACTATCTGCTGATGGAAGAGTCAACAGGTGGGACGAAGAAGATCACAAGGGCAAATGCCGTTAACCTTGATGCAATCGGAGGGAGAGCGGTCAAATATTTGTCCGTCCCGGCGAATACATCTAAAAGTGTATCCATCGGATCAGAGTATGGTGGAATTCTTTTGTGCGGCTCGGTTGGCGGATATGGTGGTGTCGTGCTTGCGTTGCGAATTAACAATGGATCAATTACTCACGCAAAAAATTTGACGTTAGGTATTGATTGGAGTTCTCCGGCGGGAGCGGTTATCTCTTTTTCAGGGACAACATTAACGATCACAAACAACACAAGCGATTTTACCAGATTTTGGATGTATGCAGGCTAACCGCCATGGACTGGACACCGATTATAGTTGCCGCAATCACAGCGGCGGGAGCGTTCGCAGGAGTATACACGGCGAACCGCAAAACAGCGGCAGTATTAGACATCCGCTTGACGAATCTGGAAAAGACGGTCAGCAAGCACAATCAAATTGTCGAGCGGACATACAAGCTGGAGGAATCGACCGCGCTCCAGGACGCGGAGCTGCATCGGATAAACAAACGGCTTGAAGTCATAGAACAGGAAAGGCGGTGATCTTATGAATGGCATTCTTCAAGGCACTACACCATCACTGACTATCACCATTCCAGAGGAGATCTCGGTCTCCAGTATCACAGCTCTGGAGCTTGCATTCAAACAGATGGCAAGCGTGACTTTGCTCCATATGGCAGATGTGAGCATTGACACAGAGGCAAACACCATCACATACACATTCAGCGAGGCACAGACACTCGCTCTGATTCCGACAGCTCCTCTGATGTGGCAGTTGAGGATTGAGACTGCGGATGGGATCTTTGGTACTCCGCAGAACAGGATCAATGTGCTGGATCTGATCAGTCAGGAGGCTCTGACATGATCGCAAAAGTGGTCTATGTTGATGCGGTCTTTTCAGATCACATCATCAGCACACAGGCTGACTTTGCGGATCAGATTCTCACTGCGGATGCCGAGCTTGTCAACAGGATCACATCATCAACTACAGAGGAATATGATGGAGACTATGAGGTGACATCATTTCTCGCAGCTCCATCTCTGACCACATCTCTGATCCTGCCGACAAGAGCAAAGCTGATGAGAGATGATTTGACATTTTATTCTGTGCCGACATCAGAGGTGTACAATCCGCAAGGTGGAGTCACATTCACCATAGGAGGATAAGATGGCAATCAATAAAGTCCAATATGGGAACAGTACATTGATTGATCTATCGCAGGATACAGTTGCATCTGCGGCAGACAGCCTCTGTGACTGCTGATGCTGGATATGATGGTCTGTCTGCGGTCTCTGTGACTGTGGCTGCAATTCCGTATGTTGAGACTGCAAACACTTATGGCACTACTGTGACAATTGGATAAAGGAGGCTGTGAGATGAAAATCTCTGATAAAGCATATGACATCCTCAAGTGGCTTGTGGTCATCGTAATTCCTGCGGTGACCACTTTTTATGCGGTGCTGGATAGGCTGTTTGGATGGGGACTGGCTGAGATCATCACCACCATCTCTGCGGCTCTCTGCACATGCATTGGAGCGATTGTAGGCATCAGCTCCGCATCATACTATAAAGGAGGCACAGAGGCATGAGCTATCCATCTGATGTGGTACGGATCGCAAGGAATGAGATTGGCTATCACGAAAAAAGCACCAATGCCAATCTGGACAAGAAAACTGCTCCGAATGACGGAGGCGGCAATTATACCAAGTATGCAAGGGACTTGGATGCCATTTCATACTTTAATGGCAAGAAACAAGGCTATGACTGGTGTGCAGTCCATTACTGCTGGCTGATTGAGCAGTCTCTTGGTGATGGGATGTCTGCCAGATCCGCTTTGTATCAGCCAAATGCAAAATATAACTGTGGCGCAGGATGCACTCCTCAGGCGCAGTATTACAGAGAGAATAATGCCTTTTACACTGCTCCGAAAGTAGGAGATCAGATCTTTTATGGCAAGACAGGTGATGAGGCGCACACAGGTCTTGTGGTTGAGGTCTCGGATGGATCTGTCTACACGATTGAGGGAAATGTCCAGAATCAGGTCATGCTGCTGGCGCACTCTATCACGGATAAGAGCATTGTCGGATATGGCAGACCAAGGTATGAGAAAGATGATCCTTGCGCTGTCCATGTGGTCAAGAAAGGTGACACTCTCAATGCCATAGCAGAGATGTATGACACTACTGCCGAGAAAATAGCAGCAGAGAATGACATCTCTGATCCAAATCTGATCACTGTCGGCACTGTGCTGGTCTTTAAGAAGGGTGATGACCAGTGGCACACCAATGACATCTTTGCACAGTATGGTGATACTGGCATGGCAGTCAAGATCATTCAGGCACTGCTCCTCAAGAGAGGTCTGGATCTTGTCTATGATGGATACTTTGGAGCGGAGACCAGATCCGCAGTCATGGCATGGCAGCAGAGTCAGCAGATCACTGTGGATGGCATTGTTGGTGATGAGACTCTGGAGACTCTGTAAGGAGTTAATGATTGTTTTATATTTGACAAGTATTTAATAGTTTTTAGAGCCGAAAAATGGCTTAAAATGGTCAAAAAATGCTCGGATTAGAAATGGCATTCAAGAGGTCATGGGTTCGACTCCCACCGTCTCCATCAACATCCGAGCGGATTTGAGCTTGGAATGGGTTTAAAGAATGTTTCAAGAAAAAGAGAGGCATGCTTGTGCCTCTCCTTTTTTTATGCCTTTATTTTGCACCAGAATGCGCTGTGAGCGGTTCTGATGGTTTAGCTGACTATTTGCCCACTGTTTATGTCTGATTCGATTACAGGGCATTCTGGAGCGAGTTTTTGATATGTGAGCTTTTTCATCTCCTGACAGAGATACTCAGGATGATGGAGAGTATATTTGACTGTGTGGACATCTCCAGATGAATGACCAACAATCTGTCTGCAGGCTGTTGGGTTCATGCCACACTCATCAGCTCTTGTGATAAAGGTGCGGCGGCAGTCATGTGGTGTGTGTCCTTTGAGGTTGCGCCTGTACCAATGCTGAATGAGATTAGGTGATCCGCCAGTCAAAGGCAGTGTGTGGATCAGGATCTCTCTGATCTCTGGATGGATGGGGATGATCCGATTGATGCCAGCCTCTGTCTTGAGTCCAGCTCGGAAATAGGAAAGATTTATGTCATGGACTGTGAACAGCTCTCCGACTCTCATGCCAGTGTATAGCATGATCAATGTGCAGTCTCTCCATTTTGTCTTTGGCATCTGCCAGATGGCTTGGATCTCCTCATCTGTGAATGGGTTTCTCTTTGGCTCGCTCTTGGCTGTGACATGGAGCAGATCAGCAAGGTTATTGTCAGTTAATCCAAGATATTGGGCATATTGATACATCTTGGAAAAGAGCAGTTTGATCTTGGTCTGCTTGGAGGCAGATCCGCCTGATGTATTGATGGCGGTCTGCAGCTCTGGAGCGGTCAGGGACAGGAATTGCTTGGAGTGCAAATAAGGAACAGCCTTGTATGCATATCTGTATCCATCCACAGATGACCTGGAGAGCTGCTTGCCATTGATCGGCACTGATAATGTCTCTTTATACATCCGCTCATACAGATCTGCGAATGTCACTCCATCCTCTGGAGGCAGTCCGAGCTTGTTTGCAGCGGACAGAGCCTCAAATGCCAGCACATATGTCTTGTATGTTCCGATAGTCTTATAAATAGCCTTGCCATCATCATCTTTGCCGAGATAGATCTTGGCAAGGTACGGATTGCGGAGCTTGCGGTTCTTCAGATGGACTATTGCTCCAAATCCGTTTGGCAGTCTGCCGAATTTCTTTTTACTCATTGTTGCACACCATCCTCTGGTATGTTATAATGAGGTGTCTGAAACTTGTCTTTGTTCTCCGAGAATGAGTCTGATTCTGCGCCAACAGAGTCAGGCTCTTTTTTTGTCTTTAGCAGGATTGCTGTGGCTGTGCCTATGATCTCGCTCTCTTGTGTAGCTATCACTGGAGGATCATTGTCCAGATCCGACATCAGCACAGAGATGCCATCTTTGTATGCTGCCAGCCTCAGGAATCTCATCAGATCTCCTGACTTATACAGGACTATGTCACCAATGTCAGGCTGTGTGCCGATCTCCACTCTGACAGATGCTCCAAAGGGTATCTGCATGATGTCATTGGATGAGTTGATGACAGTCATGTGCGGAGAGGCTGTCTCGGCAGGATCTTTGTCGCTGACCAGATCAGGGAGAGACATTCGGAAAAAGTGAGCAATGGACTCCAGCTTGTCATATGTTGGATTTGCTTTGCCTACTACCCACTGTGATACTGTTGATGCTTTAATGCCAAGGTATCTGGCAAGATCGCTCTGTGATTTGTCTTTTTCGTCAAGTAAAAATTGAATGCGTTTACCAATTTTCATAGATGCCATTGAAATCACTCCTTTCAAATATATTATATCATTATTTTAATGAAAATTTTTCATAAATGTGTTGCAATTTATAATTGTTTGTGATAAGATATTTATAGATCGAGGTTAGGAGGTGATCAAATGGAGGCGGTTAAGATGTCAAGACTGAGACAGGAGAGGATCAAAAGAGGCTGGACATTAGCTCAAGTTGCAAAGGATATTGCAGCATCTCCAGCAGCTTTGCAAGCATGGGAAACCACAAATAGAGCACCATCATTAGATATGGCTCTGAAACTGGCAAAACTTTACAAGGTAAAAGTGACAGAGCTTTTTTCTGCATAATACAACGATAAAAAATCGTAGCTATATATGAAAAAATATAGTAGGAGGACAAAGACAATGACACATATTTTCAAGACAGCATTTGCACTGACAGCAGTGATCACAATGGTGATCGTATTCGGCACAGTCTGCATCATGGCATTTGCTCCTGAGTGGTATCTGTTCAAGACAGCCATGATCTGCTTTGTGATCCTTGCGATATGTGCCGCAGGATACAATCTGGCAGAAAAACAGTCCAAGCGGTGATCCAGAGATGGGTCTAATGACGGTTCGACTCCGTCATGGACTTTCCCAGTTTTACTGGAGACATTCAATTTAGGAGGACAAAGATGGACAGGACAAAGATGTCTGCTGTCATAGCAGACAAGGATCAGGTGACAGTCTGGCTCACAGCAAGCTGTGAAAAGGACAGGCGATTCCTTGAAAAGATCATAGAAGTGTTTGCAAAAGAGGTGCAGACAAGAGTGATGATCAATGGGGATTGGGATGTTTCGGATCTGATCGAGGTCGGAGGAGAGATGATGGCATTTCTCAATGCCAAGACTGATGAGGCAGAGGATGCGGAGTTTGATGCATTCATGGAGGAGTCAGGTGAGTTCATGGAGGAGGCAAAAGATGAGACCACTGCATGAGATGACATCAGACTATAGGATGCTCCAAGATCAGCTTGATTCAGCCGAGACACCAGAGGAGATGAGGCAGACTCTCATGGACACCATGGAGAGCATTGGCGGTGAGATCGAGGACAAGGCAGAGAACATGGCTGCCATGGTATCTGATAACAAGGCAATGATCATGGCTTGCAAGACCGAGATCCAGAGGCTGACAGATAAGGTCAAGCGGCTGGACAATCAGAATGACAGCATCATGAGCTATATGATGATGGAGATGCTGTTTGCTGGCATCCGAAAGATCAAAGCTGGCACATGGCAGATCAGCATTGCCAAGAATGGCGGCAAAGCTCCTCTTGTGTGGAAAATTGAGCCTGATGAGCTGGATCTGCAAGCGATTCCAGACAAGTATGTGAGGCGCACAGAGGAGATCAACACAGCAGCAGTCAGAGAGACTCTTGAGGCTGGAGGTTTCCTGAGTTTTGCCGAGCTCGGCGAAAGAGGCGAGAGCCTCAGGATCAAGTGAGGAGGTGCGACATGACAGACAAGGACAAGAGCATCATACCGAATGGAGAGGTGACAGTGGTCAGAGTGCCGCACATCTATCAGGCGGTTGTTGAGGTAATGGAAAAGATTGGCGCAATTGGAAAGAACAAGACAGCCAACATGGGCAGTCGAGGATCATATAATTTCAGAGGCATTGATGATATATACAATGCACTCCAGAGGCCGATGATCGAGGCAAAGATATTTGTGAAACCGTCACATGTGATAGATCTCAGGAGAGAGGACAAGGTGACGGACAAAGGGATCACCAAGTACACGGTCATGACATGCAGATATACATTCTGCTCAGCGGTAGACGGATCAGAGATCTCGGTGGAGACCATCGGAGAGGCAATGGACACAGGTGACAAGTCCTGCAATAAAGCAATGTCAGCGGCATTCAAATATGCCTGTTTTCAGCTTTTCTGCATTCCGACAGAGGAGATGCTGGACTCTGAGCAGGACACTTATGTGATGCAGCAGCCGAAAAGACAGCCGCCACAGACAGAACGGAGACAGCCACAGCCTGACAGCGTGGTGATCACGGCATATGACTATGTGCCTTTTGCAGATGGTGATCCTGCAGTTGCTGGAAAGAGCCTCAAGGATCTCTATAAGTCAAACAGTGAATTGATAGATCAGCTCCGCAGTGCTGGAGATGAGATCACCAAGACATACATTGCAGCCATTGACAAATTTGTTGCCGACTATAAGGCATGGAAAAGAGGAGAATAATTATGAATGTCTTATGCATAACAGGCAGATTGACAGCAGATCCAGTCATCAGAATGACTCAAACAGGGAAAGCGGTCACATCTTATAGGGTAGCTGTTAATCGTTCATACACAAAAGACGGTGATCCAAAGGCTGATTTCTTTCAGGTCACAGCATTTGGCAAGGCTGCCGAATTTGTAAAGCGGTATTTTACAAAGGGACAGATGATTGCTGTCACTGGAGAGTTGCGGATAGAAGAATATACAACACAAAGCGGAGAAAAGCGCATCCAGCCGACAATCTACGCAAACACACAGGATTTTTGCGGAGAAAGCAAGAGCAATCAGACATCAAAGCCAACATCAGTGCCGCAGGATGATTTTATGCAAGTTGATACACCAAGTTTTACACCAATTGATGCACCAACATCTGATGATGATTTACCATTCTAAACAAGCGAAAGGAGACAAGACAATGGCAAAAGTTATCGGCAGTATTTATGAGGAGCGAGATTATACTAAGTTTCGCAGACTGGGCAGCAATAGAGATGTGTTGAGCAACAGACTGAACAAGCTGATTGCATCTATTTCAGAGAAATACATTCTCAATCCTATTGTAGTCAATGAATTTTATGAGGTTATCGATGGGCAAGGCAGATTTGAGGCTTGTAAGGCTCTTGGCAAACCGATTCACTATATCATTGCAAAAGGCGCAACTATTGATGACTGCCGCAGGATGAATAAGTACAACACAAAATGGGGATTGATGGATTTTGTTGACAGTTTTAGCAAGGCATTAAACTTAAATTATATGATCATGAAAAATGTTTGCATTGAAACTGGACTTGGTGCATATAAGGTGCTCCGATTGGCAAATCATGGATATGGTCGAGGAGATTCACCAACATCTATGTCTATCGTAGAGAGCGGCAGGCTTATCTTTACACAACAAGATGCAGATAAAGTCATGCGGACAGTTAAATATGCCAAGGAGATTATAGATGCTCTCCAATTTGATTTAAGGACTAATGATGCATTTCTTGTCGCTGTTAAGGTAGCAAGTGAGACAGATGGATATGATCAGGCTCGGATGCTCAAAAACTGCCAAGCCTGCAGAACAACATATAATCAGATGTCAAACCTTGAGGCGGAGTTGAAAGAGCTTGAGCGAATTTATAACCACAGAGCAAAGACAGGAAAACTCTACTTTTCTGATTATATGCGGAATAAAGGCTCAAATATTCGAGATTATAACAAGATAAAGATGCCGACATATGACACCACTGATATGTCATCACTATTCTAAACAAGTGAGAGGAGACAAGACAATGGCAAGAACAAGAATTTCTGGATTTAGGGAAACAACCAACAAGGCTGGAGGGCTGCATGTGCAGTTTGAGCCAGAGGCAGCAGATCTGATCAGGGAGTATTGCCGAGCAACAGGGCAGAATTGCAAGAAATTTGTCAATCAGCTTGTGATTGATACCATTCCAAGACTGCAGAAAGAACAGGCTGCGGAAAACGCAAAAGCAACATGCAAAAAGCTCGGAGAAAGACAGCCGTCTGCCAGTGGTACATTCTCACCAGAGCTTGATGCAGAGCTGTCCTATAGAATCTGGGCATACTGTGCGGCAACAGATCAGAACAGGACAGAATATGTCAAGCGGTGTGTGTCGGATAGGCTTGAGGTAGATGAGCGGAAATTGTATATCGGAATGAGTCAGGATCAGCTGATTGATCAGATTCTCAAGCTGACAAGGCTTGCAGGAAAGCAGGAGGGCGACCGTGATCAGGGACAGCTTTGTCTTTTATAAGAGCTTTGCTGATGCCATCTCTGAGATGCCGAGAGAATACCAGCTCAGGGCATATGAGGTCATCATCTCATATGCTCTGACTGGGGAGCTGCCAGACGAATCAGAGCCATGGGCAGTCAAGGCAATCTTTCAGGTCTGCAAAGCCAATATTGATGCCAACAATAAGAGGTATGTGGATGGACACAAGGGAGGCAGACCGAAAAAACCAGTGGTTTCCGAATCAAAAACCAGTGGTTTTGAAACTGAAAACCAGTGGATACAAAACTCAAAACCTAATGATAATGATAATGTTAATGATAATGACAATGTAAATGCTAATGATACTGCTAATGATACTGATACTGCTAATGACACTGATAATATAGATATATTGTCTGACTCTGTCAGACCACATCTCCAGTCTGCGGAAGATAAGATCAATTATCAGTACATCATTGACAATCTGAATGGCAAAACAGGAAAGCATTACAGAGTCACTGACAAGACCAGATCACTCATCAGAGCGAGGTTCAAAGATGGTTTTGAGGAGGCTGATTTCCTCAAGGTTATTGATAACAAGGTGCGGAGCTGGGCGAATGATCCAAAGATGAGCCAGTATCTTCGACCAGAGACACTGTTTGGCACAAAGTTTGAGGGGTATCTGAATGAGACACATCAGGCTTATGTGAGCGGCGATCTGCCATTCTGAGAGGAGACAAGATGTGGACTATGAATGGATACATAGAGACTCTGAATGACATCATGCACACAGCCGAGGCAGCACAGCCGCAGGACTACATCCTCAAAGATGGCATCATGCATTGTCCGATCTGCGGAAAGCCTATGGAGATCATCAGAGAGATACTCGGTCAGCAGAGGCATCTGCCAATCATATGTGACTGCCAGCGAGAGCAGGAGAGGATCATCAAGGAGCAGGCGCATCTGCAGGCTTTGGCTGATGCAAGGCGGAAATGCTTTGATGGTGACTATCACAGACTCTCACAGGCAAGGATCTCTGATGTCTATCTGGAGCATCCAGATGAGGCAAAGGTGCTGCAGAGATATGTCACTTGTTTTGCTGATTTCTACAGAGACCAAAAGGGACTGTTGCTATTCGGCAAAAACGGCACAGGAAAGTCTTTCATGGCGGCAGCTCTCTGCAATGCTCTCATTGATGACGGTCATGAGTGCCTGTTTACTACTTTTCCAAGGATTGACAGACACTCCTCTGCTGGCACAAGAGCAGATCGGCAGATATACATTGACAGCCTAAATGATCCAGCACTCTTGGTCTTGGATGATCTGGGTGCGGAGAGGTCATCAGAGTATATGCAGGAGCTGGTCTTTTCGGTCATTGATTCCAGATACGAATCAGGCAAGCCAGTGGTGATCACTACTAATCTGACTCTGCAGGATCTCAAAGATCCACAGACAGCACAGCAGAGCCGCATATATGACAGGATCTTGCAGATGTGTCATCCGCTCAAGGTGGATGGAGAGAGCATTAGGCGCAAGGATACAAAAAAAAGATACTATGAGATGCAAAAGGAGCTTGAGTCATGATTGGAAATGAGAATACCTGTGTCTGCTGTGGCAGACCAATACCAGAGGGAACAATGGTCTGCTCCATCTGTAAGACCAAGGCTGGACAGCTCGGTAAAAGACCAAAAAGAGAAAAGACATACACTGTCACTCAGACATACCTTGATAAGATGGTCAAGACTGCGGCTCTGGAGATGCTTGCCAAAGGCATCAAGGATTTCCGAGACTCGGAGCTGCCGATGATCCGAGAGGATGTCAGAAAGATACTGAGTCTGTATCAGTCCATCTGGAGAGATGTGCTTGGTGAGATGGGATTGCTCACCAGAGACAATGCAAAGGAGATCCTGACCAAGACTGCCGAGAGATGGGATTATGTGGATGATTTGATCATGAATGGCAATATCCATGAGCTGCAGCAGTACGCAAACAGCCTTGGAGCGGATGAGGATGTGTTTCTTGGAGATCTGCTGGAGCGCAAGGACACATCAGAGCATATTGCGGAGATTATACTGGAGGATGAGTGATGGCTGACAAATTGAAACCGTGTCCGTTCTGCGGTGGAGAAATGACCGTCAGCGGATCGTCAAGGTTGCGGCGGTTTACGATTAGTCATAAGAATCTGCGGAATTGCTATTTCTACTCATTCGAGATTGACTGGCAGACCGTGGGGAGTTTGGCAGAAGCAATCAAGGCATGGAACAGGAGGGCGAAGAATGATTCTGATCAAGAAAGATAAGGCGATTGAGGAAACGTGGAGAATGCCGTCATATAGCGATCCTCTGAACGTGCTGACGGAGATTCGGGATAGGTTAAATGCCCTGCCGACCATCGAGATCGTGAGGTGTCAGGAGTGCAAGCATAGTTATGATGCGATAGGTGGCACTTTCTGCTCATACGGAACGTGTGTGGATTGTATGGTAGATGTCGACTTCTTCTGCAAGGACGGAAAAAGGAGGGATGAGTGATGGATGATTTAATCAGCAGACGGGAGGCGATTGATGGATTTTGGCAGTTGGATATTGAAATCCGCCCATCAGCAATCGATGCAATAACAAATATGTTAAGGAACCTGCCGTCCGCGACAAAAAACAGGCTACAACATGCTATAGACGGAATGAACGAGGAAGAAATATACGACTTTCTAAATTGGTTGATGTTTGAGTATGCAAAACAGTATACGGATTCGAGGAGCGCAGTCATTAAGTGGTTGAAGGAAGGCGGTGCGGAATGAGTAGTGACGATACTATTAGCCGACAGGCGGCGATTGACGATATTCGCACCATGATTCCAAAAGATGCACGACTTGATATTAAGTGGGTTGAGATGTGGTTGATGCAGTTGCCATCCGCACAGCCGGAGCGGAAGTCAGTGATATATAGCGGAGATGGGTATGCTGACGGGCATATGGTATATGATTTGGCTGAATGTCCGGAATGTGGTTACGAATACGAGGAAAGCGATATGTCGTGGGGCGAGCCATACTGCCCACATTGCGGACAATCGCTGAATTGGGATACGGAGGGTGACTGGAAATGGATGATTTAATCAGCAGAGAAACGATGAAAGATGCAATCGATAGCACGACTTGGTATCATCAGAACCGTAACAAGGACATGGTAGAAGGTGCGTATGATGCAGAGACAGCGTGGTTCAAGGCAGAAGATGTCTATAAGGCGATTGAGAATGTACCAACTGTACAGCCGAATGATACACCAACTGCGACATATAGGTTCGGAAAGTGGATCGAGAAAGAGTGCGACGGTTATCATGGCGGCGGATATACCGAGTGCTCTGTATGTGGTCAGCGGTACTCGTGGGGAGGTTATTTCGAGGCAAATGGATTCCGATATTGCCCGAGATGCGGACATCGAATGGAGGTAGTCGAATGAGCGATCTGAACACAAATGTCGGAGACACGATTAGCAGACAGGATGCGATAAATGCGCTGGACAGCATTAACTGTTGCGGATGGGTAGAGGACTCATGGGCTAAAGTTAGCGGCATCATCGAGCACGTACCGTCCGCACAGCGCACAGGGCGGTGGATATGGGATGACGAAGGCTATCATTGCTCAGAATGTTTTTATCACGCTTACGGCAACACATCGGAGGTTATGTTGGGCGATTTTAAGTTCTGCCCGAACTGCGGTGCGGAGATGGAGGTGGGAAACGATGAATAACCGTGAGGCGCATTTTTATCTGGAAGAACTGCAGAGGATGATGACACAGTACCGTGGTATCTTTTCCGAAGAGTTTGTTTGTGCAAACGGCATGGCTATACTTGCATTAGAGCAGGAGCGAAAAAAGGGAAAGTGGATAGTCCATATGCAAAGAGGCAACTGGAATGATGAAGAGATAAGAATCTGTCCTAACTGCAGAAAGGCTTTTAGAAATCTTGATGTTGCAAATTATTGTCCAAATTGTGGATTGCCAATGGAGGTGGAGGGATGAGCGAAACATTACAGCGTAACAAAATACAACTCGGCGAAAACGGCGGTTTTATCTTTTTCGATAAAAACAACAGGAAAGTCGGCACTATTGATGAAGACGGTATGCACGTT
The DNA here is from genome assembly GCA_045606405.1 of Candidatus Ornithospirochaeta sp. GTDB lineage: Bacteria > Spirochaetota > Spirochaetia > Sphaerochaetales > Sphaerochaetaceae > Ornithospirochaeta. The sequence continues at coordinate 2,167 of JAZURW010000009.1, read as the reverse complement.
AAAAATAGCGTAAGGCTCAACGGAGAACCGATTCCCAAGGGCTTTAAGGACGACGTAGAGGCAATGTACTATATCAGTATGGCGTTGATGTACGGGGAGGTAGAGGAATGAACGCTCGTATATGTAAAGGCTGTATACATTTCGCGCCATTTTATGGCACAAAAAATAAACAGGGAAAGCCAACTGTCAGCAATTACTGGTGCGTAAAAAAGCAGGGATTTATTAAGAAGTTTCCGAAGGAGTGCAAGAGGAAGGAGGGGCAGGAATGATATGGCAGCATTAAGCAAAGGCATTTTAGAAATTGCCAAGAAACCTTGGTTTCCAGTTATGATGAGAGAGCTGGGATATGAAAAGATCATCAGGTGCAAAGATTGCAAGCACAGAATCAAAGATACATTCAGAGGCAAAGAAAAATATGTTTGTGAGTTTGATTCAGCAGATCCATATGAGCAATCACGCAATGCATATGATGATGACTGGTTTTGTGCAGATGGGGAGGAAAATGAATGACATACTTTTTCACAGTTTACGGCACACCACAGCCAAAGGGCAGACCAAGATTCAACAGGCGCACAGGCATTGCATATACTCCGAGAGATACACATGTGTATGAGACAGAGGTCAAGGCTTACTTTCTCACCAAGTATCCGCATCACAAGATCCTTGATGCTCCATTGTCAGTCAGGATTGATGCTTATTTTGAGCCAGCCAAGTCCACATCCAAGCGGATCAGAGAGATGATGCTGGCAGGACAGATCAGACCAGTCAAAAAGCCTGATGCCGATAACATCATCAAATCCATCTGTGATGCACTCAATGGGATTGCCTATGTTGATGACAGTCAGATAGTCTGCATCTCCTGCCGCAAACTATACTCTGACAAGGCAAGAGCAGAGGTGACCATCACAGAGCTGAAGAGACCACTATGACCAGAGTGACCAAGAAAGAGGCTATTGAGAATTTAGCCAATGCCATCATCATGAAAGCGGTCATTGACTACAAGGCAGCACTGCTCAAGCTAAGGAGATGCAAGACATTCCAAGGCAGAGCCAATGCCAGAGCGGACATCACTGAATGTGAGGCATTTTTCAGATCACAATGGTTCGGCATCCTGACTGACATTGATCCAGAGATGCTGATCAGAAAGATAAAAGAGGACATCACATGACACCAAAGGAATATTTGCGGCAGTGGTACAGACTGGACAATATGATTGGCAGTGATTTGGAGGAGCTGACAAGACTCAGGTCACTGTCAGTCAGTCTTTCCTCTCCAGCTCTCGGATCAGAGCCGAATCCGACAAGATCCACAGAGGCTGGCTTTGTCAGATCCATCCTAAAGATCACAGAGCTGGAGGATAAGATTGGAGCAGAGCTTGATAAGATGGCACTCCTCAAGGAGCAGATCCGCAACACCATTGACACTGTCACCAACAGAGATGAGCGCATGGTCTTGCGGTACAGATACATCCACAATATGACTTGGTATCAGATAGCTGATGAGATGACTGCGGATGAATCAACAGTCAGGAGATGGCACAGCATGGCACTCCAGCACATCCGATTGCCGAAAAATATCATCAAAATCTGAAAAGTTGCACAGAAATGAGCAGAAATGAGCAGAAATGAGCAGTTTGGTTTTATGGTATAGTACACTTGTCAGATTGGATCTGATGGGCGGTTGCTTTTACTGTTTTTCATGACCAGACCAAACGCAAACCGAGTTTTGTCCATTTCTCGGTCTCCTTTCACTCATTTTCCCATGTTAAGGCTGGTGAAATCAAGACGGCCTCTCGGCGGAGACTCAACAGGAGCAGATCATGAAACACTCAGAACAGTACAGAGATCAACAGGCACTGCCTTTTTACTCCTCGGTGGCATGGCAGAATATCCGCAAATCATATGCGGCATCAAAGGCTCATCTGTGTGAGCGATGCCTAAAGCGTGGAATCATCAAGCGAGGAGAGATTGTACACCACATCACACCACTGACCAGCGAGAACATCAATGATCCAGCCATCAGTCTGTCCTATGACAATCTGATGCTGGTCTGCAGACAGTGCCATGGGGAGATTCACGCTGGCAAAAGGTTCACGATAGATGAAAATGGCAGAATCACTGCGGTTGACATCCCCCACTAATGCCTCATAGGGGTAGGTGACCACAGA
>JAZURW010000008.1:0-12561 GCA_045606405.1 Candidatus Ornithospirochaeta sp. | reverse complement strand
GTGCTCAAGCGCACCCTCCTCAAACTCCACCTTATGCCTTCCATAGCCTCTCTCCTCATCACGCAATGTCTGAAGCGCTATATCCTTAAGGTTCTCGTCTGTCAGCTTCTTGAGCTGGAATATCCTGCTTCTTGAGACCAGTGCGGCATTGACTTCAAAATATGGGTTCTCCGTTGTCGCTCCAACTAGGATGAAGGTGCCGTTCTCAACCCAGGGAAGAAGAGCATCCTGCTGGCTTTTGTTCCAGCGATGGACCTCATCAACGAAAAGAATCGTCCTCATGCCAAAGTGATCGCGCCTATCCTTTGCGTTCTCAATCTCGACTCTAAGCTCCTTAACGCCTGAAAGGACTGCGTTCAACGTTGAAAAATGGCTCTTTGTCGTATTTGCTATAACGCGAGCGAGAGTTGTCTTTCCCGTGCCGGGAGGTCCATAGAAGATGACTGATGAAAGCTGATCGGCCTGAATGGCCCTTCTCAAAAGACGTCCTTTGCCAAGTATGTGGTCCTGCCCTATGTACTCAGAAAGCGTCCTTGGCCGCATCCTTGCTGCAAGCGGCTCCGAGCTAGACGCACTTGAAAAGAGACTATCACTCATTCTTTCCCTCCCAGAAATAGGAATATGGGCTGGATTCATCGTATATCCTGTTCTTCAAATAGCTCTCGCGCTCGAGAAGATAGGTGAAGAACGCTTCTGTTGAGATATCGCTGACAGTTTTGAAATCTATCATCTCAGGCTCAGGAAGACTATACTCAAGCCCTATCGTGGAAAGATTGGCATAAACAGCCTTGATTGCCAGGAACTCCTCTTGGGATGGACTGAAAGCCCTATGCGCCTCCATTGAGTCAGACAACTTGTTAAACAGCGTATCTGACAGCACGTCAAAGGAACTTGCATATAGATCATCTGTCAGAGAGACATCATCCATGAAATACTTATCAGGATTGGCAGAAAGCACCTTGATTGAATCCTCAAGCACTGGATAGGCGCTATCGATCAAGGTTAAAACACAGCTTGCTATATCAGATAGATATTGCCCCCTATAGTCGTAATAGAGAGGCACATAATCGCTATAAGCAACATAGGAGTCCCTAAGCGCCACAGCTAAGAGATTCGCATCGAGCTCAAAGCCACTCTCACTCAGCATATCAGAGCCAAGCTGGATAATGGCGTCGGATTTTGTATATGACAATTCAACTTGTCCATCCTCTCCTCTATCCAGGGTGGAGGAACATGAGGTTATCAATAGACAAACTGAAAACAAAACTGATAAGAGCAAAATCCTATTTTTCACAATTGAATATTAGCTTTAAAGGACAATTCACGCAATAAATAAGCCCTGCATTCAACGAAAGCAGGGCCCTCTGAAGCTCTACAGCTCCTTCACCCATAGTCCATGGAGGTTGCACCAAGCATAAACTGCCTTAATCGCACCATCCTTGTTGCAGAAGACAGCCTGTGGCTCGTCGCCGCTCTTAAGATATCTGAAGTCGACTGAGGACTCTGAGACTGCGGCGATCCAGCCGATGTAATGCTCATCAACCATTGGATGAATGACATCACCCACCTGAACCACAACCTTTCCATCCTGCACCTTCACGCTAGGGATATGCTTCTCCTTTGAAGCCTCAACAGAGCCTGCAACAAGCTTCTCCATAGGCTTTGAGCAGCAAGAGAGACGAGAGCCATCTCCATTCAAGAGGTAAACAACGTTTCCGCAAATAGGGCATCTATAAAATTCAACATTCATATAATCCATTCTCCTTTTTTCATTCACTTATAATTTGAATATAATCCAATCGATTCATATTTACAAATCAAATTGTCCAATTTGGTGACAATGTCACAAAGCTAGAAGCCTGCTGCGGAAAGAAGCATCCCCTGCGCCTTGATTCTCCAGTTTCTTATCGTTGTCGTGGTGACGTTATAAAGGGAGGAAAGCTCTTTGACACTTCTCCTCTCAATCCCAAAGGCCCCAAACTCAGAGCCGAGCACAACCTTCTCCCTCTCTGGAAGCTCTAGCAGGCATTTGCCGACAAAGGCCTCGAAAGAGCTGTCAAGGAAATCATCCTCTATCGACTGCTTGGACTCGAGAAGGTCAAGAAGCGATAGACTATCATCCTCTGAATCAAAGTAGCGGTAGTCAAGAGAGAACACACTCTGCGTCTGCTTTGCACGAAGCGCATTCTTGACTGCTGTCTCACTAAGCCCTGAGGCTAGGGCAAGCTCTGAGCACGTTGGCTCATAGATTCCCTCCACCTCAAGCTTCTCATTGGCTTTTCTTATCTTTGAAAGCTTCTCCGTAATATGCTTAGGGCACCTGATCATGTCCTGGTTATTGCTGATGAAGGCTCTTATCGCCATGCGCATAGCCTCAATCGAATACGCCCAAAAGCTGCCCTTTGAAGCATCAAAGGATTCAAGGGACAGGAAAAGCCCATAGGATGCCTCGCTCTTATAGTCATCTATGTAGCAATCGCCTCCGGCTATGGCTCTCGAATATGATAGTGCGATTTTGTCTATCTCCCCCTTCATGGCCTCATAAAGCTCTTTCTTTGCGCTCTCATCACCATTTTTCGCTCTGACTGCGATGCCGTTTATATCACTTACCATGAGTATCTTCTCCTTTCCTGGTCTCAGGATAGGCCATGAGGTGGACATATGTTGTCCTAGTGAATCAAATGTTTCTTTTTTGTTTTGGAAAAAGCTCTTTAGTGATTATCTTCACGATATAGGAGCATAGAATGAGAAGAGAACGCAGATTAGTCGATGAGAGGCTGGCAAAGGTGCTCAAGCTTATTGTTGAGGATCCAAGAATAACATATGAGGAGATCGCTGCGAGAATGAACACAAGCAGAAAGACAACAGAGCGTGACATAAGGGCTCTGAAGTCAATGGGCTCCATTGAGAGAGTCGGGAACACAAGAGCCTCATATTGGCAGATAAAGGATTCCAGCACGGCCATCTGAAGCTAGGTTAAAAAGATTTTTCGCTTTGCCTTTTCCAACAGCTATAGTATTGGAAGAGGCATTTTCACATGCCTTTCAAGCTATGTACAAAGTATTTTTTATTGGTTATATTAATGAAGTTAAGACTAACGTAAATTGTATTTTATATAAGGAAGGTCATTTATGGTTACTGAAAAAAGTGTGAAGGAACTGGAGAATAGCCAGATTGCACTTACCATGACAGTTGACGCTGCATCAATTGAGAAGGCATACACAGAGAGACTCGCAAAGTATTCAAAGACAATCGAGATGCCTGGTTTCAGAAAGGGACACGTTCCTGCTTCTGTCGTAGAGAGAAAGTTCGGTGAGGCTATCAGAGAAGAGTCAACATTCGATGCATTAGAAGAGCACCTCAAGGAGACTCTTGATACTTTGGAGCTTGAAAAGAAGCCTCTTCCATATTCAACTCCTGTCCTTCAAGACGAAGAGACACTCCTTCCATTCAAGAAGGATTCAGATGTCACATTCACAGTTGTATATGACGCACTTCCAAAGATTGAGCTTCCAGCATACACCGGTTTGGAAGTTGAGGTTCCAGAAGTTGAGATCACAGACGCTGACGTAGAGGATGAGATCAATGCGCTCAGAGAGCAGAATGCGCTTGTAAGATCAAAGAGCGGCAAGGCAGAGAATGGCGATATCATCACTCTCGATTTCGTTGAGCTTGATGAGGCAAATGCTGAGATTGAGAGCTCAAAGAGAGAAGATTTCACATTCACAATTGGTTCTGGATATAACTTCTACAAGCTCGACAATGATGTCATTGGCCTTGAAAAGGATGCAGAGACAATCATCGAGAAGACATACACAGAAGAGGACAATGTTCCTGGCTACGAAGGAAAGAGCATTAAGCTCTCAGTCAAGGTCAAGGAGCTCAAGAGAAGAGAGCTTCCTGAGGTTGATGATGATTTCGCACAGGATGTAAAGGACGAATACAAGACTGTTGCCGATCTCAAGGCAGGTCTCAAGGCTAAGCTCGAGAAGAACCTCGAGGAGAAGCTCAGAAATGACAAGGCTGCTGCAATCATGGCAAAGATCTCAGAGAATTGCCAGTTCGCAGTCCCTGCTTCAATGATCGACATGGAAGTTGAGCAGTCTTGGAACAAGTTCGTATCACAGTCAGGCCTCCCAGAGGAGCAGCTCATGTCATTCTTCAAGATGCAGAACCAGACAAAGGAAGGCATCATGGCTGATTGGAGAGGTCCAGCAGAGAAGAACCTCAGAGAGCAGCTCATCCTAGAGGAAATCAAGAAGAAGGAAGACTTCGCTATTGATGAAGATGAGTATAACAAGGCTTGCGAGGAGCAGCTCAAGAGCATCCATGATGAGAATACAAAGGAATACTACAAGACAATGATCAAGGACGACATGCAGTTTGCCAAGGCTGTTCCTTTCCTTCTTGAGAACAACACCTTCAAGGCTGGAAGCAAGGTAAGCTACAAGGAGTTCATGTCTCCTTCAGAGGCAAACTAATTGAGAGATCCAAGAATGAACACTCTGGTTCCTTATGTTGTAGAGCAATCGGGAACCGGAGAGAGACAATATGATATCTTCTCCCGTCTCTTAAAGGACAGAATTATTTTCATAGATGGCGAGATTGGCGATCAGATGGCTGATCTCGTTGTCGCTCAGCTGATTTTCCTTGAAAGCGAGGATCCTAAGAAGGATATAAACCTGTATATCAACTCCCCTGGCGGATCTGTGACAGCTGGTCTTGCGATTTATGACACAATGCAATATGTGTCATGCCCTATTAGGACAATCTGCATGGGACAGGCTTGCTCAATGGCTGCCATTCTTCTTGCAGCTGGCGAGAATGGCAAGAGGGCCATTCTGCCTAATGCCAGGGTCATGATACACCAGCCTTCAGGAGGCGCAAAGGGACAGGCTTCTGATATACTCATCTCCTCAAAGGAGCTGCAAAGGATAAGAGAGGTCACAACAAGACTTCTCTCAATCCATACTGGTAGAAGCGAGGACGAGATCTCAAAGGATATACTCCGTGATTATTATATGGATGCTGATAAAGCAGCTGAGTATGGCATCGTAGACAAAGTAATGAGGAAGTAATGGCAAGAAGCGCAAAATATTGTTCCTTCTGTGGCCGTCCATTGGATAATTCAGTCAAGGCAGTGACTGGACCTGGAGTGGCCATCTGCGAGGAATGCATCAAGACATGCAATGACATAATCAAAACCAATCGTGACGAGTCATCTAGCTATAGCGATGAGGACCTTGCCATCCCTACCCCTCATGAGCTTAAGGCATATCTTGACGAGTACGTCATCGGTCAGGATGACGCGAAGAAGGTGCTCTCTGTTGCCGTCTACAACCACTACAAGAGAGTTAAGTACCAGAAGAAGATCGAGAAAAGCGGTATAGAGCTGGATAAATCCAACATCCTCATAATCGGCCCAACTGGAACAGGTAAGACACTGCTTGCAAGGACCTTGGCTAAAAAGCTCAATGTCCCATTTGCGATTGCAGATGCAACAACCCTCACAGAAGCAGGATATGTTGGTGAGGACGTTGAGAACATCCTCCTAAAACTCATTGAAGCTGCTGACTACGATATCGCGAAGGCTGAGAAGGGAATCATCTTCATTGATGAGATTGATAAAATCTCCAAGAAGGGTGAGAACGTCTCCATTACAAGAGATGTATCAGGTGAAGGCGTACAGCAGGCTCTTTTGAAGATCATTGAAGGCACAGTTGCAGCTGTACCTCCTCAGGGTGGGAGAAAGCATCCTAACCAGGAGATGCTTAAAATCAACACAAAGGATATTCTATTCATCTGCGGCGGAGCGTTTGTTGGCCTCGACAAAGTCATCGAAAAGAGAGTCGCAACATCCTCAATGGGCTTTGGTGCCAATATCGTAAGCAAGGAAGAGAAGGATCTGACATCTCTTTATAAAGAGCTGCATCCAGATGATCTTGTGAAATTTGGCTTGATCCCTGAGTTCATTGGACGTCTTCCTATCCACACATATCTTTCAAACCTCTCAAAGGATGATCTTGTGAGAATCCTGACTGAGCCAAAGAACTCCATCCTAAAGCAATACGAGATGTCATTCGCATTGGATGAAATCAACCTTGTATTCACAAAGGATGCAGTCGATGCGATCGCAAATAAGTCTTTTGAGCAAAAGACAGGCGCAAGAGGCCTTAGAAGCATAGTTGAGAACTTAATGCTCGGCATCTCCTATGATATCCCATCAGAGCATGGAGTTGCAGAGGTCGTGATCGATAAAGATTGCGTGGAAAAGAAGACACCTCCTAGAGTCTTAAAAAGCGACAGCAAATATCTATCATAGGTTGTTTACCCTATTGGGAGCCCCAAGCAGGTGATACAGCAATTCGAATTGTAATAGAAACAGGCGTGATTTTGGTCATGCCTGTTTTGTCTTTAGCATACCCCAATCTTTGTAGAAGGAGAGTCAATGACAGTTAATATCCTCCTGATACATTGAATGTTTATTGTGCTCATCGCTTCACCTCATGAAAAAAGACCTCGGTTCTGAGGTCTCTCGCTTTTCATAGTTTTCTCTACTATCGACTGAGTTTAATGTTTCCAGCCCAACATTTGTTAGAATAAACAGGATTCTATTATTTCTTTACCTTTCAGCTTATTAATCCACTTAGAAGGAATAGAATCATAACCATATTTGATTCCAGCCAATCCTCCAGCTATTGCTGATACTGTATCTGTATCATTGCCAAGATTGACTGCTTTCAGTACACAGTCTGAATAGTTATCAGTTGTAGCTAGACAATACATTACTGAATTGAAAGTATCTACAACATAACCAGAGGATTTTATGGGAGTAGTATATTCAAATGATACTTCCTCCCCTCTAATCAACTTCTGAGCAATTCTAACATACTCTATACATAAATCAGAACTAATATCATGTCCATGAGTCATGATGGCAACATTCTTAATCTGCTCATCCGTTATATCTGGAATAAATGCAAGAGGTAGAACCCTCATTAATGCTCCATTTCCATTCTGTCTTATATCATTGATTCCACAAAATGGACTAATTCCGTCAAATCTCCTAAGAGCGTTCAGAGTAGTATTACCAACATCAAAAACTCTTGAATTGATTGCATACTTACCGTAATTGATCCAATCAAGAAATCTATTCATGATATCGAGATAATTGATTCCTTTATTAATTCTGATTGAATCGCAAGTAGCTAGAGTCATGCTACTATCATCAGACCAAGTTCCTGCTGGTTGATTCCAAGTCCCATGACCGATCATGTCAGTACATACGAAAGCCCCCTTCTGATTGAACTCAAAAGGAACTCCAAGAGCGTCAGCTACAGTAAATCCATAGATTGCGTCTCTAAGTTTATTCATTTCTACTCTTCACCCTCCTAATCAATAACTCAATCCTTATAAGGACATTGCTCTTTATTCAGCATTATCTTAGTTGGCTTGAATTTAGGATAAGGGAACTTTCTACAACATCCCTTATCATATCTGTCTGAAAATAAATCCCCACCGATATATTTACAACCTTTACACTGCCCATATTTATTAAGTGATGTATTGTCAGTCAGAATATCATCTTTCCATTTATCTTCTAGTTTCATAATTAATACCTCTGCCCTTCGACAATCACATCAATATATATCGCGCCATTACTTCGTTCTACTTTCGTAATCATGAACTTCGTCTCTCTCTGTAAGAGCATTTCAGCCTCACTGCTTATTGGAGACTGTTCGCTTATACCATCCCATGCCCTCTGAAATCCCTCACCATATTCACTGAAAGGCTCAACATACATCATCTTGGTTCCTTTAGGAGCATAGATATTGAGGATGATAGGCTTATTCGAGAATCCTTTGCACTTGGCTACACCAGTAGACATGAATCCATGCTCAACAGGAATCATACCGAGAAGCCTCTTGTCTGATTCCTCTCCAGATAGATATCTTAGGTCATGTTCATCTATTCCAAGGAATTTATCCATTCCAGAATATCTACACCCTCTCTGAACCCATATATCGAAATCATAAGAGCTTCTGGAGATGACATCAGTCATGCTTGTTTGTCTTTGCATGCCCCAAATCTTTGTAAAAGGAGAGTCAATGACAGTTAATATTCCCCTGATACATTGAATGTTTATTGGTCTCATCCCTTCACCTCAACAATAAAGTTTGACTTATTCTTCATCATTCTGACTAAGAACTTCGTCATATATCCGTTCGATTTTCAAACCTAGCTCATTAGGTTCATCATTCTTTTGAAAACCAACCATAAGCTGGTAGTCACTAATTGCGTCAAGTAATCCATCGACATCATCTGATTCTAGGAATTTATCAAATCCTTCTATATTCTTTTTCAAAAACTCAGCTTGTTCACTTGTTAGAATCATCTTTCTTCCTCTTTCTTCTAGGATTACATTGAATCAGATTTCCATTCTCTGGATTAACTAAGACTTCACATAACTCATAGTTATATTTTCTGCTTAATCGCCCCTCTCAGTCTATAACATTTCATATTTCATCAGCATTTTTAAGAACCTCTAAACAATCATCTACAGTTACTCCACTTCATCTCTGAGTTATTGAACCTATTACCACTCACCGGCATACAAGAAAAACCTTAAAACTTCCCATGCTAATCAAAATGTGTTTTTTAACGCTTAATATCTATTTACTATATAAATAATTATTTGCATTGGCATAAAACTTGCTCGCATTTTTTGCGGGAGGTTTTATGAAGCTAGATTACTTTTCCACAGAGGAGGATCTTGCCTTCTCTGACATGGTCATAAGCTACAACCAAATGAAAGAGGATGGGAAGGATGATGAAAGCCTTCACTCCTTCATAGTGGATAGGATAAACATCCTCACCTACTTAATTCCCATACGGAATCTCTTTCTGGATTATGATGAGGCAACTGATATCTATATGGAGCTCAATGATAATATCGAGAAGATCATCAGCTCATACAGAGTCTCCACATCATCCTTCAACAGCTATCTTACCCAGGTCTGCAGATACAAGGCCCTCAGCATAGCTGTCAAGAATAGAAAAGAACAGCAGCTCGTGCAAGACAGTTGGTACTATGACCATATTGAGCTTGAAGATAATTACGCAGTCGATGAGGTGCTTTGCGAGAATGAATCCTACTATGGGACACCTAGACCTGAGGTGCGGCTAATGGATTTAAGCCTATTATGCAAGTTCATCATCGATAACTGTGATGGACGATGCATGAAGCTGGAGGAAAAGGAGAGAAAGCTTAAATGCGCTCTGAAGGACAAGAAGAACAGAAAAGCCCTTTTAGTCTTTCTTCTAAGCATCCCCTGCTCTCCTTCCGCATATTTAGTCAGCGAGCTTGCGAAGGTGCTTGATCTTGACAGTCTTGTGATAGCAAGGCTCTTTGAGCTTAAGTATGATGCTCTGTCAGATAAGCACAGCAGAAACGAAGAGGAGTACAAAAAAGGCATAAAGCATTGGAAGATCATGATGCAGCTGACCAGAGCCATAAATCTTGAATGCGATGACATAGTCAGGCAAGGTCTGATGGAAAGATATGAGAAGACTGCCTTTTGCCATGCAAAGAGAATGAGGAAGGCATCAAAGGCAAAGGGAATGACGCAAAGCGAGATCGCTTCTGCGCTGAAAGTCCATCGCTCATCCATAACAAAGCAGATGCAGAGCGCAAAGAGGATGCTCAGCATAATACTCTATAACGAGGTTGCCCCAAATGGTTCAGAGGAATTATAATCTCTTTGGGGAAGCAAATGAAAATCTATTTCGCATCTGGAAACAAGCACAAGAAGACTGAGATGATGAGGCTCCTTGGCGGTATTGAGCTCGTGCTGCCTTCTGAGGAAGGGATTGAGTTCGATGTCGAGGAAAATGGCAAGACATTCATTGAGAATGCGATAATAAAGGCAGAGGCGCTTTATGAGATAGTGAAGGCCCCTGTGATAGCAGATGACTCAGGGCTTTCAGTCAACGCCTTAAATGGAGCGCCAGGCCTATTCACCGCCCGCTACGGTGAGGATGTGCTTGGCAGGAAACTCAACTCTGAAGAGAAGTACATGTACCTTATAAAGAACATGGAGGGCATCGAAGATAGACGTGCGGAATTCATATGCGCATTGTGCTTCATTGCCTCCCCTAACAGAAGATACGTAATACAGGAGATTGCAAAGGGATCAATAGCAACAGCCCCATCAGGGGTCAATGGCTTTGGATATGATCCTGTATTCTTCAATGACGAAGCAGGCATGATATCGGCAGAGCTTCCAGAGGGTGATAAGGACTTATACTCCCATAGGGGAAAGGCTGCAAGGATAATGAAGGATATAATACAGAAAACACTGGAGGAGACGACATGATTGAAAGAAAAGACCAGCTAGTTGAGAACACCTGGGATATCTCACTATTGGCAAAGAATGCAGAAGAGTGGGACAAAGAGCTAGAGCAGGCAAAAGCCAAATTCCCAGAAGTTGAGAATCTCAAAGGCACACTTGGCAAAAGCTCAGATAGCCTATATAACGCACTATGCACCATCAGAGACCTATTAATCCAGCTTGAGAAGCTCGGATCATGGGCCTTCCTCAATTACTCAGCAGACAGCATGAACGCAGACGTGCAAAGAAGAGCGGGAATATTCAGTGCAGTCGAATCCGAGCTTGGGGAGAAGATGTCCTTCTTCGATCCAGAGCTTCTGGAAATAGAGGACGAGAAGATCGAGGAATATCTAAAGGAAGATAGATATGAGGAGTTCAGGGTCTATATCAGAAAGGCAAGAAGATTCAAGGACCATATCCTCTCAGAAAAGGAAGAGAGGCTTCTTTCCCTGTATGCTCCTGTGCAGAACACACATCAGGAAACATTCCAGGATCTGAACAACATCGACCTCTCCTTTGGCGAGATCAATGGCGAATCTCTTTCGCATGGCAACTACTCAAAGTACATGCACTCTGATGATGAAGGTCTTAGAGAAAGGGCATACAGACAGTATTACAAGGAGTTCAACGACCATAGGCACACAATAGCAAGAAGCTACTCCGGATCAATCAAGAACGATATCTTCATCTCAAAGGCAAGAGGATACGCATCATCCCTGGAGAAGGCTCTCTTCCCTGACAACATGCCAAGAAGCGTTTACACATCCTTGATCGAAAGCATCCATGAGGCATTCCCTCACCTTCACCGCTATTACAAACTCAGAGCAAAGCTACTTGGAAAGGAGAAGCTCAAGCACTGGGATGTATATGTTCCAATGGTGAAGTCAGTGAAGTCAAAGCACACTTACGATGAGGCAGTTGCCTTGATAAACGAGGCTGTAAAGCCACTTGGAGATGAATACAGAACAACACTTGTCAATGGACTTGCAAAGGATAGATGGGTAGACAGATATGAGAACAAGGGAAAGAGATCCGGCGCATTCTCAGCAGGCTGCTTCACTGGCAATCCATACATCCTTGTCAACTTTGAGGAGGAGGTGCTCAATAGCGTATACACCTTGATTCATGAGGGCGGGCACTCCATGCACTCATACTACTCCTCAAGAAACAACCCATTCATGTGCTACGACTACACCATCTTCGAAGCTGAGGTGGCATCAACCTTCAATGAGGAGCTTCTTCAGGACTACCTTGTGAAGAATGCGAAGTCCCCTGAGGAGGAGGCTTATCTGATTGCAAAGCACCTTGATGATATGGTTGGAACACTCTTCAGGCAGACAATGTTCGCAGAGTTCGAACTTCTTGTCCACGAGGCTGCGGAAAAGGGAATCCCAACAACAATAGATTTCTTCAAGAAGACATACAGAAGTCTATTGGAGGCCTATTTTGGCGACACCCTTGAATTCATTGAGGAAAGCGACCTTGAAGGACTCAGAATCCCTCACTTCTATAGAGCATTCTATTGCTACAAGTATGCAACAGGGCTTTCAGCTTCAATCGCACTCTCACAGAAGGTTCTGAACGGAAATGAGAAGGATAAGCAGGACTACCTCTCCTTCTTGAAGTCCGGCGGCTCAGTATATCCACTTGAGTCTCTCAAGAAAGCAGGCGTTGACATGTCCACTCCAGAGCCAGTCAAGGCCGCAACGGCCCTATTTGCAAGGGAGCTCGATAGACTTGAAGAGCTGACTAAATAGGCTTGAAGCTCATAGCGCTTATAAGGCCATCCTCATAAATAAGGGAGATCAAATAGCCGCTTTTCCTGCTATATAGGGAAAGGCGGTTCTCTTTTTCCTCTGAGATTATGATATCCTCCATTGGTAGGATCTCTGAAAGAAAAGGAAGATATGAGACAATAAAGGCCTCTGTGGCTATAGTGTGCTCTCTAAGCCATTGTTCTGAGAGGGGTGAGGAGAACGCCTTGTATGCCAATAGTGAAAGCGAATCCTCTTCTAAAGAGACAGCGACCTTTCCAAGCCTCTTTGAGCTTGGAGCCACCCCAGAAAAGAGCGAAATTGAGATAAGAACCATCAAAAGCAGTGAAAAAAGCTTTTTCATATTATGATTCTCTTTCTTTTTGGAAGTTCTTTCAACATTGAAATTATGCTAT
>JAZURW010000007.1:0-17461 GCA_045606405.1 Candidatus Ornithospirochaeta sp. | reverse complement strand
ATGGCTACGATCCGACTTGTGTCTATGAGCTTTTGGTTATCTCTTTGGTGAAGACCGATTGATGGCTCATCAAGCACATAGAGAACACCAGATAAGGCAGATCCAATCTGTGTCGCAAGTCTGATCCTCTGCGCCTCACCTCCAGAAAGAGTGCCAGCTGCACGATATAGCGTCAGATATCCAAGCCCTACATTCCTAAGGAAGTTCAATCTTGAGAAGATCTCCTTCATTATCAAGTTGGAAATCTCCTTCTCAGTTTCACTTAATTCCAAAGATGAGAAGAATTTAATCGATTCATTTACAGATAGTCTCGTCGCATCTATTATCGATTTGCCGCCAACAAGGACAGAGAGCGCCTCTTTTTTAAGTCTCTCGCCTTTGCATTTTGGGCAGCTGATATCGCTCTTGAAGGATTCCATCCACAGCCTTATAGGAAGGGATGCTGTTGATTTGAATCTCCTCTCCAGCTCAGGGATTATGCCTTCGTAGACCTCTACAACCTTTGTGCTCTCGCCCTTGCCGTTCTTGTAGATATATGAGTACTCATCTCCACCGCCATAGAGCAATAGATTGACAAACCAATCAGGTAGATTCTCTATTTTCTCATCGAGAGTGAACCCGTAATGCTTATATAAGCCTTCAATTGCGCTTCTATAGTAGTTAGCAGTTGGCTTATGGGTCTTAATAGCTCCCTCAAGGTAGCTTAAATTCCTTTCTGGTATGATCTTATCTGGGTCAAAAACAAAAGTTGCCCCCAATCCATTGCACTCAGGACAGGCTCCTATGGGATTGTTGAAGGAGAAGAATCTAGGCTCAATCTCAGCAATTGTGATTCCGCAATCAGGGCAGCTGTTCTTTTGGCTGTAGAGCTCAGAGGATGACTCATCATGATAGACAACCTCAACCAGTCCATTTGCAAGCTCACAGCATCTTTCTATCGCATCAGATATCCTGGTTCTATCCTTGATGTCGATCTTCACTCTGTCCACCACTATGGAGACATTATGCTTCAGCTTTTTTTCAAGAGATGGAATCCCATCCTCTAAAGAGTATATTCTCCCGTCAATCTCAGCCTTCAAATAACCTAGCTTTAGGGCATCCTCAAGAATTGCTTTGTATTCGCCTTTTTTGTTTCTGGCAATAGGCGCCAAGAGCATTATCCTGCTACCCTCTGGGTGAGAGAAAATGAAGTCGATGATCTGATCAACGCTTGTCTCTGTTATCTCCCTGCCACACTTTGGGCAGTGCATTCTTCCAATTCTAGCCCAAAGCAATCTGTAATAATCATATATCTCTGTGACAGTGCCGACAGTCGATCTTGGGTTCCTGTTAGTTGATTTCTGCTCTATTGCTATGGCAGGAGATAGACCCTCGATAGTATCCACATCAGGCTTCTCAAGTCTGCCTAAAAACATTCTCGCATAGCTTGAAAGAGACTCCATATACCTTCGCTGCCCTTCAGCGAAGATAGTGTCAAAAGCCAATGAGCTCTTTCCAGAGCCAGATAAGCCAGAGATAACGACAAGAGAGTCCTTAGGCAATGTGATATCTATGTTCTTAAGGTTGTGCTCTCTAGCACCCTTGATGATAATTTTATCGTTCATTCTCTATAGCCTCAAAAAGCGCTTTCTCAGCATCCTTTTCATCAACTTCCATAAATAGCTCACCCTTTTTATAGAGGAAAACCTTTCTTCCTATGCCTGTCACCGCAAAATCAGCGGCCTTTGCCTCTCCAGGTCCATTTACCGAGCAGCCCATAACAGCAACTGTGATATTCCTCTTTAAAGACAATAGCCTATTTTGGGTCCTAGCTAAAAAAGCCTGGCTATCGAAGCTATGGCGCCCGCATCTAGGGCATGCAACGATCCTAACCCCGTCTTCCCTAAGGCCCAAGGTCCTTAATATCTCCACACCTGCGATGACCTCGTCCTCAATTGAGCCATTTATCGAGATTCTGAGAGTGTCTCCAATGCCTTCCTTCAAAAGAGTGCCAAGAGCCCATGTTGACCTGACAGCGCTTGTCACGGCGCTTCCTGCTTCTGTGATCCCCAAATGGAAGGGGTAATCTGCTTTGGCGCTAAAAAGCCTTGCAGCAGCTAAAGAGTTCTCTATATTGGAGCTCTTTAAGGAGACGACTGTGTTATAAAAATCCCAGGACTCAAAATCATCGATATATGAAAGAGCAGTGTCCACCATTAAGTCCACAGAGCTTTTACCGCTGTGTCCCTTAGGCAAGGAGCCTGTGTTGAGTCCTATCCTTATTGCAGCTCCCCTATCCTTTGCGGCCCTTACAACCTCCTCAGTCTTCCAGCGTGCTCCAATGTTACCTGGGTTGATTCTTATCTTATCAGCACCACAATCCAAGGCAAGCAGTGCCATCTTGTAGTCAAAATGTATGTCAGCAACAACAGGCATGACAGATCTTGAGCATATCTCTTTGAATGCTGGAGCATCATCCTTTGAAACAAAGGAGAACCTGATAAGATCGCAGCCCATATTCGAAAGCAATGATATTCTCTCAACAATCTTATCGCAATCAACGCCCACAATATGAGAGTCATACATCGTCTGAACTCTAACAGGCGCAGATCCACCTATCTCTAAATTCCTTACCCTTGCTGATTTTTTGCTATTCATTTAAGAACAAAGAGCGAAACCTCGCTATCCTCCCCACATTTGACAAGCATAGGCTCTCCTGGAAGGTAGAGAACAAACTCTCCAGCTTTTGCAACCACCAATGCTGTCACATCCCTGCTATCTGGATTCTCTCTCCAGGAGGTTGCGAACTGCGCCTCTCCCTTATTCACTAAGTAAATATGAGAAAAGCACTTATCAAGATTGAAGCCATTGAATTGAGGAACCTCAACAGATTCATACTGATTGAGATTTGCAAGCCTATCATCTAATGAATAATAGCTCTTCAAACTATTCACACTATCCTTAACCATCACAACACCATCACAAATCCTTTTTGGATTATAACAATAATTGAGACCATTGAGAATTGGGAGAGCATATGTAAAAGAGCGGATGACGGTTTTTGAGGATGCGACATCAATCAAGGATTGAATTCAATGTTTGATTGATGTTTGAACTCAAAACCTTTATGACACAATGCTCCTTTATGCGAAAATACCATCTAATGCCATCATAAGGACAAAGCCAAGGGCTGAACCAATGACATTCAGATTGGAGTGCTCCCCCTTAGAGGCCTCCGGAATCATCTCCTCAACAACCACATAGAACATAGCTCCGGCTGCGAAGGAAAGAAGATATGGGAGGATTCCTGTCAGATTTGAGACGAAGAAAAAAGCGGCTATGGCTGCAATTGGCTCAACTATGCCAGACAAAGAACCCATGATGAAAGCTTTTGTCTTGCTTTTGCCTGCTTGATAAAGAGGCATGGCAACAACAAGCCCCTCTGGGATATTCTGGATCGCAATACCAATCGACAGAGCGAGAGAGGATGCGACAGAGACACCAATCATCTTATCTGCAGCCCCTGCTCCAGCTCCAACTGCAAGTCCCTCTGGAAAGTTATGAAGCGTTATGGCCAATACAAGAAGAGCAGACTTTCCCAGACAGGATTTGCAGCCCTCTGGCCTATCATCGTTTAAATGCAGATGAGGAGTGAAATGGTCTAGAGCCAGAAGAAGAGCGATGCCAAGTACAAAGCCAACCCCTGATACTATATATCCGCCATCCTCTATGCTAGGAAGGAGCAATGACCACATTAAGGCCGCTATCATGACACCGGAAGCAAAGCCTAGGATCAGCTTCTCAATCTTCTTATTCATCTTCTCTTTCAGGAAAAAGACACCCAAAGAGCCAATTGCGGTACCCACAAAAGGCATAAAGAACACTATCAAAAGATCCCTCATAGCTCATCCTTTTCATTGAAAACGAAGAGAGCAGTGCTTGCCTTTGAATAAGGCATAGAATCAAGACACTCAGAAGAATCCAGGTGTATGGACTCTCTGCTGATCTCCTTTACAGTCACCAGATTCTTATCAGGATCCAGGATTGTGACAACCCTCATTCCCTTGTCAATGTCTACAGGTGAATAGATTTCCGCATAGCTCGTTTTATAGAGCTTTGAGAGAAAATCATCGAAATCAAAGGTTTCAAATAAAATTGCCTGAGATGAGGAGCCAAAATAGACATCCATAACATTCTTACCAATGTTTCCAGACCATCTTGAGATCGAATACAAATGAAGACCAGAGGAAAAGATGACATGTCCCTCTCTTAATGAAGATATCTCAAGACCTATAAGATCACTATAAAAGGCTGTAGATAGATCTATATCATTTACTGCAAGAGCCAATCCTTTGAAAAACATAGCTACCCCATTAATATTTATATCAATAATTTAACATTGATTATGTAGCTAATCAAATCAAATACAATAAATGACAAAATAAGAGGCTGCCTAAAAAAACATCTCGCAGCAGCCTTCAATTATAATATTTGTCAGATTATGAATCTTAAATCATCAACCGATTATAGATGTAGGCTCTTGAAGCAATACATCTTCCTCTACCCAATATAAATGTGTGTATGCCTTGTCCCTGACTTCAACTCGCAGCACGAAGGTTTTATCCCCTACAAAGACTTTGTTCCCAACTATGCTGTACTTGCCTTCTTCCAGTAGTTCTGTCATAAGGCCATTATCATAAATAGCATACGTTCCATCTTCTTTCAATTCGAGTTTTGGATATACAATAAGATTGTTTCTCAGGAAATCGCCAGAAAGCGTGAAATTTGTTGAATCATCAACCTTTGTAAACTTAGCATCAGCAATGGTTAGAGAATCATCTTCAATGGACATACTGAATTCAACTGTGATAAAAGGTTTATCATCACTATCAAGATACATTTGATCAATAAAACGGATATATTCGTTTGTAATATCCAAAATCAGCTTTTCTGCGTAAATCTCTCCAGTCTTGTCGAAATCCAGCATTGATCCATCCTCGAAAATGATAAGCTCAAAACCTTCTTGACCAACATAAGAACCAACAAGATCTGTCAACTCAATGCTCTCCCCATCACGTGCATGTGGTTTAAAAGACAGAGTCTCATTCCCTCCAGTGATAACGATTGTTCCATCTTCCTGGAATACATACGTGGATTCTGTTCCTTCGATACTAATCACTCCAGGTTTTGTTTCATCCAAGGTATATGTGTTAGCCGCCATCAACTCCGATATTAAATTGGAATCATCAGATTGAAACTGTCTATAAACAAAGACAAAGCCAGATGAGGTGAACTCAAATATTAAACCAGAATTGTCCAGTTGTTCTATCCACTTGCCCACAAGATCCTCATCAACGTGCATATCATTCTTTTTCTCATCAATATTGAAAAACGATATCGCTTCATCTTCCACTATGCCGTCTGCATCAACAAAAGAGATGCTTAGCTCATTGCCGTCGATACTGAATTCAAAGGTTTTGATAAAGTCCTCTAATTCTTTTGTTTCAAGAGTAACTAGATCATCATTTATTTCATATCTACCTGCAGTGGTATTAATTGAAGGATTTGATTCAGAATAAGAACTCATAGTGAATGTGCCATATTCAGTGAATTCAAAGAAAATGGCAGATCTATCTTCTGCAAATCCCCACCTTCCCACAAGTGGATTGACTTCCGCATCTTCCTCTACAGCTGGAGGCGCAACATCACCATTATCACCTGAGCTATCTGGAAGCTCTGGCTGAGCTTCACATGATACGAACAGCATCATCAATACAAGCATCAATAAAGCAAAAATCCCAATATTCCTTCTCATAATTCTCCTCCTTATTTAGGCTGGATAACAGGATATCATGGCAACTCAATATTGGCAAGTTATTTACTAGGTTAGTTTGTTTGTAGGTTATATCAATTGCTTTTAAGGCGTTTGTAAACTTAAAGTGTTTCTTTTAGTGTGTTTGCTAGGTTTATGCTTTCTAATTCATTGCAATGGAATAAAAAAGCAAGTAATTATCATAAAAGAACGACATTAAGGAATATATATATATACATCAAGCAATTTCGAACGAAAATCAATCATCCTGGCGTTCAGTCATCCCAGCTCAATGGTGTTATAAGCTGGAAATCCATCTGGGGCTTTTTTTCAGAAACAGAACAATATTCTTGATAATGTTCAGATTAGGAATGATGCTTACAGATTTGCCTTTCCCATTAACAGTCAGGGTTCATTTAAGAAGAGCTGATTATCCACGATGTATAAAAAGATGTATTCTTGAACTCTGTATTCCTTTAATGAAAAAGGTCCATGATAAGCACATGGACCCTTTGCTACCCCAACATTCATCAAGAAGATAGAAGGTGGGGAAAGATGTATTATCCTACTTCTATTAACCGAGAAGAAGAAGGGAGAAAACGAGTGTGAAGAGAGCTACTGTCTCTACGATACCAATAACGATGAAGTAGTTAGCAGTACCCTTTCCTGTCTCAGCAAGAGCATCAGCTGAAGATGCTGCTACCTTACCCTGCCAAAGAGCAGAAAGACCAATAGCTGTGCCGCCAAGAAGTCCAACGAAGAGGCAAAGAAGAGCATTTGCGCCGCCCTCGAATGCGCTCTTGATGAAGTTCATCAAAAGGAAGCCATAGATTGTCTGTGTAAGTGGAGCACCAGCAAAACCTACGAGGATGAATGGTACTGGCTTACCAGCAGCATAGCACTTCTTCCAGCCACCAACAGATGCGAGTCCTGCCATACCAGAACCAAAACAAGAACCGAGTGCAGAAAGACAAAGTGCACAAGCCATTCCAACATAAGCTAAATTATTCATAATCAACTCCTTAGTTGTTTTAAACAACGATTATTTATTATCAACAACCTTTTTTCTAAAAGGATCGTATTTGTATCCACTCCACTCCATTCCGAGCTGATTGGAGAATTCGAGAACGTTAAGTCTTACGCCATGAACAACAACTGACAAGAGACCCATGACAAGGTTGATCAAATGACCAAGCACGAGAATCAAGATGCCAGCAGGGATTGCGAATCCACCAAGCATTGGTGCTGCCATGTCATTGAATGACTCAGCAATTGCCAAGCTTGCCATTCCCACTGCGAACAATCTGATGTAGCTCATGATATTTGAGAAAGCAGAGATTGTATCGAGGAATGTTGTGAAGAAGCCAGCAAGAGATGCTTTCAAGCCCTTCACAAATGGGATTCCAGGACCTTGTGCATTGAAGCAGCAAACAAGGACAAAGCCTGTTGCGACTCCGGCGACAATCACCATCATAGGAGCATCCTCTCCTATTACTAGGAAGAGAACCAAGAGGTACAGAAGGATTGTATCAATGAACCAACCTAGGTCTGCAACAAATGACAAGTCCTTCTTCTTAAGCTTGGATACGATGTTGATACCACAAGCAAGACCAATATGAATAGTTCCAAGCTGGAAGCAGAACTTCATCATAGCGTCCTGTGTGGTCTGTCCATCGAGCCCGAATAACTCAGGGAAGTTTGTGAGCGATGGGATCACGAACTTCTGAAGAATTGGGATGTTCTTCAAGATCCATTCAGAACCAAACCAAGTACCTGTGAGTGCACCCCATATGACTGTGGCACCGCCTGCGACATATATAAGAGCATTGAGCGTATTGCACTTCTTGCTCTTGATATTCAAAAGAGCACCGATAAGAACGAATATCAATCCGTACCCACCGTCTCCAATGATCATAGCGAAGAAAAGAGTCAAGAAGAGAAGGAAATAGAGAGAGATATCATACTCTCTATAGCCTGGAACAAGGCCCAGCATGTCGAAGACAGGCTTAATCAAATTAATTGGCCCCTTGTTCTTGACATTTGTTGGTGGCTCATCCTCTTCAGATGGGTCATCAATAAGGTATGCACAGACTTCCTTCTTGCAAAATGCCTTGAATTCCTCTGCTTTTGCTGCTGGGATATATCCAGAGAGATATATTATCTGGTCGCTATCCTCAACAGTCGCACTAGCCTTCTCAAATGTTATCTTCTCATTCTCAATTTCTATGCGCTTCTTAAATTCCCCAAGGTAATGAGAAGCCTCTTTGAACTGGCCTTCAATCCTTGCAAGCTCCTCCTTTCTTTCAAGAAGCTTTGCTTCAATTGAGCCAAGGCTCTCCTTTGGGAGCTCAAAGAAGGATGCTGAAACATCAGATGGAAGCATCTGTCCAACAGAAGCTATCGCAAGAAGCTTCCCACTATAGCTGACTCTGACAAAGCTGCATCTTTCATCCTTTTGAAGCTTCTCAAGTTCCTTCTTGCTGATTGTGTAGAAATAGAGTGGAATTCCATCCTTCTCCAGATTCTTGATCTCAAGAGGCTCGAAATCACCAAAAGGAAGAATCCTCTCTCTTTCCTGTGAAAGAGAAACCATCTCATCCTTTATCCTCTCTTTATCTGAAAGAGATTTCCTCAAGCTATCATTGAGAGTCTGGAAATCAGCATCGCTAAGACTTCTTTGCTCAACCTTATCCTTCTTATTCTTATATTCCTCAATGGCTCTTACAACATTCTCATATTCGCTGTTCTTCTTCTCAAGCTTGTCGACTGACTCACTCTTCTGAACCATGTTGGAAATATGCACTACTCCAAACTCTCTAAGAGCTAGGAGCAACTGGTGCTTTCTTCCGCTTTCGGAGAAGACGGTAACCTTTTTCATTCTTTCAATCATCAGCTTACCCTCACCAGTTTCTTCTTTGCGATCTTACCTCTGACAACAGCACTAGTCTGCTGATCCTGCAGGTAGATTCCGATAACCCTTATATTCTCCTTCGTCTCAGGAATCTTGACCTTTTCAAAGAGATTAACTCTTTGGCTTGTGATCCTGACCTCTCTCTCAAGAAGCCTTATCCTTTCCTCAAGAGTGGAAATGAGCGCATCATACTTTGCGATATCCCTCAAAGCAATGAGAGCTCTATCGACCCAAAGAGGATACTCTCTAAGATCATAGGAAATATCCTCGAAGATAAGAGCATTGAACACTGGAACAACAACGCCTGCGATATTGCCCTTGTCAACCTTTATCTCCTTGATCTTGATAAGGTTTCCAATAGAACGTGAAGGAGGAAGCTCACTGTTGCCGCCGTAGACAGCTATCCAGTTGTCGATGCCTGCAATCGCCCTCTTCTGCTCTTCCCTAAGCTCAAGGATCTCAGCCTCAGCCTGTCTGATGACAACCTGAAGCTGCTGCTTCTTGAGCTGCAAAGTAGGAAGATAGCGAGAGAACTGCTTCAGAGCATCCTTCTGCTTCTTCTGTTCGTTCTTCGTCAACTTAACAGCCACTCTTACCTTTCCTTTGGCCAATATCTTGCGATAAGGTCAGACTTAAGAAGTGTTTCATTAGGCTCAAAGCATTCAGCGAGAATCCACCAACCGAGGTCAAGAGCCTCTTCTAGTGGAATGTTGACTGAAAGATCCATGAGCTTATTCTCAAAGAGCTCGCCATACTTGAGGAGCTTCTCATCCCAGTCAGACATCAAGAAGCCCATTGACTTCTTCTCAAGAGAGTCCTTGTACTGGGAATAAAGCTTGATCATGCCATCCATAAGAGCTCTGTGGTCATCTCTTGTATCCTTGTTGACGTTCTGCTTAAGTCTGGAAAGTGAACCAAATGGCTCAATATGACCGTTCTTAAGGTAGTACTGACCCTCTGTGATGTAACCAGTATTATCTGGAACAGGGTGTGTAACGTCATCACCAGGCATAGTTGTGACTCCGAGGATTGTGACTGAACCTGCGCCTTCAAAGTCTACAGCCTTCTCATATCTTGAGGCGAGCTGGGAATACAGGTCACCAGGATAACCTCTATTTGATGGAACCTGATCCATTGTGATAGCCATTTCCTTCAAGGAGTCTGCAAAGTTTGTCATATCAGTGAGAAGCACGAGAACCTTCTTGCCGTCAAGAGCAAAACGCTCAGCAACTGCAAGAGAAAGATCTGGAACAAGTGTGCATTCTACTGTTGGGTCAGAGGCTGTATGAACGAACATTACTGTTCTTGAAAGTGCGCCTGACTTCTCTAGTGTGTCCTTGAAGAAAAGATAGTCATCATATTTTAGACCCATGCCACCGAGGATGATGATGTCAACCTCAGCCTGCATAGCGATTCTAGCTAGAAGCTCATTGTAAGGCTCGCCTGAGATTGAGAAGATAGGAAGCTTCTGAGATTCAACAAGAGTGTTGAACACGTCAATCATTGGGATACCTGTTCTGATCATGTTTCTTGGGATGATTCTCTTAGCTGGATTGGCTGAAGGTCCACCGATTTCAATCATGTTATCTGAAAGAGCTGGGCCGTTGTCTCTTGGAACGCCTGCTCCATCAAATACTCTGCCAAGAAGGTCATCTGAATAGCTGACTCTCATTGGAACGCCTAAGAATCTGATGCTGTCTCCAGTTGATACGCCCTGAGCACCTGCGAATACCTGCAGAGATACGATATCGCCATCAAGCTTGATAACGTTAGCAAAGCTCTTTCCTGTAGAAGTAGTAATCTCAGCAAGGTCACCGTTTTTTACACCATCAGCCTTGACTGTGATAACGTTGCCGATGATAGATTCAATCTTTGTATAAACCTTCTGCATTATTTTCTCCTAGCCTCAAAGAAAGCCTGGACGCCTTCTTTTCTTTCTTTATAGAGCTCTGTGCCCTCTTCTGCGCCATTCCAATCGAGGAATTTCTGTCTAAGCTCGTTGAAGAAGTTTCTAGCATCCTTCTTATCCTCAACCTGGAAGTTAGCATTGAGAATTGATTCGAGAACGTCGAAAACCTCCTTCTGTCTTTCAACAGAAACAGCTGCGTCAACTGGGTCGAAGGAGTTCTGCTGAAGGTAGACTGAGTCAACGAACTCACCCTTCTGGTAGAC
Organism: Candidatus Ornithospirochaeta sp.; assembly: GCA_045606405.1. Lineage (GTDB taxonomy): Bacteria > Spirochaetota > Spirochaetia > Sphaerochaetales > Sphaerochaetaceae > Ornithospirochaeta. The sequence goes on along the minus strand of JAZURW010000007.1, from coordinate 6,587 downwards.
GATGTAGTCATCGAGTGATGTGCCTTCCTCACCTACAACCTTCATCATCTGGTTGACCTCAGCGGATCTCTTGACGTAATTGAATGCCTTAGCGACTCTCTCTGCCTCAATGATGCCCTTGTACTTTGCCCATGAATCGAGTGGATCGATTGCTGGGTACTTTCTAGCATCTGATCTCTCTCTGGAGAGGCCATGGAATGCACCAACAACCTTAAGCGTTGCCTGTGTTACAGGCTCTTCGAAGTTACCACCTGCTGGAGATACTGATCCGCCGATTGTAACAGAGCCATAGCGGCCATCCCTAAGTCTTACCTTTCCTGCTCTTTCATAGAATTCTGCGATTCTTGATTCAAGGTATGCTGGGAAAGCCTCATCGCCTGGGATTTCCTCGAGTCTTCCGCTCATCTCTCTCATTGCCTGTGCCCAACGAGATGTTGAGTCAGCAAGGAGAAGAACATCGAGTCCCATGTTTCTATAGTATTCAGCCATTGTCACAGCTGTGTATACAGATGCCTCTCTAGCAGCAACTGGCATTGAAGATGTATTACAGATGATGATAGTTCTCTCCATGAGAGATCTGCCTGTCTTTGGATCCTGGAGCTCTGGGAACTCCTTAAGGATCTCAACAACCTCACCAGCTCTTTCACCGCATGCTGCGATGATTACGATATCAACGTCAGCATTTCTAGATGTCATGTGCTGAAGAACAGTCTTACCAGCGCCGAATGGTCCAGGTGTGCAATATGTGCCACCCTTTGCGACAGGAAGGAAAGTATCGATGATACGGATCTTCGTGACCATTGTCTCATCAGGTCTGACTCTTTCCTCATATCCCTTGATCGCAACCTTAACAGGCTGAGTCATGATCATTGAAAGCTCTTTTCTCTCACCTTTCTGATTCTCAATTGTGCAAACGATATCTCTTGCCTTGTACTTGCCATTTGGCTTGATATCCACGATAGTCCAAACGCCTGGAAGCTGGAAAGGTACCATGATCTGGTGTGTGAAGAGGCCCTCTGGAACTGTGCCGAATGTATCACCTGCGACAAGCTTATCGCCCTTCTTCTTAACAGATGTGAACTCCCATTCATCATTTGGGATAGCGTCAAGATAAACACCACGCTTCAAGAAGAAGCCGCAATCCTTTGCAAGCTCTGGCAGTGGGTTCTGAAGACCATCGAAAACCTGAGTCAAAAGACCAGGTCCAAGCTCTACAGACAAAAGTTCGTTTGTGAACTCAACCTTGTCTCCTACAGCAATGCCGCCTGTTGGTTCATATACCTGAACGCTGGCAACACCGTTGTTAACGCGGATGACTTCGCTCTTAAGACGCTCGTTGCCTACAATGATGTATCCAACTTCGTTCTTGATAACTGAGTCATCAAAAGCAACATTGACCATGTTTCCATTAACGCCAGTTACATGGCCGGTATTTACTGACATATTCACTCCTTATGGAAAATTTCCTTCTGTATGTTCGCAAAAAGGCGATCGAATTCAGCTTTACCCTTGTCACGCTTGAATCCCTTTGCCTTTTCCTTGATCTGAAGCTTCAGACCATAAATCATCAAAGCCTCTGTTGAGAAAGGAGATGCTACCTGATGCTTATCCAAGAAATCAAAGTAAAGAGCGAGAATCTCTTTCTCTGCCTCAAGAGGATTTGGGTTGTCAACAAGCTTTCTCACCTTATCCTCTATTGATTTATCCTTGATGCATCTGGCTTTGTATTCCTTGTTCTCGAGGCCTAGTCTTCTCGCTCTCTCCTCCGTGATCATCTCTGAAAGAGTGTAGCTGAACTTGAACCATTCACGCGCAATCTTAGAGGATGCATCGCCTTCCTCTGGGGAGAAGGTAACGAGCTCCAAATCCTTATAATCCTTCTTGGACATCTGCTCTTTAGCCTGTCTCATGAATTCCTTATAAGTGATTGGGGCGTCCTTATCCATCCAAACGGAAGGAAGAGAGGCAACAAAGTAATAGTACTCTGCCACAGCTACTCCTTACAAAAGCTCCCTGAGGGATGCTGAAAGATATGGGAAGAGAAGCTTGGAGCACTCATCACCTGACATATCAACATAGAATGAACCATCCTTCTCGATGACCCTCAAGCCTGAAGAGAGAGATGAGGATGTCCTGAATTCCATGCCATTCTTAACCTGAGCCTTGAAAGTCTCAGCAAGCTTGGCAACAAGAGCCTTGAAATCCTTTTCTGAAAGCTCTACATATACATCTGAGGAAGTAACCTCTGCCTTGATCACAGTCTCAAGAACTCTAACAAGCAAGTCCTCTGAAAGAGCTGCATCAACCTTCTGTGAAAGGATTGCCTGGAAGCTTTCCTCAATTGACTTCTTGAGTGAAAGAGAGACGTCCCTTGCAGCCTGCTTGATTGCTGCTTCTGAGCTTTGGCGCTCAAGAGCGATGCTCTTCTTTGCATTTTCGAGAATCTTATCCCTCTCTGATTCAGCCTTGGCAACAATATCAGCTGCAGAAGCCTTTGCCTCATTGATGATTCTCTCGCTTTCTTTCTTTGCTTCCTCAATACCTTCCTTCCTGATGGAAGCGATAAGGTCCTGTATCTGCTGTTCCATTTAAACCACCTTAGATTTACAAACTACTTCTATAATAAATCACTTGGTAATAACAATAAAGACAAAAAGTAGTTTATCTTTGAAAAAACAGACAAAAAAATGCGTTCTAATCGCTATTAATTTATTGATTAATTCGAAAAACGTAAAAAATTTAAACAAAACTGCTCTTTTGCTAAAATAGAGGTTGGATGAATTCCCGAACTTTCATGAGCTTGGCGCAAGCGCAAGATCCCATTCTATCCTACTCTTTAATAATTCCAGCAAAAAGATTACCATGCTCCTATGATTCCACAAGAGTTTTTGCGAAAAGACAAAATAAGGGCAATTGTCAAAATACATAACCTCAAGACTGACGAAGTATTCCTCTTTGAAAGCGAGGATGCAGTTAAAAGCTTTAAGGACGAGAGGTTCAAGCTTGATTTGGGCATGCATGGCTCAAGGACTCTGCAAAAGGCATACACAGAGCTTGGGCTTGAGCTCTTCACGATTGAGATTGATGTGGAGGCAGAATCTGAGGAATCGCTGCAAGATCTTCTCGAGGCAAGGAAAAAGCACTATATAGAGAACAACCACAAGCTATACACATGATAAAGGAGAGGGGCATCCCCTCTCCCTACACGAATGACTATGCTCTCAAAGCCCCATCCATCTTGATAAGCTCTCTAACACCTTCAACAGCAACTCTAATTGCATTTTCTGTGTCGTGCAGCTTTGGATTTTCCATTCCGAGCTTCTCTCTTTCCTGGTTTCCGACAACGAAGAACTCAGAGCCGCATCTAACACCAAGATGGGCTGCAACGACAAACATAGCCGCAGACTCCATCTCAGAGGCAAGAACTCCAAGCCTCTTCCAAGCTTCCCATTTCTGATTGAGCTCATAATGAACAGGCATTAGATCAGGATCATGCTGCCCATAGAAGCTATCTTTGCATTGCACGACGCCGGTATGGCTCTTGATGCCAAGCTTTGCTGCGGCTTTTCTAAGTGCCATGACAATATCAAAGTTCGCAACAGCAGGAAATTCAATCGGAGCATATTCACGGCTGGTGCCTTCCATTCTCACGGCACCTGTTGCGATAACGACATCACCACCCATGACAGGAAGAGCAATGCCTCCACATGTGCCCATTCTTATGAATGTGTCAGCACCGCACTTATAGAGCTCTTCCATGGCGATTGAAGCAGAAGGGCCTCCGATGCCTGTGCTTGTGACGGAGACCTTGACGCCATCAAGAAATCCTGTGTAGGTAACATACTCCCTGCTATCTGCGACTTGCACAGCATTGTCCAGATACTTTGCAATCAGTGGAACTCTCTTTGGGTCCCCAGGAAGGATTACATACCTACCAACATCGCCTTTCTTTATTCTTAAGTGGTACTGGATTCCAGTGCCGTTCATATAATCTGACATTTTGATTTCTCCTGATTTATGATTATAAACATAAACTCAAATATAAGTAAAATATTTAGTTTTATTGTCCTAAGTATCTAGGTGCATTTTCGAATTATCATCTCAATAGATTAGATATTCATTTACGATGCCCGAACGACATTAAACATGGACTAAAGGATGCTTTCAAGAAAAGAAAGCAGACCATCACACGCTTGATCACCTTCTGCATCTAACCACTTTTTCTTGGAGCATTGTTGGAAAGACTTCTCATAACAATACCGCCTTTTATAGTTACATTTTCAATAAAGCTACTGCGATTAATTGCATTAAGAATGATATCCTGACAAACTTTTGCAATGGAATCTGTTTCTTTTGAATCCGTTTTGTTGATTATTTCTAACCTCGGAATCAATATTTATCATCAATATACCTCTAATTGAATTGTATCAAATAATTTTTTACTTCCTGGAAATTTTCCAATATTTTCCTCAAACCATTCCTCATCTAATCCATATATTTTGTTTCGATAATTGGAAATTATCTCCTTGTAATAATCAAAAGGAAGTTTGGTTTTATGACGAATAAGTTCTATAAGCAATCTTTCTTTTGAATATAGTCTGATAGTTGTTCCATAAACTGTTTTTTCTTCAACACCAAGCATGAAAGCTTTGTCTGGGTAAAAGAATTGTTTTACAAGACGGAATTTGTCAAGGGAATTTTCTGCGAAAAATATATATTACATATAAACTTAATTATATTCTATTGGGGCTCTGTTTGTATAATCACACAATACTTCTTTTAGTCGGTCAAGATATCCGCCTTTGAAAAATATACATTTTGATAAATCAGAACCCAGCTTATCGCCTGTGAGTGCAATTCCAACAGCACGACAACCACCGCAACAATATTTGAACCACGGGCAGATCGCACAAGTTTCATTGTGCTGTGCCAACTCTTTTACCGTAGTACATACCTCATGCAGATATGTTCCTTCTTTTAGATGTTTTTGCAATCCATCCGTTTTGACATTTCCAAGAAACCAGTTACGGTGATCGTAATAGCCAGATAGCTGATGGCAAGGATACAAATTACCGTTTGCCGCAACCGCAACCATTCCTCTGTTGCCTCGGCATACAGGTAGGCTGTCACAATATTCACCTTCGCTGCATTCAATCGGTCGGGGACGGTAGGTTTTGGAACGAGGAGAGAGATGGGCAAACTGCCAGATGTCAATTTCCATTTTGCTGCTTGTGTCTATGTACTTCTGCAAAAACAGCAGCATATGGTCGAAGTATTCTTCCAGTGTCAGACAAGCATCACCGGCGTTCTGCACCCAACGAGGCGCCTCCGTTGTGCGGATGATCCGCATTTCCGAAACGCCCATTTCACTCAAAAGCTTTGCTGTCGGCAGCATGGTGTGAATGTTCAGGCGATGCACGTTGGTCTGAGCCTTCACACGGAATCCGTTCTCAACACATAGCTTGATGGCACGAAGGGCATCTTCTTCCGCACCTTTGCGATTGCGGAGCCAGTCGTGATGACCGATACCGTCGAAGGATATCTTCATCAGTGGACGGCACCCAATGTCCTTCATCTTATCCAGAATTTCTTGAGTAATGAAATACCCGTTGGTGTTCAGCTCCTCGACGAACATTCCCCGCTGGTGGATGCGGCGCAGAATCGCCATGAAGTTTGGGTGCAGCATCGGTTCTCCGCCTGTAATAGTAAACGCGTTGATGCCGCATTTTTCCGCTTCCTCAATGAGGGTTTCGGCTTCCTGCCAGCTAAACTCACTTTGAAGTCGGTTATTGTCGGCAGCATTGAAGCAATGCAGGCAGTTGTAGTTGCATTTGCCGGTAATCATCCAATTCATCGCCGGAAAATAGCGGTTGTCGCAGATCTTCTCGCGTTGCCAATCAGATAGCAGTTCGCCATCGTTGGCAGGGCGGCAGAAGCCACGCTGCTGTAATGAGAATACCAATGGGGATTCATCAATCTCGTGTACTCCATCACAGCGCCTCAACAACTCATATTCTTCTTGTTTCAAGCCTTTGGCATTTCGATCACCCTTCACATAGTAAGCCCATGGAACAAGATGCCAGGAACGCAGTCCGATATGGGGTGCAAGTATGTATTTCATGGGCGTTCTCCTATCAGAATATATTATCGCTTCGGCAATGTGCGTAGTTTATCTTCAATCCAACTTACAGTAATCACCGATTACTTGATGCCCTCCGCAATATATGCAATGCAAGCATTTATTACTCAAATCATTTCCTCGATAATTATCAAGAGCCGAGCAGCCTGCCGCATGGTGTCCACGACCACCGCCACACACAAGGCAAACAAATCTCTCACAACTGTCTGACCGATCATCCACAAGTTTATAATAATGACCGTCGAGAGAAGCACTTGCATAGCCGCAACCACCGCCGGATACATTATCCAACTCGTCATCTGCAAGCTCCCCGGAAGCAGGATGGAGAGCTTTGCGTCATTGCTTGACCGTGTATACACCGGTATCGGTATCGTGATCTAATATTGCACCACAGCCTGGGCAACGAATAATCACACCGCCATCCCCGTTGGAGCTCCAAAGAGGCTCT
>JAZURW010000006.1:0-9382 GCA_045606405.1 Candidatus Ornithospirochaeta sp. | reverse complement strand
TGGCTACGATCCGACTTGAAGTCATCTGGGTTGATTACGTTCTTGAGGCTCTTTGACATCTTTGCGATTACCTGTGTGAGCTCTTCTCCTGTTTCCTTCTCGATGTACTTTCCATCCTTCTCTTCGACAAGGTCCGTAGGAACAAGAGACTTATTTGCTCTCTGGTAGGCAAATGATGTGATCATGCCTTGGTTTACGAGGCGCTTGAAAGGCTCAGATGTTGATACGAGTCCAAGATCGTAAAGCACCTTATGCCAGAATCTTGAGTACAGAAGATGGAGAACCGCATGCTCTGCGCCGCCTACATAGAGGTCGACAGGCATCCAGTACTTCTCTTTCTCTGGGTCAACGAAGGCTTTGTCGTTCTTTGGGTCGATATATCTTAGGTAATACCAACAGGAGCCAGCCCACTGAGGCATTGTGTTTGTCTCTCTGATTGAGTCTGCACCGCACTTAGGACACTTGCAGTTAACCCATTCAGCCACATTGACAAGTGGTGACTCACCTGTGCCAGAAGGCTCATACTTCGTGACCTGTGGGAGTGTGAGAGGAAGATCCTCATCATCAAGTGTGACTGTGCCGCAATGAGGGCAGTGCACGAGAGGGATTGGCTCGCCCCAATATCTCTGGCGTGCGAACACCCAGTCGCGGAGCTTGTAGTTGATAGCCTTGTGGCCACAGCCCTCCTTTTCAAGGAACTGAAGCATCTTAGCTATCGCATCAGCCTTATTAAGACCGTCAAGCCACTGTGAGTTGACATGGATGCCATCCTCTGTCCAGGCCTGTGTCTGAACATCCACCTCGCTCTTTAGGACCTCTATGATAGGAAGGTTGAACTTCTTTGCAAACTCCCAGTCCCTGTCATCATGGGCAGGAACAGCCATGATAGCACCTGTTCCGTAGCTGATGAGCACATAGTCAGCAATCCAGATTGGGATTCTTGCCCCATTGACTGGATTGATTGCATAGGAGCCGGAGAATACACCAGTCTTATCCTTTGCAAGGTCTGTTCTTTCAAGGTCGGACTTATGCTTTGTAGCGTCTATGTACTTCTCCACTGCCTCTTTCTGCTCTGGAGTTGTCAGCTTCTCCACAAAAGGATGCTCTGGCGCGATTACCATGTATGTTGCGCCAAAGAGAGTATCGCAGCGAGTTGTGTATACCTCTAGCTTCTCACCAGGGAACTTCTCGAGCTCAAAGAACACAGCTGCACCCTCTGATCTGCCGATCCAGTTGCGTTGCATTGCCTTCACGCTTTCTGGCCAATCAAGCTCATCAAGGCCTTCAAGGAGCTTATCTGCATAAGCGGTGATCTTCAATATCCACTGTCTGATGTTCTTCTTCTCGACAGAGGCACCACAGCGTTCGCACTTGCCGTCCTTGACCTCTTCGTTTGCAAGTCCGGTCTTGCAGTCTGGGCACCAGTTGATAGGAGTGTTTGCCTCATATGCGAGGCCCATATCAAAGAGCTTCTTGAAGATCCACTGTGTCCAATGGTAGTAATCCTCATCACATGTTGACACTTCCCTGTCCCAATCGTATGAGAAGCCGAGTGACTTGATCTGGCGGCGGAAGTTGTCGATGTTCTTCTGAGTTGTCACATAAGGATGTGTTCCTGTCTTAATAGCGTAGTTCTCTGCAGGAAGCCCAAAGGAGTCGAAGCCCATTGGGTGAAGGACATTGTATCCATTCATTCTTAGGTATCTGCAATAGATATCTGTAGCTGTATAGCCCTCTGGATGTCCAACATGAAGTCCTGCTCCTGATGGATATGGGAACATATCCAAAACATACCTTCTCTTTTCCTTAGGGATGGATGGATCCTCAACAGCCTTGAAGGTCTTGTTGTCATCCCAGTATTTTTGCCATTTTGGCTCAATTTCGTTGAAAGGATATTTGCTCATGGCAAAATATTAGCACCAATAGAATAAAAAAACCATAAGAGATAGCAGTGTAAAGATTGCTATATGGAGCACTTTTGCCTTTTTATCCAGCATCCTTGCTATTCTTGAAGCAGAGAAGCCACAGAAAGGATAGAAGCATAAGAGAGAGTCGGAAACCAGAAGAAAAAGGGAGAAGGAGATCACGTTCTTGTTCCATAGACTAAGAGGTAGTGCTGCTACAAGGGCCATAAGTGATGCCAGGGCAGCGTACGCAAGTGTCTTTTTCTCTTTCTCCAAGCTCCACTTCTTTCCCCTTGGATAGACACCTCCTGGTGTTGGGAAGTAGAAGGGCAATAAGACTGAGATAAGCGATGAAAGCCATGAAGTATCCCACGATAGATAGATTGGTCTTACCTTCCTTATTTTAAAAACGATGGCTTGAAGCGCCGTTCTTAATGACAGTATGACAAAAGGAATGAGAGTTGAGGATATTGTTAGCTTCCCTCTTATTAGAAGAGACAATGAAAAGAGGAGAGTGTTGAAGAAGACGGAGGAGAAAAAAGATCCCAATTGCTTTTTCAAAGTTGGCGACAGAGAGTCGGGGCTTTCCTCTTTTCCCCTTTGCTTATGCCACATGAAATAGCCCATATCAAAGAAGCGGGATGCTCTCTTCCATACCTTGAACATCCTTAGACCAAACACCTTGAATTGCTTTGATAAGGACATGATGGAAAAGCCTGGCCTATTTGCCAGATTCTTGAAGGAGGATGGGTTGTCGCCTTCAATGCATCCGCAGATTATATCAACTTCATCCTCGAGGTGGGAGATGGCATAGTCAAGGAGATTCTGGCCTATCCTAAGCCCCCGATGGTCCTCATCAACATATAGCCAGCCTAGATATCCAACTTTCACCTTAGCCTTATAGACATCAGCGTTGATTCCTCCGACTATCTTGCCATCAGAGACTGCGACAAAGGTGCTTTCCGGGTAGAGAAAGAAGATCGAGGCATAGCTTTTTGGGAAGCATCTGCCCATTAGGCAGAGAGCTTCATCTATCTCATCCTTCCTGATTTTCCTTATCTCCATGGTAGAAGGGTAGCAAAGACGAGGATGTTTGTGAATATTCGGCTGCTTAATAGGCGTCTAAGGAGGATTACGCCATTTTCGTTGTTTGCTTTATAGAAAGATTTTAGGCTATAATTAACAAGTTATGGCATACGACGAGAGTAATATCAAATCCCTCTCATCATCAGAGCATATCAGGCAACGCCCCGGCATGTATATCGGAAGGCTTGGCAATGGCTCGCATCCTGATGACGGAATCTACATCCTTTTGAAAGAGGTGGTGGACAACTCCATTGATGAATTCATGGAGGGATGGGGAAATAGAATAAATGTTAATGTTGAGAACAGAACAGTCTCTGTCAGGGACTTTGGAAGAGGCATTCCTCTTGCCAAGGTAATTGACTGCGTCTCAGTGATCAACACCGGAGCAAAATATGATAATGAGGCCTTTCAATACTCAGTAGGCCTTAATGGTGTTGGCACCAAGGCTGTCAACGCTCTCTCATCCCACTTTGAGGTAAGGTCTGTGAGAGATGGCGAATATATGTGGGCGGAGTTTGAGAGAGGAAAGCTCAAAAGCAAGAAGAAGGGAAAGACAGAAGAGCCAAATGGCACCTTCATGTCCTTCACTCCGGACACTATGCCAGAGATCTTTGGGGATTATGCCTATAACGAGGAATATATAAGAGAGAGACTTTGGAACTATGCCTATCTCAACAAGGGTTTGACGATCAGTTTCAATGGAAGGCTGATCAAGAGCCAGAATGGCTTGATGGACCTGGTTGTGAAGATCCTAGGTGAGGATGGGCTATATCCTCTGATCACCTTCAAGAACAAGCACCTTGAATTCGCTTTCACACACACCAATGGATATGGGGAGAGCTACCACTCCTATGTCAACGGACAGTACACCTCAGATGGAGGAACCCATGAGGCTGCCTTCAAGGAAGGTGTCCTCAAGGGTATCAATGAGTACTTCAAGAAGAGCTGGAATGCGCCTGAGATCAGAGATGGCATCGTTGCGACAGTCGCAATCAAGATACAGAATCCTGTCTTTGAATCACAGACCAAGAACAAGCTGGGAAATACGGATGTAAGGCAATGGATCGTCCAAGAGGTCAAGGAGGCGGTTGTTGACTCCTTGATGAAGAACAAGGATATCGCAAAGGGGCTTGAGGACAAGATCATAAACAATGAGAAGGTCCATAAGGAGGAGGCTGCTGTCAGAAATGGTGCCAAGGAAAGAGCTAAAAGGACAGCGATCAACATTCCTAAGCTCAAGGAGTGCAAGTACCATCTGAACAACGCTCCACAGGCGCACAAGGAGGAGGGAGCCAATTCGATGCTCTTTCTCACTGAGGGCGATTCTGCGGCAGGATCAATCTCGAAGACGAGAGATTCAAACTACCAAGCTGTCTTTGCCCTCAGGGGCAAGATCCTCAATGTTCAAGGAAAGAACAGGACAGAGCTATACAAGAATGAGGAGCTCTATAACATCATGGTCGCACTTGGCATCGAGGAGAGCATTGAGAACCTTAGATATGGCAAGGTTGTCATCGCAACCGATGCTGATGTCGATGGATATCATATCAGAATTCTGCTGATGACCTATTTCTTCTCATACTTTGAGGAGATAATCAGACAAGGAAGGCTCTTCATCCTTGAGACTCCTCTCTTTAGAGTCAGAAATAAGAAGCAAACAGTGTACTGCTATACAGAGAAGGAAAGAGATGAGGCGCTAGAGAGGATAAGGGGCGCAGAGGTGACCCGTTTCAAAGGTCTTGGAGAGATCAATCCTAGTGAGTTTGGGCCTTTCATCGGAAAGGATATCCGTCTTGTGCCTGTGACATATGACTCCATGAAGGAGATCAGAAAGGATATGCAGTTCTACATGGGTGATAACACCCCTGTTAGAAAAGACTTTATCATGGAGAACCTACTGTAATGGCAAAAGCAGAGAAACTATATAGAGAGTACTTCCTTGAATACGCATCCTATGTAATCAAGGATAGGGCAATCCCAGATCTTCTTGATGGCTTCAAGCCTGTGCAGAGAAGAATTCTCCATACAATGCTGAAGATAGATGATGGGCGATTCAACAAGGTCGCAGGCATTGTCGGAGAGGTCATGAAGTACCACCCTCATGGAGATAACTCCATCTATGAGGCTTTGGTGAATCTGACGAATGCTGGTCTATTTATCGAAGGTCAGGGCAATTTCGGAAATTTCCTTACCGGGGACGGCGCTGCAGCCTCAAGATATATCGAAGCCAGATTGAAGCCCTTTGCGAAGAAAGTGCTCTACTCACCAGAGATAACAGAGTTTGTTGACTCCTATGATGGAAGAAACCAAGAGCCTGTTGCTTTCCAAGCTAAGATACCGGTTGTCGCGGTGCAAGGTACAAGCGGCATCGCTGTAGGCATGGCGACTAAGATATTGCCCCACAACCTATTGGAGGTTCTTTCAGCTCAGAAGAAGGCTTTAAGGGGAGAGAGCTTCAGCATCTATCCAGACTTTCCTGGCGGGGGCATCATTGACGTTTCTGAATACGATGATGGAAGAGGCAAGGTGACAGTTAGGGCGAAACTGAATGCGACTGACCCAAAGAAGCTTATCATTGAGGAGCTTCCATATGAAGTCACATCCTCTGCTATGATTGAGTCAATTGAGAAGGCAAACAAAAATGGGCAGCTCAAGATCGCCTCGATAAATGACTATACCGCTGATAAAGCCAATATAGAGATCTGCTGGCAGAGGGGAACATACTCCCAGGACATGGTTGACATCCTTTATGCCACAACAGATTGCCAAAAGAAGATTTCCGTCAATCCTCTTGTGATCCAAGATCGCTTGCCTAGGATTGTTGGCATATCTGAGATGATCAAGTATCATGCGGATCACCTCGTCAGGGTCCTTGAAATGGAGCTCAATATAGAGCTAGGCCATCTTAGGGATAAGCTCAGGGCACGCACAATGGAGAGAATCTTCATTGAAGAGCGCATCTATAAGAAAATAGAGAACAAAACAACTCAAGAGGACATCGATAAGGCAATAAAGAGCGGCTTTAAGCCATTTATAGAGACAGAACTGGGTGGTGTCGCCCTCTCAGAGGATGACATTGAGAGGCTCTTGAAAATCCCTATAAGGAGAATCTCTCTCTTCGATATAGAGAAGAATAGAAAGGATATTGCGGAGATTGAAGCTGAGATAGATGCCTGCAACTATAAGCTGGAGCATATCATTGACTATGCAGAGGAGTATCTTTCAGAGCTTGAGGAGTTGATAGACAGAGATGAGTTCAAGCGAAAGACTGAGATATCGTCCATCGAGACACTCACAGCCAAAGACGTCGCCGTGAGAAACATGGATATAAGATATGATGCTGAGACGGGCTATCTTGGCACCTCTGTCAGGACGGGTGAGCCTTTATTGAAGATTTCGACATTCGATAAAGTCTTTGTAATGAAGAACAACGGAGAATTCAGAGTAGTCTCGACGACAGATAAGGTGTTCATCGGAAGGGGAGGCATCTATTACATAAATTATGCTGAGAAGGAAATCGTTTCAAAGGAGGTGTTCACTGTCATCTACAAGGATAAGCTCAGAGATAGGAATGTCTTCATGATAAAGCGTTTCCAGATTCCATCCTGGACAGTTGACAAGACATATAGCATAGTCCCTAATGACAAGGCCTCTGTTAAGAAGATATCCCTTCATCCTTCTGCGAAGATATTCCTGAAGTACAAGACCAACCAAGGCTATAAGATACTTGAAGAGGAGTTCAGATTCGCGGATTTCGATATTCAGAAGACGCCAAACGGAAAGGGAAGACAGCTGACTACAAAGGAGCTTGCATCACTTTCTGTCAGAGCAACCAAGGATACAAAGACCTCAGAGGAAGCCGCACCATCTTTATTCGATGGAATGGAGGATGAGAAATGATAGAGAAGGAAAGAATCCTCTATGAAGACAACCATATAATTGTGATCAACAAGAAGGTAGGGGAGCTTGTGCAGGGCGATAGCACTGGGGATGTGACACTCGCTGATGAGGTGAAGAACTATCTTAAGGTCACATACAATAAGCCAGGCAATGTCTATCTAGGCATTCCTCATCGCCTTGACAGGCCAACTTCTGGAATTGTGGTTTATACAAAGACAGAGAAGGCTCTCGTCAGGCTTAATGATAGCTTCAAGGACTCCAGCGTCAAGAAGACATATTGGGCCATTGTTGACAGATGCCCCTCAAAGGTTGAGGCCTCCCTTGTCCACTACATGACGAGGGATGCCAAGACGAACAAGTCCAAGGCATACTCTATTGAGCAGAAGGGCAGCAAGATTGCCAAGCTCAATTACAGGCTCATCAAGTCATCAGACAAGTACCATCTTTTGGAGATTGACCTTCTGACAGGAAGGCACCATCAGATCAGAGCACAGCTTGCGGCAATAGGGCTTCATATCAAGGGAGACCTGAAGTATGGCGCAGCTAGATCAAATCCAGATGGTGGCATTTGCCTGCATGCACGCGCAATCAAGTTCATTCACCCTGTCAAGAAAGAAGAGATTTCCATTGTTGCACCTCCTCCTGTGGATAATCTCTGGGATTACTTCGATAATTGATTTTATATGCAATGAAAAGGCCCGTGCATTGGAGAAAATCGGGTGGCAAATATTAAGCTGACCAAACAGGCGGAAAAATTTCATCTGACTCTAACATTGGAATTGTTGCCATAAGAAAGATATCTACTTTCAGTATATTTTGATTGGAATTATGTATTTTTGGTTTTGTTTCTTCTGTATTAAGCGTGGTAATTAACGGATTGTATTTTTGAAGGCAAAAGAACATACAATGAACATGTACACCTAAAAAAGGTGCAAATGCACCAAAAAAGGGAATGATATGAATGAGATAAAAAGAGATTTCTATCTAAGAGAATTAATCGAACGCCAAAATAACGGAATGATAAAAGTTATTACTGGTATCAGGAGATGTGGAAAATCTTATTTGCTCTTTCATATATTCAAGAATTATTTGATTTCCAAAGGTGTAGATTCTAGACGTATTATTGAAATCGCTCTGGATGGCATTGAAAGTGAAAGCCTGAGAGATCCAACTAAATGCTATCAATATGTAAAGGAAAGATTAGAAGATGATGGCCAATACTATCTTTTCTTGGATGAGGTACAGTTTATGCCTCGATTTGAAGAAGTACTCAACGGACTGTTGCGTATAGATAATCTTGATATTTATGTCACGGGCAGTAATTCAAAGTTTCTCTCTAGCGATATTGTCACAGAATTCAGGGGAAGAGGTGATGAGATTCGTATATATCCACTTTCTTTTGCAGAGATTTTTCCTACTTTCGATGGAGATTATGATGAGGCATTAAATGAGTATATGACATATGGAGGTCTTCCTCAGATTCTGAGTTTTAATAGCGATAAGCAGAAGTCAGAATATCTTAGGAATATTTTTGCTAATGTTTATATCAAAGATATAATCGAGAGAAATAGAATTCAGGATATAAGCGAGCTGGGAACACTTGTAGATATTCTTGCCTCTGCGATAGGTTCACCAACAAACCCAACACGAATCTCAAATACATTCCAAAGCGAGTGCCATATTGGATATTCAAATAAGACAATATCAAATCATATTGAGCATCTTGTCGATTCTTTCTTGATTACCAAAGCAATCAGATATGATATTAAAGGCAGGAAATATATCGGCGCAAATCTCAAGTACTATTTCACTGATTTGGGATTAAGAAATGCTCGTCTTAATTTCAGGCAGCAGGAGCCAACTTGCATTATTGAGAATATTGTTTTTAACGAATTGCTTGTTAGAGGTTATTGTGTTGATGTTGGTATAGTTGAAATATACGGGAAAAATGAAGAAAACAAGCGAACGAAGAGGCAATTAGAGGTTGATTTTGTAGCAAATCAAGGCGGAAAAAGGTACTACATTCAGGTTGCTGATTCAATTGAGAGTGATGACAAGAAAGAACAAGAGTTCAACACATTAAGAAACATCCCGGATTCATTTAAGAAGATTGTTATTGTCAACGGAACTCAAAAGCCATGGAGGAATGATGAAGGCTTTGTAATCATGGGACTAAAGCACTTCTTGTTAAATCCAGATAGTTTGGAGTTTTGATTTTCGTTATCAATTAAAATATGCTCCCTTTTCTATGTTAATTCATTACAATACAAGCAAATAGACAAACAAAAAGGTTGCTCGATGAATACTTCTATGATATAATTTGTTTAAGCACAAACAATTAACCAAGGAGTTTTCATCAACCAACCCATGTCCAATAATACACTGAATAGCCTTAGAAAACAACTGACATTCGATTTCATGCTCGATTTTACCGTGGAACTCACATCTGAAGAGGTCGCACTGCTCACGCTTTTCGAGAATCTTGATTATTC
>JAZURW010000005.1:0-3871 GCA_045606405.1 Candidatus Ornithospirochaeta sp. | reverse complement strand
ATCATGTTATTTGTCTATTATGTAAAAGGGGATGATGTTTTGAGCATAAGAAAAAAGCTGTTGATAACGATGGCGCTATTGATATGCGTAGGTGGTCTTCAGGCTGCTGAGGGACCTAAGGGATTTAATTGATGGCAGATGCCATGTTTTAACTATGTTTAGCGAGACAACTCTCTAAATATAATACCCAACACTTGCTGGTCACTTTTGTGGCCAGCTTTTTTATGCTTACAATAGATATATGCATTTGATGAGAGAGGAAATTAGCAGGGTATAGCAGTAGTTGTTGAAATGCAAGTGAGACACGCGCTAAGAGATATCCATAGCACATCAACAGGCAAAAAGGAGAAAGAGCCATGAAAAGATTACAATCAAGGATAATGTGCTCATGAATATTGCAACCGAGAATTGTACAGAACCATGTAACTGAGGAATATGCATTGGTCCATACAACAATGAAAGTGAACCTTATTGGTAGCGCAATTGCTTTTGTGGCAGGAACAGATGGTGATGAGTTGATTCAGCACATTTTTTGCATAGCCATTTTCCATTTTTCCAAATTATCTATTAAAGAATTTTCGTTTTTAGTAGAATGTGGGCATGAAAAAACTCGTAATTGCGGAAAAGCCATCAGTGGGCAGGGAGATTGCGAAGAATCTTCTATGCTTTGATAGAAATAAGGGATATACAGAAGGCCCTCTTTATATAATCACCTGGGCTCTTGGTCATTTGGTTGAGCTCGCTGAGCCACAGCACTATAGCGAAAGATATAAGCGCTGGTCGTTAAAGGACCTTCCTATGCTCCCGGAAGAGCTTTCACAATCCGTGATTCCAGAGTCAGAGGAGCAGTTCGAGGTTATTTCTTCCTTGCTTAAAAGAGATGACATCTCATCAGTCGTCATCGCAACAGATGCGGGTAGAGAAGGTGAGCTTGTCGCCCGCTGGATATTGAAGATTGCGGGCTATCAAGGGAAGACCGAGCGTCTTTGGATTTCCTCTCAGACTGAAAAGGCGATAAAAGAGGGCTTTGCATCCCTACGCCCTGCAGAGGATTATGATAACCTATATAAAGCTGCAGAGTGCAGAGCAGCAGCTGATTGGTATGTTGGCATGAATGTCACTCGTGCTCTTACATGTTTTTATGATGCAAAGATCTCATCTGGTAGAGTGCAAACTCCAACCCTTGCCTTGATGACAAAGAGAGAGGATGAGATTGATGCATTTTTAGGTAAGTTCTATTACTCAGCACGTGGGGACTTCGGAGCATTTGCAGCATCATATTACCCAGAGGAGAACTCTATAAGATTCCAGGATGAGGTGCTTGCTGAAGAATTCAGGGGGTGGGCAAATAAGAAGGGCAAGGTTGTCTCTCTTATATCTGAAGAGAAGTCAGAGCCTGTTCCCCAGGCATATGATCTCACAGAGCTTCAGAGGGATGCCAATATACATCTGGGCTTCTCTGCAAAGGAGACATTGGATACTCTTCAACGCCTTTATGAGGTTCATAAAATAGTCACATATCCAAGAACAGACTCAAGATGCATAACGCCAGATATCGTTCCAACCTTGACCGATAGGATTGCTGCGCTTTCAGATACTATCTTCTCTCGTCAGGTTGATGAGTACATGCTTTCAGGCTATAGGTCAGATAACCCACGTTTTGTTAATGCAGAGGATGTATCTGATCACCATGCGATCATCCCAACAGAGGAGAAGGTTCGCCTAGAGAAGCTTTCCTCAGACGAGCTCAAGCTCTGGCAGCTTATTGCATTGAGATTTTTAGAGGTGATCGGTGAGGATTATCTTTATAAGACAACAACTGCGATAATCGATGTTGAGGGGAAGCTCTTCAAGACAAGGCTTACTCTTCCTGTGAGAAAAGGATACAGATCTGTTGCTGAAGCTGCGGGGATCAAGAGTGCCTCCGGTGTCGTCGATGATGCAGATAATTCATTTGCTCTCATGAGAATGAAGGAGGGGGATGAGGTTGATTTGCTCTCTGTCAGAGTAAGAAAGAGTGCGACTACTCCTCCTGAGAGATATACAGATGCAACTCTCCTTTCTGCTATGGAGCATGCTGGGAGATTCGTGGAGGATAGCAAGCTCAAATCAAATCTTGCAAATGGACTTGGCACTCCTGCAACTAGGGCAGATATGATTGAGAAGCTTGTCCAAAACAGGTATGTTGAAAGAGTCGGGAAGTATTTCGTGCCTACAGCAAAGGGCCGAGAGGTCGTTCGCCTAGCTCCAGAGATCATGCGCTCTCCTGAGCTCACCGGAGAGTGGGAGGGCAGACTTGAGAGGATCTCAAAGGGCAAGGAAGATGCGGATTTGTTCATCAAGGATATAAAGAGGATGGCATCCCAGCTTGTTGACGAGGTATCGAGATCAGATAAGATATTCTCCCCTGAATTCAAGGATGGCAAGAAGTGCCCTTATTGCAATGGGCCTATGATGAGAGCTGAGGAGTCTGATGGCTCTGTGCATTATATCTGCCAGCGACTAAGCTGCCAATATGAGGAGAGGGAGATCAAGATCAAGATCGCAAGTGCTGAGCCTCATAAGAGGATGACTACAACCTCAGACGGAAAGATCAAGGTTGTAATCAATAAAAAAAGCGGCGTAAAGGTTCCTAAGGCTGTATATGAGACCAAGCTTGAGGTTGTCAGAGAGTCCAAGAAGGCTTATAGAGACAATAGCAGAAACAGAGAAGAAAAGAGATTTCATGAGCCAAGAAGAGAAAAGAGCACATCGTTTGCCGCATCCTCTGATTTCTCCGGTGGCACAATGGCAGATTTTTTCCGCCTAAGCCAGCAAAAAAATGAGGAGAGAAAGAATAAGAAGCGCAAATAATGTTAATATAATAACATTATGTTATAATATAGACATTATAGTTTGATTTTGATAATCTATACTTGGGTATAAAAAATGAATGTAGCAATAGTTGGATTTGGCAGAATGGGGAAGAATATTCTTTCCGTGATGGAAGAGATGGGGGATAGCCCTGCAGCTATTATCGATCCCATCAGCGATGATGGGAGAGTTACTCATAGAGTACTGAACGCGGAAAGCGTAGCTGAGGCAGATGTTGTAATTGACTTCTCGCATCCATCCTCTGCAATAGACAACATGATTATGTACTCGCGTTTAGGCATACCTGCTGTAATCGGAACGACAGGATGGTATGACAAGAGGGAAGAGCTAGTCTCCCTTTT
The DNA here is from genome assembly GCA_045606405.1 of Candidatus Ornithospirochaeta sp. Lineage (GTDB taxonomy): Bacteria > Spirochaetota > Spirochaetia > Sphaerochaetales > Sphaerochaetaceae > Ornithospirochaeta. The sequence goes on along the minus strand of JAZURW010000005.1, from coordinate 656 downwards.
ATCAGAGGATGCCAAGATACTCTATTCAGGAAATTACTCAATCGGCGTTGCGATGTTTCTCAAAATTGCATCAAGAGCTGCAGAGCTTGTTAACAAGGTTCCTGAGTATGATATCTCGCTTAGGGAGGTGCATCATACAGGAAAGGCGGATAGCCCATCTGGCACTGCCTTGATGATTGCAAATGAGATTGTTAGCCATGTTGATAGAAAGAATACGCTTCTTTTTGGCAATAGCGAAGGCAGAATCGCGCCAGATGCCCTTCAGGTTACAAGCGAGCGTGTTGGCTTTGAGCCAGGCCTACATGAGATTTCAATAGATAGCCCTGCAGATACCATCACACTCACGCACCATGCAAGGTCTCGCGAGGGCTTTGCGCGAGGGGCTGTCGCAGTGGCAAGATGGCTTATAGCTTCAGATAAGACAGGCTTATTGACTTTAGACGATTACATTAGCGAATTATTGGGAGAATGATATGAAAAATCAGTTCAGAGGTGTTTTCACAGCACTAATCACACCTTTCACAGAATACAATACAGTCGATTATGCGGCTCTTGAGAGAATCGTAAATGCGCAGATAGAGGCAGGCGTTGACGGCCTCGTGCCTTGTGGCACAACAGGAGAGTCTCCAACACTTTCCCATGAAGAGCATGATAGA
>JAZURW010000004.1:0-9358 GCA_045606405.1 Candidatus Ornithospirochaeta sp. | reverse complement strand
AGAAGATTTGACCTTTGGATGTAGTTGAGCGCAATGATTTTGGCAATATCATTGCAAACAAGATAGACAGTTGAGCTGCTGTCCTCTGCATTCCCTGTCGCTATGATATCCGTGACAATGCAATCGGTGACCTTTAGGCTTGAATATGGAGTCTGGTAGTATTCCAGCGTCCCATTGCCATCTCTAACGATTATCGTGACTGTCTTCTCGGTATTGTCAGCGACTATTATCTTTCCATCCGGAAGAAAGGATGCGATGTGGCTCTCGGTAAGCGTGAACTCCTCATTCCCTTTTATAGTCGTGACTAGATAGGGCATCCCATCCTTGATATTGTCAACGACTGTGAAGATCTGGCTTGCAGAGCCGGTTGACCCCACAGTGGAGGTGGAGAATACCGCATCAAGTCTATGAAGGCCCTTTTCTGTTGGGGTGTATGAGAAGCTCCTTCCTTCACTTTGGTATTTTCCATTGACGTACCACTTGGTATTCAGATCCTCCACACTCACATTCTTGGTATTTACGGAAAGAGAAGCTGTGATCTTACTGCCTGTCGATACAAGCTGGCTGACACCAGTTATCTCGGCATCTATGGGAATGGATGTCATATCGGAGACGGTGATGGACTCATTGCTTTCAGGCACCCCTAGCTTCACAAGTACGATAGTTCCTTTTGACGTCTCGCCATTTGTGATCCGTACAGCCTCAGCAAAGCCCCCTGCTATCGTATTCCCGCTCTTCAGCTCTCCTCTGAGAGTGTATGAGCCGCTATCGAGGTCATTCACGATCAAGATCGCTTCTCCCTTTTCGCTGTCAATCGAAGGAGAGTTGAGGGCGATCTCCTCTCCCTGCTTCTCAATCAGTAAAGAGAGGGAAGGGGCTCTTACCTTCGAGGCGTCCCAAGATATCCTGACCTCCAGACTTCCTTTTCCAAGGAGCTTGTCTACGACTACGTATGCGCTATTGTCGCCCTCTTTCAAGTCGACATCAATCTCCCCAGAGGCCAAGTCAACCCTTTTGGAGTTCTGTCCATACACCTTGATATTCCATTTGCCAGGGTAGAGATCCTCAAAGCTGCAATAGCTATGGTAGGTCAGTCTTTCACCCCATTGCTTTCCTTCTGGGGATGTGAGAAGAATCTTGTAGCAGCATATCTCCATTGCGCTTTCTTCTGGGGATATTGTCCTTGTTCCCTTATCCAGCTGCAGTCGAAGCGTTGAGAACTGGTTCTCCTCCGCACAGCTTGAAAGCAGGATAAGCACGAAAAACAGAATCAATGTTGGAAGTGTTCTTTTTCCCATTTTTTCTCCTTTGTCAGTGAATGCTGACAAACTATAAACAAAAAAAGCTGTGATTTTTGTTGTGGATTCCACAAAAGAGGGAGAAGAATAAGACAAAAAAGCCCAAATATCATATAGTTTGCTTATTGGAGATCTATAAATGGGCAAGAACCTGAAGCTTTTAATCGCTCTGAACTTTGGTGTGATCGTCTACTTCATGGTATTCAAAAGCATGATAGTTTGGCCTCTTTTCCTACCCCTCTTCATTTTGGCTGCCGTATGGTATGTTGCTGTGTTTGTTGTGACAGAGAAAATGGTGAGGAAGGTAAGAGGGGATGAAAGCTTTTTCTTCTCTCGTTGCCAGCTGATTGATGACTCCAATCAGATGGTTAGCGGGGCCTTGGTGATCACATCCAATGAGATTGTCTTCTATAAGAGAAAGTCCTTGAAGGGAGGCGTTGAGGCCTCTTGGTCTGCTTTTACATCCACAATAGAAAGCTACAGGATTGAGAAGGTTGATGATTATCATCCAGGCGTCACATTAAGCGTTGCTGGCGAGAGCAGGCCCACTAGAATCTGCTCTAAGACAATCTATTCAAATGAGAAGGAGTTCAGAAAGGCATTAGGCTGGCCTGAAGAGGCTGTGGAGGAATAACAAACCAAGCCGCTTACTGATGCATCTTTTGACACCTTGAAATTGGCCGTTTTTGCCCCCTTCCTGCGGTATTGAAGAAGCAATAAGCTGATTTCATGAATAGAATTCTCCTTGCTTTAATTCTGATTCTTGGAATTATTTCCGCACAGCATTTAACAGCATCAAATCATCATCTCTGGTTTGATGCTGCTTCCTTTGACCTTGTATTCTCAGAAAGCATTAGGATTGAAGCTGGATATAGCTATCAATGGGAAGGTGTGGAGCTTTCCCTCTTAACCCGCTATGGGCAAAGCGCGAATGCCGAACTATTCTACCTTGAAAACTCTCTCTCTGTTGCTGTGAAGCCCTTTGAGGATCTGGGGCTATTTGCGGGGCTATCGGCATTCAAGGCAGGCTTTTTTTGGGGCGTTGGCGCAATGGGTCTATCACCCATGTTGTCCTCTGAGACATTCATAGGCTGGGATGTTCCGATATCGAGGTTCCATATAATGCCGAAGCTCATTATATCAGAGACATTGCTGGAGGAGTCTGAGGAGGAGAGGATTCTTCAAGAGCACATCACCCAATTCTCAAAGGTGCGCTTCTCGCTCCTTTTGGGATTCAGAATATAGGAGGTCACTATGGTTTTCAGGAAAATCGTTTCAGCTCTTTTGGTAGTCCTGTTGCTTTGCTCATGCTCAATGCCGAGCCACAGAGGGAAAAGCCCCTCTGAAAGCGAGCTTATGAGTCAAAGCGCTAAGATGCTTGACTCCCAGTTTCAGATGGTTCGCTCCATAATCATCGCCCAAGAGGGTGTGGAGGGCTTCAAGCTCGAAGAGACACTCACCGGCACTGAGATTGCCAGGGGTGTTCTTTCAGAGGAGAAGGGGGAGGAGCAGCTTGGGTTCTTATATCTCTCGGATAAGTTTGAGACAACAGAGGAGGTATATGCCGCCGCTGGCAATTTAATTCCCAAGGAGCAGCTTGAAGAGATCAAGAGAATCGCAGAAGGCGTTGAAAGATCCTTGGAGAGCGTATATCAAGAGGGCGCAAGAGCGCTTAGTGACACTCAGAGAGTCGAATTCTACAAGGATTTGAGGGCTTTGGTTGTCAAGAGCGTCGTCCTTCTCACAGCAGCTGTTGTTTATGCGCTTCTGCCTGACTATATGATCTTCGGCAAGGTGAGCGCTGCATCAGCTATGGCGATTGCTGCAGGAGTGCTATCATCCACGCTTCTGGCTATTGTGGAATGGAAGGATTCAGGGGTGCTATCAACAAGCTCTGATAATTTCGAGGCATGGCTGATTGAGGTGACAAAAGAGCCCACTGCGGCCTGGGCATTGGCTTCTGGCATGATCGCCACAGGAAAGGCAGTCAATACAAACCCTGTGACAACAGCAGTCTCTATCGCTGTCTTCGCTCTCTATGGAGTCACTGATGACCTTAGCAAGATGCTCAAATCCTATAATTTCAAAATTCCAACATGATAGGATCATCAAGGGTTCTTTTCGAGTTGAAAAGCGTATATTATGATATATATCGGAGGGAATTATGCTCGATTTGAGAAAAGCTATTGTTGATAGATTCATAAGATACACGAAATACGACACAATGAGTGACGGCAACCTCGCAGGCATTCGCCGCCCAACAACAGAAGGACAGGAGGTCCTTTTGGAGAAGCTCAAGGAAGAGCTGGATGAGCTTGGTCTTGAGACCTACTATGGAGAGGAGAAGGTTGTAATGGCAACTCTCAAGGGCAACGCAGAGGGAAAGACCGTAGGCTTCATGGCGCATGTCGATACTGCTGATGATGTCATGGGAAATGGAGTCAAGGCGAGAGTTTGGGAGAAGTACGATGGCTCAGATATCGAACTGGATGGAATAACTCTCTCCGTGAAGGACAATCCTGATCTATTGAAATATGTGGGAACAGATATCATAACAAGCGATGGAACCACTCTTCTTGGTTCTGACGACAAGGCAGGTGTTGCAATCATCATGGAGGTTGTAAAGCACTTGGTTGAGCACCCAGAGATCAAGCATCCTGACATAGAGGTCTATTTCACTCCTGATGAGGAGACAGGCTCTGGCATGATGCGCTTCCCTCATGAAAGACTGAAGTCACATTGCTGCTATACAATCGATGGAGGGGACGAGAGCGAGATTGAGTGCGAATGCTTTAATGCAGCTACAATGAAGATTAGTCTCGAGGGCGTATCCTACCACCTTGGAAGCGCAAGAGGAAGGTTTGTCAATGCTGTGACAATGGCAAGCCAGATTGTCGCAGCGCTGCCACAGGCAGAGAGCCCAGAGGCCACAGATGGCCGCTATGGCTACTACTGCCCATTGGAGCTTTCAGGAACAGGGACAAAGGCAAGCCTGACAATCTTCATCAGGGATTTCGATATGGATAGCTTCAATCATAGAATTGAGAGCGTTAAGGCCATAGTCAATGCGATAAGCCTTCTTTACAAGGGCAAGATCTCTGTTGATACGCAGATCAGCTACTACAATATGGCTGAGGCTAATAAGAAGAACCCTGAGGCCACTTTGGCGATCTTTGAGAGCGGCAAGAAGCTTGGGCTTGAGTTTGAGATGGCAATAATCAGAGGCGGCACAGATGGCGCAAGGCTTGCAGAGACCGGCGTCGCTTGCCCAAATCTCTTCACAGGCGGGCACAATCTCCATTCTCTCACAGAGTGGGTCAGTGTTGACTCAATGAACCATAGCGCTAATCTTGTGCTTGGCATCATAGATTTCTGGACAGGGAAATAAGTGAAGAAGCTGGTTCTCTTTCTACTCATCTTCGCATCCTTCAGCATCTGCTCGATGGACATATCCTTCGAGGAGGGCTTTCCTGATGAGACCAGGCTCATAATCGAGGAGGCCTTGATAGAGAACACAGCAGGAAGAGGTGATATATCCTATTCCCTCCATGACTACAAAGAAGAGGATGGGCGCATCTCATTTTCAATCTCATTCGATGGGAAAGAGAGCACGATAGTCTTCCCTTCGGATGAGGAGAAGGTGCAGCAAAGCGTGAGCAAGGAGATTAGGAATCTCCTATTCTACGAAAAGGGATTTTCCAAAGAAGGCCTTACTTTAAGCTATATCTACAAGGATAGCTATTCAGCCTTTGCTCCTAGCACGCTCGAAAAAGGCTCCTTGTATAGGGCTGTTGACGATGCAGGAGAGCCTCGAGCGATATTCGCTGTCAAGGGAATGGAGGGGCAATACGCTTTATTGAGGCCTCTTTATGAGGATAGGGTGTTCCCGGGAATGAGGCTTGAGTCATCTAGCCCTTGGTCATATGGCATCTCGCTTGCGTCAACCATGGACTTCAATGGATGGGCACTATGGGCAGAGGGAGGCAATTTGAGCCTTCTTTGGCCATTTACCACAAAGGCCTCCATAGGGGCCCTCTATGAAAGTGGAGCCTATTATGCATTTCTTGGAATCGGAATAGAAGCGAGCCTTTATCTAAATGATGCCTTCCCTCTATATTCCTTCACGCTTATTAAAGAGGGACGCATTGGCGCAAGCTCCTATTTGACAATAGGAGGAGGAAGCGAGGGCTTTGCCTTGGATGCGCTTTACTCTGTCTTCTATGAGCATAGAGCACTTCCAAATCTAAGCTGGAGAGTCGGCTATGCTGTCTTGCCGGGCATGCGTGGCAGCATCTCCCTTTCAGTCGGAGGCTTTGTATGAGAAAGCTAATCCTTCTTTTTCTTCCACTCTTTCTCATGATCTCCTGCGCCCACTTTACAAGCAGTGAGTATCCAGTTTGGATAGATAAGACACCTTCTGCAAATGGGTATTTGGTCTTTGTTGGCTATGGTGAGGGAGATAGCCAGAAGCAGGCAAGAGACAGTGCATATGAGAATGCTCTGGTGAAGATGGGCGAAGGACTAGGCTATGATCCTAGGGAATACTATTTGAGAGAGCTCATCGCATATGAGAAGATTGGCAATCTAGGAAGCACTGTCAGTGATTACTATGAGGAGAATGTCGATGGTATTTGGCATAGCTGGGTGAGGATCGACACTAATGAGACTTCCTACATTGAGGCAAGAAGCGAAGAGTATCAAGCGCTTTTGGATAGAGAGGAAGCGATTATGCAGACTATGCAGGATTCCTTAGATGAGTATAGGGATAATAGGGACGTCTCTGCGATAAACAAGATACTCAAGGCTATCTCCATCTCTCTTGAAGGGCCTGTTGAGAATCCTTCATGCACCCCTTCCGCGCTGCGCGATAAAGCGCTTGAATACATAGAGAATCTGGAGATATCACTTAGGAATGAGGAAAGGGACAGCATTGGCGTCACTGTACGGCTATCAAGGGCAAAGGGCTGGTTCCATCCTAGAGTGGAGGATGCCCATATTCTAGCCACCTATCGCATAGTCAACAGCTCTGAGGAGCTTGTTGAGACTGTCTTTGTATCCAAGACAGGTGATGATGGCGAGTTCTTCTTCAACTCAACAAATCCTCTCATAATAAGAGAGGGGGAGATTGTGTTCTCCGTCATTCTTGACCAAGCGCTTCTTGAATCAATAGAGGCTTCCTCTGAGGAGGGCTTTCTTGATCCAATATTGGATGCACTCAAGCAGAAGGATAAAACCTATGCATATCATGAGAGAGGAAAGCTTGATAGCAACAGCACATTGATAGTTCTTTCTGTGATCGATATAAATGGACAGCCTATATCAGATAGTACCTTCCTGGATGCCTTCTCCTCCTTTCTTGAGACAGCCGGCACAAGTGACTGGATGATCATGGAATCTGTTGATGAAAGCGATGAAGAGGAGCTTCTTTTGAGTCTGACAAGGCAATACCCATCGATCGATGCCTTCATAATATCGAGAATCGGCGTTGTTGAGTTTGCAGAGAGCCCTATGTATCATTATGCGCGCACTGAGGGATACAGCTTGATCTACAACAAGGATGATGATGGCATCTTATCCCTCTCTGTCAATCAGCACTCTTTCTCAATGGGTGCAGGAAGCAGCTATCAAGAGGCGCAGCATAGCGCACTTGAAAACCAGTCAAGAATCAGCGCAAGCCTTCTTCTTGAAGAGCTTTGACAATCAGCTCTGGCTCATTTGTTATTATAATTGGAGCGTTCTTCTCAACCATCTCCAGAAGTATTTCCTTCTTATCCACAGTCCATGGGATTATTGGGTACTTTGGCTTGCTCTCCTTCTCTCTTTTTGCAATGTCCCACTTGGGTTTCAGAAAATCGGCATGGAAGAAGAGTCTTCCTTGCCCTTTTTGCAGAAGCACTGGCAAAGAGGTGGGAGGTCCATCATAGATGATGCCTAGAGGGTATTTTCCCTTGTTGCACCTCTCAAAGGCTCTCATCGCAAGCGGGTTGAATGATGAGACCATTATTCTATCTTGATATTCCTTTCGGGCATCCAATGTGAAAGTGAGCTTCTCTATGAGTTTTTTATCCACACTGTACTCAGCCTTTATCTCTATGTCGTAATAGACAGGACCTAGCTCATCGAAGACCTCATCAAGAGTCGGGATCTGTTTGCTTATCGCCTTGACCTCCTCTAAAGTGAGCTCCTCGATGCGCCTATCTGTGCCAAAGACTCTTTTTGTTGTGAAATCATGGATGACGATGATCTTTTCATCAGCGGTGAGATGCACATCAAGTTCAACTCCATCAGCTCCTTCAAGAATCGCTCTCTTGAAGGAGGCGATTGTGTTCTCAACTTCCTTATTAGGAGAGCCTCTATGGCCTAATACAAGAATTCTCTCGCCTTCTTTCCTATCATGGACATTCATTTAATAGCATCCTTATCTCATTTTCCCAAAGGCTCTCATCTGGTGTTTCCAATATGAGAGGAATATCATCGGTCTCCTTTCTTCTTGCGATTATAAGAAAAGGCTCTGTGCCTATAAGGCCCTTTCCTAGGCTAGCATGCCTGTCTTTCTTTGATTGAAGTGGGACCTTGCTGTCATTCAAGTGCATTCCAAAAAGCTTATCGGTGCCGAATCTGGAGAAAAACCCATCCAAGATCTTGTCTACATCGCTTTTCACATCATAGCCTGCGCCATACAGGTGCGCAGTATCTAATGTGAAGCCGACTCTGTCTTTGTTGCGGATGCTGCAAAGCAGTGCATCTAATTCCTCGAAGGAAGATCCTATGATTGTTCCTGAGCCAGAGGTGTTCTCAATTGCCACTCTCAAGCCAGGCTTGGCCTCCAGCACCTTATCAATCATATCAGCAGAGCGCTTTATGCCTTCTGCCGCGCTTCCCTCCTTATATGCGCCTGGATGGATGTTCAGGACATCGATTCCAAGCATTTGGCACCTTGTTGCTTCATCCAGAAAGAGATTGAGGCTTTTAGCTCGAAGCTCTTCATCAGGCGTTGCGGGGTTTATAAGGTATCCGGCGTGAGGCAATACTGCTTTTCCATCAAAGCCAAGCTCAGTTAGGGCTCTCTTGAAACTCTCTGCTTCTGTGCCATCAAGCATCTTTGCTTGCCACTGCCTTTGATTCTTAGTGAAAATCGCAAAGCCAGTCGCGCCCTTCTCCTTGGCTCTGCCTGGAGAGAACGAAACGGAGGATGATATGGATACATGAGGCCCAATGTATTTCATAGCTTTATGCTACCGATTCCATTGCCTTTCGTCAAAAGAAATCTTCCATTTCGCCTAAACCTGAAAGCATTGCTTTGGAGAATGCTTGTGGGTGCAAAGCGCCTTTTATGCTTTTTTTCTCACCATCTATTTCTTATAATCATATCTATGGCTAAAGCATTGCAAATCGGCGACTTGATAAATGGTTTCAGAGTGAAAAGGGTTGAAGCTATCCCAGATTACTCAAGCACAGGCTATCTTCTTATCCATGAGAAGACGGGTTTCGAGGTCTTTCATATGAAGAATAGCGACGAGGAGTGCTTCTTCACATACACAGTGTACACGCCTCCTGTTGATGACAGTGGGGTATTCCACATAATCGAGCACACCCTTTTGACAGGAAGCGCAAAGTATCCTGTGAAAGACCCCTTCATGATGATGGTCAGAAATAGCTGCAATACGTTCCTTAATGCCATGACAGGACCAGATCGCACCTACTATCCTGCCGCAAGCCCTGTGAAAAAGGATTTTGATAACATTTTCAATGTCTATACAGATGCGATTTTCGATCCTCTTTTGAGGAAGGAGTCCTTCATGCAGGAGGGCATAAGGCTATCGAGTGAGGGAGGCTTGCACTTTGAGGGCGTTGTGTTCTCTGAGATGAAGGGGGATGTTTCACAGCATGAGTCTGTCGTTGCAGCATCTTCAAGCAGACCTCTCTTTGGAAGTGGGAGTCCTTATAGGCATGAATTCGGTGGAAATCCCCCTGATATATGCTCCTTGACATACGAGGAGTTTGTAAATGCCTACAAAAAGCACTATGTTCCAGCGAATATGAAGTCGGAGGCCAAGCGG
>JAZURW010000003.1:0-4413 GCA_045606405.1 Candidatus Ornithospirochaeta sp. | reverse complement strand
TGACATTGTCTATAGAAGGACAATGGATGAGATACCTGCAAGAAAGGAGGAGGTATTGCATGCTAAGGAGGAGGGCGTCAATTTCCTCCTGCTTTCACAGCCTGTTGAGATAATCGGTGATGACGATGACTATGTAAAGGGCTTGATGATTCGAAAGTGCGAGCTTGGCGAGAGCGATGCCTCAGGCAGAAGAAGCCCTGTTGAGATCCCTGGCTCTGACTATTTTGAGGAGTACGATACAGTCATTGTTTCCATCGGCAACGCATCGAATCCACTCATCAAGAAGACAACACCAGAGATTGAGACTAACAAGAGAGGCAACTTCATCGTTGACGAGGAGACCTGTAGAACCTCAATGGAAGGTGTTTATGCAGGTGGCGATATAGTGCTAGGAGCTGCGACTGTCATTCTTGCCATGGGACAGGGAAGAAAGGCCGCAAAGGCGATTAACGACTACCTGAAGAGCAAGTAAATCATCATCTGCTTAAGGAGAGGGAGCTGGTTTTCGAGCTCCTTTTCTCTATTGTCTCCCTGCAGATTGTTCCGAAGACATAGAGAATGCCTATGATGAGTGTGCCGAAGACAAGGAGGCAGTCATACATATCAAGCAGGTTCCAGCCCTTTCCTGTGATATCTGGCACTATCCTGTTTTCCAAGGTGAACCTGCAGATGTAAATAGGTATGAGTTGTGCCAGAAGAAGGTAGCATACAGCGCTATGCAGCTTATCAATTGCTTTTTGTCTTCTCTCCCATCCTCTTCCCAATATCTCGAAGATTGAGAGAGTCAGGAATGAATTGATCACCCAGCCAAGCGTATTTGACATCGGAACTCCGAAGATGCCTCCTCCCTGAGGGTATCCCCAAAGCTTGAATACAAGCGTGAAGACAGGATCTGATAGGATATCGAGAATTGAGGCGACTAAGACAGCGATGAGGATGCGAAGATGCACCATTGCAGCTTTCTTCATTGGAAGCGCATTGACTATGATATCTCCGAATATCCAGGAGATTGTTATTAGAGGGAAGTAGGAGAGGCCGATGATCAAGGGGACGCTGCCTATCATGGGGCCTGGAAGCGCATGCTTCAGCTCGCCATAAGGATATCCTGTGTTTATGTTTATGTTTTCAAGTGAGATGGTGACAGCGAATGATATCACAATCAACATTAAGCTGCGCTTGAGGCCGAAGCAGGAGAAGGTCCAGATGATGCCTAGCGATAAATTCACGCACATCATGAGAATCGAAAGATAGGATGTATTCTCCTTTAGGAAAAAGGCTAATGCGATGTTGGCTAAGAGATATATTGTGAGGATGTATTTGTTCTGTCTATTCATTTATTTGGTAGTGTAAAGTATTTCATATAATTTTCATAGAAAAAAGAAGAGGAAGGCTGAATCTTATCTTCCTCGATATCCAATTTAGGCAGAAGGAATGGTGATAATTCCATTCAATACAGGATTTAGCCAAAAAACCTATAAAAGAAGGACAAATCTCTTTGCTTTCTAGTTTCAAATGCAAATGTAAACTTAAAGGCTATTCACCTATTTGCGCTTATTACAAGGTCCAGTCTTTGGTCATGCTCCTCGACAGGGAGCTCTGGGCAATAGGATGCAGAGTAAGCGATACCGACTGCAAACAGCCTCTCTCTATTCTCAGAAAGGTATCTGTCGTAGAAGCCTCCACCCCTTCCAAGTCTGTATAATCTGTCATCAAAGGCCAGAAGGGGGACAAGAATCAGCGCTTTGTCGTATTCGATAGGCGTCTTATCCTTAGGCTCCTGAAAGCCATAAGCGCTTCTTGCTGTCTCTTTTGCTTTTGAGAAATGCATCTTGCCATCGGCGATGTATGGAAGAGCGACTCTAGGATCCAGAAGTATTGGCTTTATATCAGGCTCAGTGCTCATTGGGTGGTATGCCAGGATTGTCTTTGCCTCTTTATAGTGCGGGTTTGACAGAAGCAGATTGACAATGAGCCTAGACTCCTCTGCTTTCCTGTCAAAGGCCTTGAGCCTAGCGAGCATGAGATTCCTTATTTCCTGCTTATCATGACAACTATGCATATCGATACCACGCCTATGAAGGATATTATATCAAAAGGAAGGATAGGTGGGGCAGACCTTCTCATGTCTGGCTTGAAGCCTCTTGCGATAAGCGCTTCATAGAATTCCTCGCTTCTCTTGAGAAGATGCTCGAAAAGGGATGTCGAGTACTCAGCTAGACTCTTTATAGGGTGTCTTACGAAGCTCTGGTTCCTGCTGAGGCGAGCGTTGTACATCTCTGTCGCAACCCTGAGGATCATTGGGATTATGGACAGGGTGACCATGATCATCGAGGAGAGCCTCCAGGCTCTTTTCCCTATGAAGGCAGAGAGTATGTTGCCAAGTGAGGATGCAAGCTCTGTGGAATCAGCTGTCTCTATAAAGAGGAATGAAAAGGCAATGAGGAGCGTGAATCTCATTCCCTCGGCAAAGCCGCTAGACCAGCTTCTTGAGGTAAGCATATGGGATATTGCTGTGGCCAGAAGCAGCATGACCAGAAAAGGGGACTTTTTGAAGCTTTGGAAGATGCTTCTTTTGTTTATGAAGGAAGAGATGGCGAATATGATGACATAAAGATAAAGGCCTGTTTTAGGGGCTGTCGATATCAAGATGGAGAGTATGAGCAGATTGAGGAACAATATGCCCGGGTTTCTCTTTGCTTCTACTCTATCCATGTAAGATCCTCGAACCTCATCTGCTTTGGGATGTAGATATCATTTGCCCTTAGATCATTTAGGGAATCCCTGGATTTTTTGTCGCAGATGAGCCTTCCCTTCTTCATGATCAGGGTCCTGTCGGTGTGGGCAAGAAGCTTCTCAACCTCATGTGAGGCGACAATGATGGTAAAACCCTTCTCCTTGAGCTTGATGAGAGTCTTGATGACATTGATGGTCGCAGGATAATCCAGGTTGGCAAGAGGCTCATCAAGAAGGATCAGGGATGGCGACATTGCAATGACACCTGCAATCGATAGCTTTCTCAGCTCTCCTCCAGATAGCTCTGAGGGGCTTTTCTTGCGTATATGGCCAAGATCCAGGTTCTCAATGACCATATCCACTCGCTGTTTGACCTCAGAGGGTGAAAGACCTTGGTTCTCCGGCCCGAATGCGATGTCCTTCTCGACTGTAGCGCCAACAATCTGCAGCGCAGTCTCCTGAAAAACCAGTCCGACAGTGCTCAGCCTCTTTCTGCGGCTATCCAGCAGCTTTCCATCCAATCTTACGTTTCCTTCTATTGAGAGCAGCCCCTTAAGGGACTTCAAGAGCATGGATTTCCCAGATCCATTCCTGCCTGAAAGGAATGTGATAGTGCCTTTGTCTATGGAGAAGGATATGTTAGACAGCACCATCTGCCCATTATCGTATAGTGTCAGATTCTCTACTTCAAGCCATGCCATGGCATTAGTATTGCATAGAAAGATTATGATGTAAACAGCAAAAACACATAGAGTTTACACTGCTCTATTGAAGTATTTAGCCTTTGAATATATCCTTTCATGGGAGGGGTTATGAAAGAGCTTGATAGCACAGGTGGAATAAGAGGATATATCAATTCGATCTTCAAAAGAAACTCAGGGGCCGTGCCTTTTTTGCTGGTTCTTCTTTTGCAGAGCCTCGCATATGGATTCTATAAGGGGGTTCAGGATAACTACCTTGCCCAAGCTGTCGATGTAAATGCCTTTGAAAGGGGTGTCTTGGAGTTCTTCAGGGAGCTTCCAGGCCTGCTTTTGATATTCATCCTCGCCTTCCTTTGCAGGCTATCTGAGGCAAGGATAATGAAGATAGGCATCTTTGTCATGGCGCTAGGCTCATTAGGCCTTGCTCTCTCGAGCGCAGAGGTCGTGCCAGTGTTTTTCTTCATAACTCTTTTCAGCTTTGGAGACCATATAGCGCTTCCGATGAAGAGCACAATCGCGCTTGAGCATGCGAATCCAAATAAGGATGGAGAGGCGCTTGGAATGATGAACAGCATCGTGAACGCCGGCAATGTCGCCTCGCTTTTGATAGTGTCTGCTGTCTTTTTCATCCTAAGAAGGCTTGGCAGATCAGCTTCAATCGGATCATTCAAGGTCACATATATAGTTGTTGCTGCATTAATGGGTTTATCTTTGGTCATCTCAGGCTCCATGAAGAGCAAGGCTGTCAATGAAGGGAGAAGACAACGCCTCTATTTCAGGAGAAAATACTTCAAATTCTATATGCTTGAGGTGTTCTATGGTGCTAGAAAGCAGATATTTCTGACCTTCGCGCCTTATGTAATTATCCTCCATTATGGCGCAGACACCTCTACCATATCGCTTCTTTTGGCCATTTCGGCCCTTTGCTCGATCTTCTGTAGCCCAATTATTGGAAAGCTGATAGACAGGCTAGGCTATA
>JAZURW010000002.1:0-7359 GCA_045606405.1 Candidatus Ornithospirochaeta sp. | reverse complement strand
GAACGACATGGCTACGATCCGACTTCAAGAGGGAGAGGAATGTGCCTAAGGTATGTTGGAAAGGTCGACAACGGCGTTTGCTCAGTCTCTCTCTCAGAGTACCCAGAGGATCATCCATTCTCACAGGCTAATGGCACAGACAATGTGATTGCATTCACAACATACCGCTATCATAAGCAGCCACTTGTAATCAAGGGACCGGGCGCAGGGCCTGAGGTCACTGCTGCAGGTGTTTTCGGAGATATTCTCAGACTTAGCGCATATCTTGGCTCAAAGATCTAAAGGAGGAGTGATGAAGTTCGTATCAACAAGAAATAGAGACGGAGAGGAATACTCAGCATCAGATGCAATTCTAAAGGGTTTAGCTCCAGACGGTGGCTTATTTGTTCCAAAGACAATGCCTCAGATATCCTGTGATTTTAGCTTGGATAAGGGTCTTAGCTATGCTATGTATACAGCAATCAAGCCATTCTTTGAAGGCGATGAGCTAGAGTCAGAGCTGTTGGATATCTGTAAAAGCGCCTTTGATTTCCCTCTTCCATTCCATAGACAGGCAGAGGGCAAGGAAGTGATGGAGCTCATCTACGGCCCAACCTCAGCTTTCAAGGACTATGGTGCAAGATTCTTGGCATTCACAATGGAGAAGCTTCTTGAGAGAAGAGGAGAGGAGCTTACTATCCTTGTGGCAACATCTGGCGATACTGGCGGTGCTGTAGCTTCAGCTTTCCATAAGAGGAACAACCTCAAGGTCAAGGTGCTCTTCCCTAAGGGCAGGGTTGCAGAGCGTCAGAGAGCACAGCTCACTACCTGGGGTGATAATGTAGAGTCCTATGAGGTAGAAGGCTCCTTTGATGATTGCCAGAAGATGGTTAAGGATGCTTTCATGGATCCAGATCTCAAAGGTCTCAGCTCAGCAAACTCAATCAACCTTGGACGTCTGCTCCCTCAGATGGCCTATTATGTATACGCTTCCTACTTATATAATCTCAAGTACTCAAGGAAGCCTGTAATAATCATTCCATCAGGAAATGTCGGAAACTGCACTGGCGCATATTGGGCAAAGGCAATGGGCGCTCCAATTGAGAGAATTATCCTGGCAGTGAATGAGAATAAGACAATACCTGAATATCTTGAAAGCGGTGAGTACATTCCTCGTCCTTCAGTGAAGACGCTTGCAAATGCGATGGATGTCGGTGCCCCTTCCAACATGGAAAGACTATTTGACCTCTTTAAGGACTTCGATGAGTTCAAGAGCAATGTGTCTGCATATAGCGTGAGCGATGATGAAATCAGAGAGACCATCAAGACTGTCTATGATGAGACAGGCTATGTTCTATGCCCACATACAGCATGCGCTGAGAAGGTGAGAAGAGATATGTTCGAAAACGAAGGAACAATCATTGTCTCCACAGCTCATCCTGCAAAGTTCGAGACAATCGTAGAGCCTCTTATTGAGAAGACTCTTCCTATTCCAGAGAATCTCTATACGATTACCCATAAAGAATCAAGGGCAATGGAGATCGATGCAGATTACCATAAGATCTTCTGATTCTTCTCAAACGGCCCCATCACGGGGTCGTTTCTATTAATGCTTTGGCTTATCGTTATAGATATTGCCCTTGTTGTAGTAGATGAAGAAGAGAATTGAGACCAGTGCCCAGGAGATAGGGTAGGAGTACATTACCTTCTCTATTGTATCTGTGAAGATTGGCACAGAAAGCCAGATTAGCCTAAGCCCACAGATGCCGACTACAGTGAATATCGTGGGCACTATCGATTTTCCAGCTCCTCTGATTGCTCCCGAGAATATCTCGATGGAAATATAGAGTATAAAAGCTGGGACAATAGTATTGAGTATGCGCATGCCTATCTTGATTACATCAGCATCCTCAACAAAGATCTTGTACGCATATTGCCCGAAGATGAGATATAAGGCTTGCAGTGCTATGCAGGAGATCATGCTCATCAAGAAAACTGATTTGACACCTTTTCTTGCCCTATCGATTCTTCCTGCTCCATAGTTTTGCCCTACAAAGGTCGTTATAGCGATTCCAAAGGCATTTATGATCATCCAGAAGATCGCGTCAAGCTTTCCATAGGCAGCCCAAGCTGCTGCTGCATTCGTTCCAAAACCATTGACTTTGGCTTGGATTATCATGTTTGAGATGTTGTACATGATCGACTGTATGCCGGCAGGAAGACCTATTGTCATGACCCTCTTCATAATCGGGCCATCAAATGCAATCTTGGAAAGAGATACTCTCGTGTCTTCCTCCTTGCCTTTTCTGAGCCAGATAACTGAAAGGGTTGCAGCTATGACCTGAGATGAGACTGTTGCTATCGCAGCTCCTGCGACTCCTAATGGGATTACAGCGACAAAGACTATGTCCAGGATGATATTCACAATTGAGCCGACAATAAGGAAATAAAGGGGATGCTTTGAGTCTCCAAGCGCTCTGAAAATACCTGATGAGATATTGTAGAGGACAATGGATATTGAACCTGCGAAATATATCTTCAGATATTTCGATGCAAGAGGCATTACCTCTGCTGGTGTGGAAATAAGACGCAGAAGAGGATCTGTGAACACTAAGCCAAATACAGATATCAAGGCTCCGCCTGCTAGGGATAGCGCTAGGGCAGTGTGAATTGCCTTTCTGAGCTTAATGCTATCCTTTGCGCCGTAGAATTGAGAAATAATGACTGTGGCGCCTGATGAAAGTCCTGTGAAGAAGCCGATTATCAGATTGATCATTGTGCCAGTGCCGCCACCAACGGCAGCAAGAGCCTGCTTTCCTAGAAACTGTCCTACAATGATGGCATCCACTGTATTGTAGAGCATTTGGAAAAAGGTCCCGAATAGGATAGGGAAAAAGAAGGCAAGAATCTGCCTCCAAATGATGCCTTCTGTTATATCGTTCTTCTTCTGCACACCACTGCCCATGCTTTCGAGATAATCCTGTGCTTGCTTTTGTTGAATATCCAAAAGTTGATTAGTATATTCTTGATACAGGTTTTCTTCTTATGGAAACCACAGTTGAGCAGCTCTCCCCAAACAAGCTCTCCATGGCCTGGATATATTCATTCAAGAGTTTATCTGGGACATATGCCTGTATTGTTCCTGCAAAACCACCGCCATGCACTCTGACAGCACCTTCGTCTTTTAAGACTCTCTCTGAGCATGCGATTGCAATCGAAATGCCCTGCATTTGAGGCATTGATTGAGGATATGCATTCTGAAGGAATCTGTAAGAGCTGTTTCCAGATTCCTTGACGAGAGCTAAATAGGATGCGATTTCTCCCTTTTTCAGGTGATCAAGCATTGAGATAACTCTGCTGTTCTCAGTGAAATAGTGGTATGCTCTGAGGATAGCTCTATCATTCTTCGCATATTTTCTGAGTTTGGGGATATCATGGAAGAAGGTTTCAGGATCTACGTCCCTTAAGTTCTCCTTTCCATAATATTCTGCGATTGCCCTCATTTCGGAAGGCACTGCGGCATACTCTGGTGTCAGGTTCGCATGGTCTCCCTTTGTATCTGTGATGACTATAGAGTAGCCAAAGCTTGAGAAGTCCACATTCAAAGGTGTGACGATCGGATTCTCTTTGTCCTTGAAGTCGATGCCCACTATTTTCCCATGCGCACAGCATATCTGGTCAAGAAGTCCTGAAGGTTTCCCAAAATAGGCATTCTCAGCGAACTGTCCAATCTTTGCAAGCTCAATTGCATCCAAAGCATCATCATTGTAAAGGCTGTTGAAGATTTCAGCGCATAGCACCTCTATCGCGGCTGAGGATGATAAGCCTGATCCTTTCAGCACATTTGTTGATGTATTTGCCTGCCATCCTTTTATCTTGATTCCTCGGTCCTTGAATGCCTTCGCGATTCCTCTGATCAAGGCATTTGTGGTCTGCTTCTCCTCCTCTTTCATCTCCAGCTCTGATAAATTGATCCTGCATTCATCAAAACCTTCTGAAGAGAGAATCACAGTATCGTCATCTCTTTTTGAAACTGCTGCTATCGTGTCTAGATTAATGGTCGCCCCAAGCACAAGGCCAAGGTTATGGTCTGTGTGGTTTCCTGCGATCTCGCTTCTACCGGCTGCTGAGAATAGCATTGGGTTTTCAATGCCAAAGAGCTCTTTATGCTTTATGCATAGAGATGAGAATCTTGCATCCATCTCTTCTTCTGAGTAGTTCTGGCCATATAGCTCTGGATAAACACTATGCAGTTTTTCAAACATTTTCATTCTCTCTTGATAGATTCTACACTACTTTTCCCTTTCTGGAACTGTCTTATGCTCTTTAAACCAATTTCTCCCTGACTTTGTTGCCAGGATATTGTGTTTATAGGCTATCTTGATGAGCTTTTCCTCCTTTAAATCCTCAATTGCGATCCTAGTGCTTCTCTCGCTCCATAGTGGGATATATGCTCTATTGTACAGGCTTCTGTTTCTCAGCTTCTTATCAAGAGTATCCTCTAGTGTGAATAGCCTCTTTTTTAAAATAGAGAGAATCTCTCTTCTTCCTCTGCACTCATCTTTTTCATCAGAGCATGAGGAGCAGGCCAGGCATCTCTCGCTCTCAGGTGTTTCGTTCATGTCCTTTAAAAGTTTCATTCTTATGCATTCCTTTGTCTTGAAGATGTGGTCTAAGGTGCTTTTCTCATTAGGATGATATAAGACGTAGGAGTGGCATCTCTCGCCATCCCTTCCGCCTCGACCAGACTCTTGCAAAAAGTCAGAGGATGTTTCAGGGATAGTGGTATGTATCACAGTTCTGATGTTTGGCTTATCAACTCCCATTCCAAAGGCTGTAGTGGAGGCAAGCACACCGCTGCGGCTCTCCATGAACCATTCTTCTATGGCCCTTCTTTTCTCCTTCTCCATGCCAGCATGGTAGGATTCTATCTCAAAATATGGCGATAATAGCTCCTTGGTTTTCTCTGTCTCAATTCTTGATCTCGTGAAAATCAGTGCAGGTCTTGCTTCTTCCTTCTCTAGGATTCTTTGGATATCTGAAAGCTTGGAGTAGCTCTTAAGACTATGATAGAAGATGTTCTCTCTGTCTGCAGATGCATGGACAGTATATGGTCTTTCTCCATTGAAAATGAGATCAACAAGCCCCCGTTCAATAGAAAGGTCCATTGTGGCAGTGAAGGCTGCGATGTGAGTTGGCCTTAAGAAGCTAAAAATCTCATTCAGCCTTGAAAATGAGGGCCTAAAGCTCTCTCCCCAGGTGATTGCTGTGTGCACCTCATCAATCACAATCATTGAAAGCACTCTCTTTATGCTTTCGAGCTTCTTGCTTTCAAAAAGGTAGATGAGCATCTCTGGGTTCGTTATCATTACCTTCACGTCTTCTTTTATGAAGCTATTCAAGGCATTATCTCTTTCAGATCTTTCCATGCCGCCCTTTAAGGAGACAGCTTTTATCCTCGATCTCTCAAATCTATCCATCTGGTCCTTCATCAATGAAAGCAGGGGATAGATTATCATTGTCTTTCCCTTTAGAAGCATTGCAGGTAGCATGAAGCAGATGCTTTTACCGCTTCCTGTGGGTAGGCATGCTAAGAGTCTTGAGCCTCTCCCGCTCTCTTCCCCTTCAAGTATGTGTCTTACGATCAATTCCTGATATGGCTTCAGATAATGTATTGAAAAGCTTTCACGTGCTGTTTTCCTGTAGGTTTCCAAATAGCTCATGAAATTAGAATGGAAAAACCCCAAAGAGTGCTAATAAATTTAAATAATCTGATTATATATACCGAAAACGGTATGAAAAGTCAGTATAATTAATAGATATAAGGGCATAAATATAGCCGGGTCATAAGCCCGGCCATATATTCTTAGCAACCGCAGCAACAGCACTTCTTTGCTGGTGGAACTGCGATAATTGATTCAAGAGCAGGATTCTTCTTGAGGTTGTCAACAAGGCCTCTTGCTCTTGCCTTGTTAACGTAGTCAGGAGACTCGAATGTATAGTGGAAGTTTGTATGAACGTCGTATGTTCCTTCCATAAGTGCGAATGCATCCTCAGTCATTACAAGCTCTTCATCTGTTGGGATGACGAAGATCTTCACAGGGCTGTCATCTGCTGAGATGCAAGTCTCTGCGTTTCTGCAGTGTGAAAGATCGTTCTTTGCTTCGTCAAGCTTGATTCCAAGGTTCTCGAGGCCTGAGCATGCGCCCTTTCTGATCAGGTCACCCATCTCGCCAACACCAGCTGTGAATACGATTGCGTCAACCTTGCCGAGAAGAGCTGCATAAGCGCCGATGTACTTCTTGAGCTTGTGGCACTCCATGTTCATTGCAAGCTTTGCCTTGTTGTCGCCAGCTGCTGCTGCAGAAGCAACGTCTCTTCTATCTGACTTGCCGCAAAGGCCTACAAGACCTGACTTCTTGTTGAGGATTGTATCCATCTCCTGGACAGTGTAGCCTGCGTTAGCGCAGATATAAGGGATGATAGCTGGATCGATATCACCTGATCTTGTTCCCATTACAAGACCTTCAAGTGGTGTGAGGCCCATTGTTGTGTCAATGCAGACACCATTTTTGACAGCACAAGCTGATGCGCCATTTCCAACGTGGAGGATGATGACGTTAGTATCCTTGTTTTCCTTGCCAAGCAGAACTGCTGCTCTCTTAGCGCAATAAAGATGTGATGTTCCATGGAAACCGTAGCGTCTTACATTGTACTTTTCATACCATTCATATGGCACTGCATACATGAAAGCTTCTTCTGGCATTGTCTGGTGCCAAGCTGTATCCATGCAGATTGCGTGAGGAACGTTTGGCATGAGCTTTCTAGCAGCCTCAATGCCCATGATGTTTGCTGGCATGTGGAGAGGTCCAAGCTGGATGAGGGACTTGAGCTTTTCGATTACCTCATCTGTTACAAGAGTTGACTTCTTGAACATCTCGCCGCCATGAAGAACTCTATGGCCAACTGCGCCGATTTCAGAGAGATCCTTGATACAGCCATATTTCTCATCAACAAGCATCTTAAGGACAAGCTCGATAGCTTCCTTGTGAGTAGGGGATGAGAACTTTGTTTCAAATACTTCCTTACCAGATGTCTTCTGTTCAATTGTAGAATATTCAAGACCGATTCTTTCAACGATGCCGACTGTGAGAACATCCTTATTCTCCCAATCATAAACCTGATACTTTGCAGAAGAACTGCCACAGTTGAGGGTTAAGATAACCATAGTATGTTTTCTCCTTAATGAAATACTTGCTTCATTTAAATCAGTATAAATGATTTTTCCTTTCAAGAGAAAAATATCATAAAAAACAAGTTATATATAGAGAACCATATCTAAAAATAAGTTTCTCTTTGAAAGTTTTAGGAAAAAATAAC
>JAZURW010000001.1:0-5550 GCA_045606405.1 Candidatus Ornithospirochaeta sp. | reverse complement strand
AGAAATATCGGTATCAGTGCACACATTGACTCCGGTAAGACAACCCTTTCAGAGCGTATCCTTTACTTCAGCGGTAAGATTCATGCATTCCACGATGTTCGTGGTAAGGATGGAGTTGGCGCAACAATGGACTCCATGGAGCTCGAGAGAGAAAGAGGCATCACAATTGCTTCTGCTGCTACAAACGTAAATTGGAAGGGCCACGAGATCAACATCATCGATACTCCCGGACACGTTGACTTCACAATCGAAGTAGAAAGATCACTCCGTGTTCTTGACGGTGCTATCCTCGTTCTCTGTTCAGTAGGTGGCGTTCAGTCACAGTCAATCACTGTTGACAGACAGATGAAGAGATATCGCGTTCCAAGAATCGCATTCGTTAATAAGTGTGATAGAACAGGTGCCAACCCATACAGAGTAAAGGACCAGCTTATTGAGAAGCTTGGACTTAACGCTGTTCTCATGGAAATCCCAATTGGTCTTGAGGATAAGCTCCAGGGTGTAGTTGACCTTATCGAGATGAAGGCTCTTTACTTTGACGCAGGCGCAACAGGTGACGAGGTAAGAGAGGCTGAGATCCCAGCAGAGCTTCTTGATGAGGCTATTGCAAAGAGAGAGGAGCTCCTTGACACAGTATCAATGTGCACAGGCAACGATGAGCTTATGGAGGCGCTTCTTGAGGATCCAGAGTCAATCTCAATTGATTTGATCAAGGAATGCATCAGAAGAGCTACAATCGCTCTTGAGCTCGTTCCTGTATTCATGGGTTCTGCATATAAGAACAAGGGCATCCAGCCACTTCTTGATGGTGTTGTATCATATCTTCCAAATCCAACTGAGGTTGAGAACATCGCTCTTGACCTTGACAACAAGGAAGAGGAAGTTGTCCTTAAGTCAGATGAGGACGAGAAGCCAGTCATTCTCGCATTCAAGCTTGAGGATGGTCAGTATGGCCAGCTCACATACATCAGAGTATACCAGGGCAAGATCAAGAAGGGTGACACACTCTTCAATATCAGAACAAGGAAGAAGTTCAACGTAGGTAGACTTGTAAAGATGCACGCTTCAACAATGGAAGACGTATCAGAGTGTGGATGCGGCGAGATCGCAGCTCTCTTCGGCATCGATTGTGCATCAGGTGACACATTCTGCGATCCAAGCCTCAACTACTCAATGACTTCAATGTATGTTCCAAACCCTGTTATCTCACTTGCTATCAAGCCAGTTGACAAGAAGGCTGCAGATAACATGGCTAAGGCTCTCAACAGATTCACAAAGGAAGACCCAACATTCCAGACATATGTTGACCCAGAGTCCAACCAGACAATCATCAAGGGCATGGGTGAGCTCCATCTTGATGTTTACATCGAGAGAATGAAGAGAGAGTACAAGGCAGAGGTAGAGGTAGGTAAGCCAGAGGTAGCATATAGAGAGGCTATCTCACAGAGAGCAGACTTCAACTTCACTCACAAGAAGCAGACAGGTGGTTCAGGTCAGTACGCACGTGTTGCAGGTTACATTGAGCCAACAGTCGCAGTCTCAGAGGATGAGCCAGCTAAGGATTATGAGTTCATCGATGAGGTAAAGGGTGGTGCAATCCCAACAGAGTACATCCCATCTTGTGATAAGGGCTTCCAGGCTGCTCTCAAGAAGGGCACACAGATCGGCTTCCCTGTAATTGGTGTAAGATGTGTTGTCAATGATGGCGCATGGCATCCAGTTGACTCCTCAGATATGGCATTCCAGACAGCAGCGCTTGGTGCTTTCAGAGATGCTTACGAGAGAGCTAAGCCAGTTATTCTTGAGCCAATCATGAAGGTTGAGGTAGAGGGCCCATCAGAATTCCAGGGTAACATCTTCGGCTCAATCAACCAGAGAAGAGGTCTCATCATCTCCTCAACAGAGAACAACAATGCTTGTGTTGTTGTTGCTGAGGTCCCACTTTCAGAGATGTTCGGCTACTCAACAGTTCTCAGATCCCTCACACAGGGTAAGGCAGAGTTCTCAATGGAAGTTGCTAAGTATGGCAGAGTCCCACAGTCAGTCTCTGATGAGCTCAAGAAGGCATACGAAGAGAAGAGAAAGAAGGAAGCTGGTAAGTAATCCTGCTTTCGCATATTGTGATGATAAGCGGTACAAATGTATCGCTTATTTTTTCCAAACCCTTTTATGAAGTAAAAAAGTGGAAAAAAGAGTATTTTATCCTTTATTTCATACTAGTGCGTTGGTATAATTTAACAAATAAACTTAAGGAGGCAATCCGATGGACATTCAGCAGCTTAATTCAATGAGCCCTCTTCGCGTTTTTGAGGAATCAATCAACGGTGGGCTGGGCAAGGGAAATCTTGGAGTCATCGTATCCAAGCATGGCGTTGGAAAGACCGCATGTCTCGTACATCTCGCAACAGATAAGCTCTTCAAGGGAGAGAACGTCATTCATGTTTCTTTCTCTGGCAACGTTGAGCATGTAATAAACTGGTATAAGGAAGTTTTCAGGGAAATCGCAGCTATTCAGTCACTTGATGACGCAGCTATGGTTTACAACTCAATCCTTGCAAATCGTGTTGTAATGAACTTCTCTCAGGAGCAGATCAGCATCGACAAGGTTCTCGCTTCATTAGAGTCTCTTATCAGCCAGGGATCCTTTAAGGCTGACACTATCCTCTTTGATGGCTTTAAGCTCACAGTTGCATCAGAGGAGGATATCCAGAAGATCAAGGCATTCGCAGAGAAGATGCAGATCGAGATCTGGTTCGCAGTATCACCTGTAAGACCTGATGTTGTTTATGATGAGTATGGTGTTCCAAACTCACTTGTCAAATACCTCGACGCAATCGATGTTCTTGTTGCTCTCAGATACGATGACAGCTCAGATAAGGTTATGATGACTGTTGTAAGAGCACACTCTGAGAATATTCCAAAGCCTGCTAAGGTTGCACTTGACCCAAGGACAATGCTTATTGCTCATAACTGATGAAAAGAAGGTGTTGCACAGTTCAGGTTTCTGAAAAAGAGGTGGCAACACCTCTTTTTTTGTGAACGCATATCAAAAAAGCATGGAATTTTGTGCTTCTTCAATGCTTTAGGGCCTCTTAATTGTCCAAAAGCACCACGACTTCCGCTTTTATAGCACGAGACTCTCCCAAGGCGTCCAGGCCCTCGTTGGTCTTCGCTTTTAAAGATATTCTACCTATATCCAAGGATAGAAGATTGGAAAGGGATTCTCTTATCTCCTTTATATATGGCTTTAGCTTGAAGCCTTCCAGAGTAACCACCATATCGATATTCAGAAATCTTGGTGTTGTTCTATCTAGAATCTCCTGAAGAAGTATTTTTGAGGAGATGTCTTTGTATTTATCATCCTCCGGAGGAAAGAATGTTCCTATGTCACCCATTGCAAGCGCACCAAGGATCGCATCTATCAGGGCATGGATAAGGACATCGCCATCTGAGTGGGCAAGGGCTCCCTTTTCATAAGGAAGCACTATTCCCCCAAGATATAGTGGACGGCCTTCTGCAAGCCTATGGATATCATTTCCGAATCCTATTCTCAAAGCTCTTCCTCTCTTTGCTTCATAAGCTCTCTCATGCGCCTCACTACATCGGCTGAGTGTCTGCCTTTATCCCTTGCTTCAAGGTATTCCTCTATTTGCTTATCAGCGTCACTTATGTCCTTGAAGTATGTGATCTTGCTATTTGATTCATCTCCCTGAACGCAGGAGCAGGAGTAGCCTGCGTTAATCAGGACCTCAATGTCATCTGCGAAGCTTTCATTATCTGATATTCTCCCATAGGAGTCGAATATCCAATCAGCTTTGAATATCTGTGGGGTTTGGACTCTCACAAGGTTGGTTCTATCAACATTCTCAACAATCAGGCCATTAGCTCCAATCCTCTTGACTGCGTCGTTTATTCTCATCACAGGGGCAGAAGCACCAGCAATTGATGCAGTTGCAAGCGTTTGTATGATTAGCTCTGGCTTTACAAATGGCCTTGCGCCATCGTGTATTGCGATATATTCGAATCCAAAAGGTAGATTTCTTAGGGCGTTTAAAGCATTCTTGACAGACTCTGTCCTCGTATCCCCGCCCTCGACAATCAAGAATGGGATTCCATTGATGTTCACTAAGTCCTCTAGCGCGACAGCTGTCTCATCCTCGCTTCCCTTAGGACAGGTTACCACGACTGCCCTTAACGAAGGAATTTCCAAAAAAGGCTCAGTGGCTCTATATAGGATTGTGTGCCCATCGATTGAGAGGTACTCTTTCTTGACCTTCTCCTCTCTGCCTCTATTGAATCTTTCTGATGCGCCTGCTGCTGTGATTATCGCAGCAAATGGAGGTATGTTCATGTGTTTTCCTTATTGTCAGTCTTCTAGCTTCAGGAAGATCTCTTTTCTTATTTCTTCCTTATCTATTCCTAGCACATAAGAGCTTTCATCTACAAGCATTGAGATGGCAGTATCATATAGTCTTCGTTCAAGAGCAGGGAGTTCTCTGAGCTTAGAGCGTCTATATAGATTGTTTATGATTTTCGCAACAGAGATTAGGTCGCCCTTTTTAAGCAGGGCTTGGTTCTCAAGAAGCCTTATTTTCCAGTCAGCTGAGGATAGCTTAGGCTTCTCTGATAGCGATAATAGAGCTTTGCGCACCATGCTCTCGGATGCCAAAGCCCTAAGCCCGAAACTTGCAGCTGTCTCCTTTGGAAGAAGAATGTCCATCTCGGTGCTGGGAAGCTTTATCCTTAGGTATTCTTTCTCGCCTCTGATCTCCAAACACATGATTTTGCCGACTCCCTGAGAAGGGTAGACGACTGTGTCACCAACGTTGAATTTTGCAGCTAATTCTGTGCTATCCATATACTTATTCTATCAGAAAGTTTGAAATTGAGCACCAAGTTAATTTTCAAAAATTTCAAACTAGGGGCAGGATTCGTTTATCGAATATGCTTTAATACAACAACTCTTTATTATATACTTGAGATATGAACAGTGATATTAGAAAGACAGGAGTGCTTCTCCATATAACCAGCCTTCCAAGTGAATATGGAGTGGGAGATTTAGGAGATGCAGCATATAAGTTTGTTGATTCCTTGGAGAAGAACAAGATATCTCTTTGGCAGATTCTGCCAACCGGGCCAACTGGCTTCGGAGATAGCCCTTACTCAGCTCGCTCTGCGTTTGCGGGCAATGAGCTCTTCATTTCCCCCAAGGAGCTCTACCTTGAAGGCCTTATAGACGTTGATGATGTCATGGTTAAGGCAAAGGCAAGTGACAGAGTTGATTACGGCGAGGCGAGAGAGGTGAAGATGCCTCTTCTTAGAAAGGCTGCTAAGGCTTTTCTATCCCTTCCTGCGAAAGAGAGGAAGGCCTATGAGAAATTCAAGGCAGACAATGCATGGTGGCTTGAGGATTATGCCTTATTCCAGGCTTTATGTGATAAATACAATGACTCTAGATGGTATCTTACATGGCCTAGGGAGATAAAGATAAGGGAAAAGAGCGCTCTTGAGGAGGCTTTTAAGAGCGAGAAGGAGAATGTGGATATCTAT